>NZ_LT629775.1:1666666-2000000 GCF_900105395.1 Streptomyces sp. TLI_053
AGTAGAGCGGCCGGTCGTCGGCGGCCGGCAGGTCGCCGCCGGGGCGGCGGCCCTGGGCGCGGTCCACTCCGGCCCGCCAGAGCGCCCCGCCCCAGGCGTCGAGGAGCCGGCCCGCCTCGGCGGAGGTGCGGGCACTGCACAGCGCGGCGGGGAACCGGGTGACGAAGTCGCCGAGGCCGCCGCGTTCGGTCAGCGCGGCGGTCCGCGGGTCCGCGGTGCGGGCCTGTTCCCGGTCGAGCGGCGCGGAGTCGACGGTCCGGCAGCCGGGACCGGCCGCGTGGGCGGTGGCGGCGGCGGGGAGGATCGAGGCGGCGAGAGCGCCGATGAGGGTCGCGGTGAGAGCGGCCCGGCGCCGAACGGTCGTCATGGCATGGACACTACAGAGCGGCTCCGGACTCCACCAGAGCGCCTCGCCATCACGACGCACAGTGACGGCACACCGCCCCCTCCCCCGGAGACCCCCTGCAGAAGCGGCCTCCGCCCCCTGGCGAGTCACGCCCCGTAGCGGTTTACTGGGAGTGAGCAGGGCAGAAACGGAGGCCCGGCGATGGAGTGTCCCCACCCACCCGGATTCCACACCGAGGTCCGCGAGCACTACGCGGCCACCGGCGCCGAAGTGGCCAGGCTGCTGCGCTCGGCGCCCGAGGACGTCTGGACCGCGCCCACCCCGTGCCGCGACTGGGACGTGCGCGCCCTGGTGAACCACCTCGCCGCCCAGCACCTCTGGGTGTGCCAGGCGATCGCCGGCTACACCCCGGCCCAGATCGGCCACCGCTTCGAGGGCGACGTCCTCGGCCGCAACCCCTCGGGCGTCTGGTCCATGGCCGTGCGCAGCGCACAACGCGCGCTCGACCGACCCGGCGCCCCCGACCTGCTGGTCCACCTCGGCTACGGCGTACGGGACGCGGGCGGCTACGCCCGCGAGCTGGTCGCCGAGACCGTCGTCCACGGCTGGGACCTCTCCCGGGCCCTCGGCGAGCACGGCCGGATGCCCCCGGGCTCCGCGCGCTACGCGCTCACGGAGTTCCACGGTTACCGCGACCTGGCCGGCACCGGCCGCTTCGACCCACCGTTCGCCGCGCCGCCGGGCGCGGACGCCGAGGCCCAGCTGCTGGCCCTCACCGGCCGCGACCCGGCGTGGTCTGCCGACCGCATCTGACACCGTCGCATCCCGCGCGGCCGCCGACGTCGGATCAGCGGGCGAGGCGGCCCAGGAGGGCGGAGGCGGACGTGATGCCGAGGGCGGTGGCGAGGGTGAGGACGCCGAAGTCCAGCAGCAGGTGCGACGGGGTGCCGATCAGCAGCCCGCGCAGGGCGTCGACCTGGTAGCTGAGCGGGTTGGCCAGGCTGACCGCCTGGAGCCAGCCCGGCATCAGGTCGACCGGGTAGAGGGCGTTGGAGCCGAAGAACAGTGGCATCGTGATTGCCTGAGTCAAGCCTTTTTCACAACCCTTTTCCGACGCGGCCCCCGGGCCTGACAGACGCTTGGGTGATCAGCCTCCCGGCCGGCGCGCCTGCGGACCGAGGTGGCGGGAAGCTTTGGGCGGGGTCCTGCCGGTGGTGGGGTCGGGCATGGCCGGGGGGCCGTAAGCTCGCGGCGGTCTCGGGCAGGCTTCTGGGCCTGACCGCAATTTGGCCGAGTGGCCCCCCGGCCTTGCCCGACGCGGGCCCCGCCAGCGGTGGGTGCGTAAAGCTTCTCGCCACCGACCATGGCCACAGCGCGGCAGCCATCGATGACGGGCCTTCTCTGGACAACGAAGGACCCCGCCGCGTCGCCATCGCGGAGGGGTCCGGAGGGGAGGCGCCTGAGGCGCAGCATCAGACGGTGCCGAACTCTCCGTTGCGCACAGCATCGACGAAGGCCGTGAACTCGGAAGCACTGAAGACGAGTGCAGGGCCTTCGGGATCCTTGCTGTCTCGTACTGGTACGACGTCGGGGATGTTGCTGGCGATCTCGACGCATTCGCCGCCGTTGCTGCTGTACGAGGACTTGAACCAGTTCGGTCCGCCTGCGGTCACGATAGTTCCCTCCGAAGCTCGCGGATCATCTCAACTGAGTCCGCTTGTGAGAGTGCCTGGCCTTGCAGTTGATAGTAGGCCGTGAGCATGGGCAACACGGCGTCGGTCTCCCGCTCCAGGTGCCCCTGCTGGGCGCTCTCGGCGTAGGACATCAGCGACCGATCCCGCATGGTGAGGATGTAGACAGGCAGGTCGAACGCTCTACGCTCGCCAAGGCGATACGGGGCGAGTTGAAGCATGTTGTTCGGCTCGTTGGCAAACTCAACAAGTCTGTCAAGTTGAGCTGCCATGACAGCGTTCCCGCCGACAGGGCGCCGAACGCAACTTTCATCCAGAACGGCGTGAACCAGCGGCGGCGGTGTCCGCTGCACGTTCACCTGTCGGCTTATGAGGACTCGAACCCGTTCGTCGGCCTGGTCTGGCGTGATACTTCCCCGCTCGACGGCCCCTGCGGCGATTGCTGCCGCGTACTCGGTCGTCTGCAACAAGCCGGGCACGATACCGAGAGTGAACAGGCGCAGTTCCACCGCCTTTGGCTCGTGTTCTACGTACTGAGAGAACCCTGCAAGCAGAGCTGAGTACTTGACCTCGCTCGCTCTCTGGCGGAAGACGCCGTCCTCGGCCGTCCCGAACGCCTTGTCAAGAGCTGTTGAGATCCGTTGAGTTGCTCGCCGCCGACCATTTTCTAGAGCCGAGACATGCGACGCGGTGCAGCCGATAAGACGCGCAAGATGCTCTTGTGTCCAGCCGTGTTGCTCCCGCAACGTGCGGAGGAACACGCCGAACCCTGCGGCGGGCGAAGATTCTGGATCAAGTTCGTTCAGATTCACGCGAGTTCGTCCTACTAATCAACCGGACTGGGCACGTTGAACAGAGTGGGACTCTACGCCACAGTGAAGCCACCCGGTAGTGATCCGACTACGGAAGGGCACTGAGATGCGGCGTGCGAGGGAGCCGGCGGGACCGGACTACTATCCCGAGCTGGGCGAGGTGGTCTATGACCACCTTCACGACAGGACGGGTCACTTCATGGGCACCGTGGGTGGGCAGGTCTACCTGCGTCCCCTTGAGGGTGGGTGTGAGTGGACCACCTATCACAGTGAGATCGAAGCGAGCCTCACCGGGCGCGAGATGCGTTCGCTGAAGCGCGGGTTCGACTCGCGGCGGATGAGCGGCGCGGCGTGAGCACAGCGGATCTTCCGTCGCCGCTCCCCAAGTCGGGGTGGCGGTTCGGGCGGTGCTTCTGCTGCGAGCGCCCGAACGTCGTGGCCCCCGGTCCCGTGCTTGGCGACTGCTCATTGCCTTTCTGTCCTGCCTGCCTTGAGCGGGCCTACCGGTGGCGCCGTCAAGCACTGATGCGCGCCGACCTGGTCAACAACTGCCCCTCCAACGCGATGAGTTAGGAATCGAGATCGCTATCTTCGACCCGTACGAGGAACCCACGACGACCGGCGATTCCGACTCTGCCGGTCAGAGCAGCGAGCAGTCCGACGACGCGGCCGCGCACGAACGCGGGACCGGCGGGCGGTTCGAGAGCTACTGATCCCGACTCTGTCCCGCGCCGCCCGGAAGGCCGGCTCGGGGACGGGGCCCCGCTCCACCGCGCGTCGGGAGCCACGGTGGACGCCGCTCCCAACGGGCTTGGCCTTTGGCCAAGGGAAGCGGCACGGGCTCCGCTCGCCCCCTCCCCCCAGGGCGGGCGGGGCCCCTCGATCCCCCGGAGGAGATTCTCACAGTGAACCGCCCTCCGGGTCCCGCCCATCCCGGTTTTTGAAACGGGCCGGGATGGGCACACCCTCCGCCCCGTTCCGCGCGCTGCCCGCTGCGGAACGGGGCACCCTCATCCCCCAGGAGTAGCTATGGACCACGCTCACCGCCTCGACGCTCAAGTACTCGTTCTGGATCAGGCCGGAGGCTTGGTGCTGCTGGTCCTCCCGGCGGAGCGGCCGGACTGGACGCTGCCGGGTGGCGGCGTCATTCCCGGGGAGTCGGTTGCGGCGGCCGCGCGGCGCGCGTTGAGTGACTGGACCGGCCTGGAGCGGGAGATCGGTCACGGCCTGGTCGAGGATCAGGTGCCGCAGGACGTCGCGACGGGCGCCCCCGAGGGAATCGCCATCGTGTGCGACGGGGGGCGAATGTCGCTCACGGAGGCCGGCGCGCTGTCCCTGCCGGTCAAGCGTGCGCTGGACATTCGTGCTCTGGAGTGGGTGCCGGTGGATCTCCTGTCCCGCTACACCGAGCCGTTCATCGAGCGTCGCATCCGTGCCGCCGTGGCGGCGTCCTTGCTCGGAAACCGGTTCCCGCTGCTGTTCCGGGGTGAGTTGACCAACGCGACGTAGAAGGCTTCGCGCTGCCGCGCGAGCCCCCCAAGACTCCCGTCCCGGCAGCTCGCTGCTGCTCGCGATCGCCGGGCCGGGTCCGCAAGTCGCAACAACCGAAGGGAGATCAGCAATGAGTACCGCTCAGGAAGCGTCCGCTGTGGCGGATGTGCGAAGCCTCGTCACCCCGGAGGAGTTCGCCGGGGTCGTGGCGACGGTGGAGCGCAACAACCCCGGCATGGGGGTCGACACGGCCGAGCAGATCACGGCCGAGGCGCTCAAGTTCGTCGTCGCGTGCGCGGCCTCGCCCCGGTCTGGGCTCAAGCCGTCCCGGACCGTGGATGAGGGGTGGCACGCCCTGATCCTGCACACGGTGGTCTATGCCCGCCTGTGCAAGCGGCTGGGGCTGTTCGTCCACCACGTCCCCGAGCCGCCGGACACGACCCGCCACGACCCCGACGCGCTCACCCGCACCATGGACGCGATCCGTGGTGCCGGGTACGACGTCGACACCGCGTTGTGGAAGCCGCCGACGGACCGCAGTATCCCGGTGGCTGCCGGGTGCGAGCACACCGAGGAACCTAGCGGGTGCGGCTTCGACTGCGGCAACAGCGGGCCGAACGCGGCCTAGCAGCAACCGGCGTGGCAGAACTTGGGTTGCCCCTCACCGGGTCGGCGAGTTCTGCCATGCTGGCTCAATGAAGGTCAGTGATCTGCCTCCGGACACACCGGAGTTTGTCAAGGCGCATGTCTATGCGATGTGTGAACTAGCTGCCGGGCGTGTCATCGCTGACAGCTTGATCCTGGTTCCTTGGCCGGCGGGAAGCGAGCAGTACGACCACTTGGTCGGCACTGCGCCGGGGTTCCGAACCTGCTGGTTCCGGCTGCCGCCCGAAGGTCCCGTGCCACGCAAGCGGCATCATCGGCGCCCGACGCCGGGTGACGGATGGACGCTGGATTCGCTGGGCGGGGTCAGCTGACGGGGATTTCGTCCCCTACTTGGCAGGCGCCCCACTCGGCCGACCGAGTTCCGATTCGGCGTTGTGGCGTCTAAGGGGTCTGGCCGGTCACGAAGCTGCCCATGCCGGTGCGCGTGACCACCAGGCCCCTCGCCCGCAGGTGAGCGACCGCCTTGCGAGTGGTCTTGCGGTCCACCCCGAACTCCTCCGTGAGTTGAACTTCGGAGATCTTGTCATCGGGCCGGAGTCTGCCGGTCTCGATACGCGCGGTGATGATCTCCGCGATCTGTTCCCACTTTGCGCGGGTCGGGTTGAACTCGAACACCCCATGACGGTAGCCGTGACGGCTGACCGGTCATAGCCATGGATACCCATGGACAGGTATGGACAGGCTGAGTACCGTCGTTACCGAAGAACCCCCGGCGGCCGATTAGGCCCGGCCGCCGGGGGTCAACCGCCGAATGCTTTAGAGGAGCACTCGACATGTCGGATCTTACCTTCTGGGTGTGGTGCGTCGGTGCCGCCGGCTGCCTGGCGGCGGCTACGGCTCTGGCGCTCTGGCTCACCGCCGATCTCGCCCCCAAGGGGCGCCACCGGGCGTCCGGGCAGTCGATCACGATCGATCTGGACGGGCTTCGGACCCCCGCATACGACCGCCGTCCGGTGCCGGTTCCGCCGCCCGGCGAACTGGTCTTTCTGCCCGCCGTGCTGCCCGTGCCTGTGGTCGTCCCGTCCGTTGTGCCCACGCGGCGGGACGTCGAATCGGGGGTGATCGCGCGGGAGCGTCGTGCGGTCCGCGTCGCGGAAGCAGCCGGGGTGGAGCGTGCCTCCGGGTGTGCCTCCGCGCGTGCCTCCGGGGAGGAGCCGGAGCCCCCGCACGTGGTGCCGCTGTGGGAGCGGGACGAAGAGCGGCGGCGGGTCCGGCGGCGGCGCGCCCTCGTGGCGGCGTCCAAGGAACTGCCCGATCCTGGCTACTCGTTCGAGGGTGAGCACGCTCTCGTCGGGGTGGTGGCGTGATGACCCCGGCGACCACCCGGAAGCCCGTGTGCGGCGCCCGGCGCCCCGGCAGTACGTCCCCCTGCGTGCTCGATCCGTTCCACCGTGGCGGCCACGTGAACGGGGCCGGGGAGGGCTGGCCGCGCGTCGGCCCGGTCTACTGTGCCCGGTGCCGGGGGGAGGCCGTGAGTCCGGTTGCGGGTGGTCACCAGGAGTCACCTGCCGGTCCGGGGATCACGGCGTGGGTGTGCTCGCCGAACTGCCCGTAGCAGGCGTCCTGTTCGCCCCGTCCGGCTGGTTTCCGGGCGGGGCGTCCGGCTGCCCGGTTCACGCCGGGGGCGTGCGCGCGGACGGTGGTCGGGGTGGTGGCGGCGCCGGTCGGCCGGGAGTACCTTGGACGGCCCGCCGGGTCGCTGAGCAGCCCCCGGGCCTTCGCGCCCCGGGGTCGTTCGTGTTGGTGCACAGTCATACTGCTGTCAGTGGGGTGTGGTACCGATTTCAGGACAGTCGATACTTATCGGCCACAGGGCGGGCGGACAGTGCACGGGGGTGGCGGGGATGTCGAACAGGGGCGGTTCCGGCGACGGCGACGAGATCGGCGACGAGAGTGGGGAGATCTTCCTCGGTGGCGGGCCGATGATCCCGGGGGTGGACTACGAGGGCGCGTGGCTTGAGGCCAGGACGGCGGCGGTCGACCTGAACGCGGCACTGGTCGGGCTGGGGCTGGCCGGTGACGATCTCGTCAAGGCACAGGCGGGGTGGGCCGACGACGGCCGGGGGGTCGTGTTCCTGAAGGGAACGCTCTCGGGTGCGCGCCGGCTGCGGGTGATCCTCGACGGCATGGCGGCGCGGGGCGAGGTCGATGTGGCCGGGGAGTCGACGGATGCCGCCGGGAGTTGATCTTCAGCGGCGCCGCGGCACGGTTCTCCGCGGTGCTGCGGGCCGGTTGCCGCGGTGGCTTTTTCCGCTGTTCGGGGGTGCCGTCGGTCGGTCTGGCGCCCGGCCGGGACCGGCCGTCAGGCCGCATGCCCGGCCGGGGCGCCATGGGCGACCGGCGGCGCTGTGCGCCGCCCTTGAGTGAGTAGAGAAAGTTTTCGACGGCTTCAGCGACAGCTGACCGGGGCCCGAAGGCGGGTCGGCTCAGAAGCTGATGCAAGATTTGGCGAACGCCGGGTGCAGAACGCTGAGGACGCCGACCGAGTTGCCGCAGATGTACGGTTCGACGTTGATGGGGATCTGTACCTGGTCGCCGCTGAGAAGGCTCTTCCCGCTGAGAGCGACTGCGCCGTGTGTGGCGCCCGCGCGGTTGGCCTTGGCGGATGTGGCGTGGGGGTCGGGCAGGTTCTCGGCGGTGTGGTGGTCTGCGCCGATGTTGAGGTGGCCGGTGGGCTGGTCGTAGACGATGACCTCGTCGTCGGATTCGTTGCTGACCGATTGGATGGCGACGCCGGATCCGGGTGTGAAGCCGATCCACCGGGCGATGCTGGTCCCCCGGATCCCGATGTAGCCCTGGCCGTTCTGGTCGGGCTCGGTGAACATGGCGAAGGGGTTCTGGTCGGCGAACTGGGTGACGGCGGCGTTGACGATGTCGGCGGGGCCCCAGGCGACGATCACGCCTGCCCTGGTCCGCACCTGCAGCCCCATGGCTGCCAGTTCGGAGGCAATGCTGGTCTCCCGGGCAACGGCGGCAGCACTGGGGGCCTCGGCGGCTGGCTCCTGGTCGGCGGCGCGGGCCGGAGAGAGGGCAGCGAGGGGGAGGGCCGCGACGGCGAGAGCGGCGATGCCGAGGCGCATGCGGCGGCGCACCGTTGTCCTGGCGGTATTGCGGACCTGTACCCGGTCGGTCATCTTCGACTCCATCCATGGATGTGGACGCGACAGAGCTGGAAATGTCACGCCTTGTCATGTGATTGGCACTTTCCGTGCCTGGGGTCGAACGTAACCGGCCTCGTTCGAGGCGGCCATGCGGATGCCGACTGTTGTCCGCCGAACGGTTACCGGCACGGCTCGTATCCGACGATGCCTATAAGCGCGGCTCGTCACGACCATGTCGTTCGCTGGTCACAACGCTCTCTTGATGGAATTTTCGGGGTCGACCGGATGGCTGGACGGGCCCGGCTGACGCGCAACGGGTCGGTGGGTGATCGTCAGCTCGGTGGCGGCGGCCGTCATGGTGAGGGTTTCGAGCATGAGGGGTCGGGCGTCGGTCTGGGTGCGGGTGACGCGCTGGGAGATGAGCAGGGGTGTGTTCTCGGGGACGTGGAGTGCGGCTCGTTCGTCGGGGTTGGGCATGCGGGCACTGATGCCTTCGTGCCATTCGACGGGGCCGTGCGCTGCGGCGAGTGCGGCGTAGGCGTCGGTGTTGAACAGTTCGGGGTGCTTGGCCAGGACGGTGCCGGTGATGCGTTCCATGGGCAGCAGTCCGCTGTAGCGGGCGCGTAGTCCGCTGGCCTCGTGGGTGTAGAGGCGCTGGACGAGGAAGGCGGCGTCGCCCTCGTCGGCGGCGAGGGTCTCGGCGGCGGTGGCTTCGAGGCGGACCCGGTAGACGGTGGGTTCCTCGGCGTCGTGCCATCCGGCGGGGCAGTGGTACTGGTCGCCGGCGCACACGACGGTGCGTTCGATGTTGATCGTCGCGCTCTGCTCGGGCTGGGGGCCCCGGACGAAGGTGCCGCGTCCCTGCTGGACGTCCAGGAGGCCGTCCGCCCGCAGTTCCGCGACGGCCTGGCGGACGGTGGGTCGTGAGACGCCGTACTGAGCGGTGAGTTTGTCCTCGGTGGGGATGCGCTCGCCGGGTCGCCATGTGCCCTTGGCGATGGCCTTGCGCATCTCGCGCGCGACCTGCTTGTAGAGGGCTTGCCCCTTCACAACAGCCACTTCGGCCCCTCCGGCTGCGGACCGTTCGTGTCCGCCCTGGTCGTTATCAAATCGTGACATGGTGCGGGTTGCCGCTGATCAGCCCGCGTGTCGGGGGCCCGGAATCAGCAGTCGTCAGGATGAATGCCCTTGTCTTCCGCGTCAAGTGGGCTCATGCTCGTCCTCCCGCCGAATTCATCATGATGACTGATGAATTTGGCTCTGACTCGGGAGGGGTGGAAGGGGCATGACCTTGAAGAACCTGCCGCTGGACGCCGCGAGGCTGGGTGTCGCGCTGTGCGTGTCGGTGGAAGCGAAGACGGACCCGGAGACGGGTGTGATCAAGACGGACCGGGACGGCAAGGCGGTGTGGGCGGTGGGTGTCGCGGTGCGGCCGGAGGGCCGGAAGACGGCGCTCATCGAGGTGTCGGTGACCGGTGAGCCCTCGGGGATCGAGGTGGGGCAGGTGGTGAGCCTGGTCGGGCTGGAAGCGTTCTGGTGGGAGATGAACGGCCGGGCGGGGCTGGCGTACCGGGCGGAGTCGGTGGTGGCGGCGCCGCCTGCCGCCAGGCCGGCGGTGGAGCGGCCCGCTTCGGGTGGGGCTGCGAAGTGAGCGGGCGTCTGAGCGACGGTCGCGACTGGCGGGACCTGCGCGAGCGGCTGAGCGACTTGGGCGAGCTGGCCGGTGAGTTGGGGCCGGAGATGGCGTGGGGTCGGGCCCGGTTCCTGTTCGCGATCGTGGCGCCGATGGCGGAGGACGCGGCGCTGCTGGCGCGGGACCTGGAGAGCGAGTTGCGGGCGCTGGCGATCGAACACGGTGTGCCGCTGCCTGCGCCGGAGGGCATCGAGGGCGGTGGTTCCGGTGAGTGAGGAACGCTGGCGGGCCCTGGTGGGTCCGGGCCGGGCGAAGAGGGAGTCCCGTCCGGCGGTGCCCGGTATGGCGGACTGGTCCACGCGGGCGTGTGCCGCGCTGATCGAGGTCTCGATCGCCGGGGGGATCATGACGACCTACACGGCCGTGCTGTTATACGCGCGCCCGCCGCTGGCGCTGCTGCAACTGCTCGCGATGCTCGTGAACTTCGACATGCAGTCGCTCTACAAGGTTCTGTACTGGGTGCTGCCGCTGGCGTTCCTGGTGTGGCAGTGGGCGCTGCGGGGTCGCACGGGTCAGTCGCTGGGGCAGCGGGTGATGCGGATCGTGACCGTGGATGAGGACACCGCCCGGCCGCTGGGTCCGGCGCGCTCGATCGTGCGGAGCCTGCTGCACGTGGTGGACATCGCGCCGGGGTTCTTCGGGTTCGTGCGCCCGCTGGTGCACCACCGACGCCAGACCTGGGCGGATCAGATCAGCCGCTCGGTCGTCGTCGACGTCGACGTCATCAACGCCATTGCGGAGGTGCGCAAGTGAACGCGGTGGAGAACAGGGTGGTGCTGGCGGCCGGGGCGACGTCGTTGCCGCCGATCGTGTGGCTGCTGGGCGCTCTCGTGGTGGCGGCCATGGTGCTGGGGGTGCTGTCGCCGTGGTTGCGGCGGCGTTCGCCGAACCTGTGGTGGCTGCTGTGGGGGTTCCCGGTGACGGTGGTCCGCTTCCGGTGGACGTGGCGGCGGCTGGCGGATGTGCAGGGGCTGTCGGTGCCGGGGCGTCCGCCGGCGGTTCTGCTGGGCGCGGTGGTGGTGCAGGGTCGGGCGTTGAAGCCGGTCAAGCCCCGGGCGGGGGTGCCGCGTTGGCGGCGGGGCGGACTGTCGGTCAAGGTCCGCCTGCATTCCGGGCAGACGCCGGAGGAGTACGCGGCGGCCTGCGGAGCCATGGCTCACGCGTGGCGGGTGTTCGCGGTGCGGGCGGTGTCCGACACCCGGGGAACGGTGTGGCTGGTGGCGAACGCCTGGGATCCGCTGAGTCGTCCGGCGGAGCCGTTCCGGGGGTCGGTGGGGCTGCTGTCGGCGGTGGTCGGGGTCTGGGAGGACGGTGGGCGCTGGCTGGTGAACCTGCGCCGGGTCCCGCACTGGTTGGTCGTCGGCGCGACGCAGTCCGGCAAGTCGACGCTGCTGGCCTCGCTGGTGGCCCAGTGGTCCCGGCAGCCGGTGGCCCTGGTCGGCATCGACCTCAAGGGCGGCATGGAACTGGGCCTGTTCGCGCCGCGTCTGACGGCGCTCGCGACCAGTCGCCGCGATGCGGTGGATCTGCTGGACGTGCTGGTGGAAGTGACCATGGGGCGGATGGCGCTGTGCCGTGCGACGGGCGTCCGTTCGGTGTGGGAACTCCCCGACAAGCAGCAGCCGGTTCCGATCGTCGTGCTGGTGGACGAGGTCGCGGAGCTGTACCTGACGGCGACGAGCGCGGACAAGGCCGAGGTGTCGCAGGTGTCGACGGCGCTGCTGCGACTGGGTCAGTTGGGGGCGGCGCTGGGTGTGCACCTGATCGTCGCCGGCCAGCGGTTCGGCTCGGACCTGGGTCCGGGGGCGACGTCGCTGCGGGCCCAGCTGGCGGGGCGGGCCTGCTTCCGGGTGGCGGACAAGGGCACGGCGGAGATGACCTTGGGTGATCTCGATGCGGGCGCGGTGGACGCGGTGCAGTCGATCCCGGTCTCGATGCCGGGGGTGGCGGTGGCCCTGGGGGCGCCGGACGGTGGGTGGATGCGGGCCCGCTCGTTCCTGGTGACGCCGGAGGAGGCGGAGGAGGTGGCCGTGCGGTTCGCCCATCTGCGGCCGTCGGTGGGCCAGTTGTATGCCGGATCGGCCGGGGCGGGGGGTCTGTCGTGAACGTGGCCCTGCCGCTGACGGCGTTCCTGGCGGTGGTCGTCGCGCTGCTGGTCCGCTCGCGCGAGCTGAAGATCTGGCATGTGCTCCTGGTGGGGGTGTTCGGGTTCTTCCTGGCTCAGACGCACTTGGCCGACCCGATCGGGGACGCGGTGCGCTGGCTGGTCACGGGCCTGACGCACTCCGGGGACCCGTCGGTGCCCTCGACGCCCACCGCTCCGCATTCGTGATCGTCCCGCCGCCTTCGGTCCTGCCGGTCGTCCCGGTGTGGCCGGGGGCGGCCCGTTCTGCTCGGGGGTGGTTCTCGATGAACGGTCCTTTCGACGGTCCTGCGGCCCGGCGTGCGTACCTGGTCCAGGAGGAGAGGGTTCGACACCTGGGTGAGGTGGACCGTGATCTGGTCCGGCTGGGGCAGATGCCGGGTTTGGCGCGGTGGTTGGAGCAGATCGCGGCGACCGGGGGGTGTGCGCGTCCGGTGTACCTGCGGGGGATGTCGGCGACGTTCGACGCCGCTTCGGGTGAGCTGGTTCGCCGGTACGACACGGCCGGTGAGCCCGGGGAGCGGCTGGCGCTGCGGTGCCGCAACCGGCGCGCTTCTCGCTGCGGGCCGTGCTCGTGGCTGCATCAGGGCGACAGCTGGCACCTGGTGCACGCCGGGCTCGCCGGCGGGAAGGGTGTCCCGCAGGACGTGCAGCTGCACCCGTCGGTGTTCCTGACGCTGACGGCGCCCTCGTTCGGCCGGGTCCACCGGGCGGGCGGCTGCCACCGTGAACGCCCCGGTGTCTGCGCGCACGGGCGGGCGCTCGGGTGCGGCCGGATCCACCCGGAGAACGGTGGCCTCGTCGGGGCTCCGGTGTGTACGGAGTGCTACGACTACCCGGGTCACGTGCTGTGGAACGCGCACGCCGGAAGGCTGTGGAAAGCCTTCGGGGACACGGTCTATCACCGGCTCGCACAGTTGGCGGCTGTGGGGCGTTCGGCGGTTCGGCGGGTGGTGCGGGTGTCGGCGGTGAAGGTGGCGGAGTACCAGCGCCGTGGGGTGGTGCACTTCCATGCGATCGTGCGTCTGGACGGTCCGGACGGTGCTGCGGACCTGCCGCCTTCCTGGGCGGGCGCCGATGTCCTGGTGGACGCGGTCCGCACGGCGGCCGGATCCGTGTCGGTGGTTGCCCCGGCCTCGCCGGCCTACGGGGAGCGGCGTCTTCGGTTCGGTGTTCAGGTCGACGTGCATGAGCTGCGCGGCGGTCCCGACGACCCGGGGACCGGTGAGCGGGTGGCGGCGTACGTGGCGAAGTACACGACAAAGGGTGCGGAGGCTGCGGGGGCGGTCGACCGGCGGGTGACGAGCGCTGCCGAGATCCGGTCGCTGCGGGTGTCTGCGCATATGCGGGCGCTGGTGGGGACCTGTTGGCGTCTGGGTGGTCTGGCGGAGTTGGCGCACCTGCGGCTGCGGGCATGGGCGCACATGCTGGGCTTTGGGGGGCACTGCCTGACCAAGACGCGGGTGTACTCGACGACGTACCGCAGCCTGCGGGCGGAGCGGGAGGACTGGGTCCGGGGCGCGCCCGCCGCCGAGGGTGAGGTCACGGTGGGCGAGTGGCGGTTCGCCGGTGTGGGGCATCGGCCCGGTGAGGCCGTGATCGCTGAGCAGATGGCCGCCGACCGGGAGCGGACCCGGGAGATCGCCCGGGACTACGCGACCCCAGGGTGGGTGGGCGGGGCGCGGCGGGAACCCCAGGGTGCTGACCGAAGGCCGTCGGTGGGGGTGTGCCCCGATGACTGAGGCAACGGGGGGTGATCCGACTGTTGCCAAGGCTGATCCGCATTCCGAACGTCATGACCGTGATTGGCACTTGGAACGCGTCTGTTCACGCTTCCCGCGCCGAATCACTTCGGCGAGCATGACGCGGCTGGCGGAGCTGCTCACCCCTGGAGAGGAACGACAGGACGACTGACAGCCGGTTGGAACCCCCCTCCCGAGGGGTCCCAACCGGCACGCCTGTGTTCAGAGATTGGGATTGGGCTCGATCTCCACCCGGCCATAGTCGAATGCGCGTCCGCGCAGGCTTGAGGCATCGATGATCACTGCCGAGAACAGGAAGCGCATTACCGCATTCATGCGCTGACAGTCCTTGGCAGCCTCAAGAGCCTTCCAACTGGCTGCGGCCCCGGGGCCAACCAAACCTTGGAGTACTTCGACTGTCGGCCGGCTTACGAGCTTCCGTTGCACTGCTGCGATTCGGTCCTCGACGGTCTTGCGCATGGACCGGTATTCACGTGTGGACAGTTCTCGGTCATCCCACATCTCCTTGAGGTCGGCCAGCTCCTGGCGGTCGGACTGGACGGCGGCTTCGTCGGTCGCTGACAGTCCGGCCGGCGCGGTGCTGCCCGTTACGTCGATGCGTTCCAGGATCCTGATTGCGGCGTCTCGAACAAAGCGTTCGAGAGTGGGTGCGGATACGGTCCGGCTGCACGACGCCGAGTCTGTGCGTTGGGCGCGTCCGCACATGTACCTGCCGTCAGAGCCCGCCATTCGGACAGCGCACCGCTTACAGACGACCACGCCACGCAGGATGTAGAACCGATCCTCGTCATCCTTGCTCACCTCGCCACCCTCGCTCGGCGGCGTGGCCGGGGCTCGGTACATCCGTCGCTCCCGCACCTCCTCCCAGAATCCTCGCGCGACGATGGCAGGCCACTCCCCGTCGCCGATCTCCTCGCCCCGGAACACTCGGATACCCGCTACGTGCCGACTGTCCAACAGGGCACGGATACTGGGTGGGTTCCACTCCTTGCCAAGTGCCGTCGGCTCACCGCGCCGATTCAGGTCGTTGGCCAGCTTCTGTGGCGTATCGCCATCCAGGTACCGGGAGAACACCTCTCGGACGATCACGGCTTCCTTGTCAACGATCTCCATGCCGTTCGAGGTGTAGCCGTACCGGCGCTTTCCACCGTGCGGAAGACCATCCCTGGCACGGTCAACCGTCGCGTCCAGCAGACGACGTGAGGTGTCGTCACTCGACCGGCACGAATGGGCTACCTCGATGCGCAGAAAGAAGCGATCGTCAGGGTCGGCAAGGTTTCGGCGGTTCGCCTGGCCGTGCAGCGTGATGTCGTGCTCATCGGAGATGTGCAAGAGCTCTTCTAGGTCATGCGGCTGCCTCATAAGGCGGTCAGGGTGGTACGTGATGATGTGCCGAACGCGCCCTGTCCGGACGGCGGCGAGCAGACCGTCCCAACCGGGCCGCTTGCGGTTGCGCTTCCACGCGGACCGGTTGTTGTCCACGAACACGAGGTCGCTGGGCACCAGTACGCCCAGCCTCTCTGCGACGTCCCGGCAGATGCGCTCCTGCCGGTCGACACCGGTTTGATCGTCGTCGCTTGCATGTGAGATCCGGCAGTACAGTGCCGCCGACTCTCCTGTCCAGTCACTACGGGAATGCGCTCGCTGACGCGGCACAACGAGCTTGGCGAGCCGGCGTTCCCGCGCTGGCTGACGGTCTATCGGGTGCTCTCCACCACTCATATAAATAGGTTACGGGCGAGGGATGGCCTGACCAATACCCATCAAACGGTCGCGGGTGAGCACGATCCCGGCGATGGTCATCGAGAGGCAGGAGAAGAAGGCGGAGCCGAGGACCACCACCACGACGACTCCGAGCAGCCGCAGCGGGTTCCAGGTCATCGCCACCCCGAGCACCGCCGCGAGCAGCACGACCACGACGGCCTGCAGGACCGCCTTGACCCCGGCGGCGAAGGCCTTGCCGGTGACCAGTGCGGCTCTCGGGGTCGGTGTGACCAGCAGTTTGGTGAGCACCCCGGAGTCCCGCTCCCAGATGATCATGATGCCGTAGAAGATCGCCACGAACATCGCGGACTGCGCGATGATCCCGGGGGCCAGGAAGTCCAGGTATGGGATGCCGCCGGTGGGGATCGCCTTCAGCCGGGTGAAGGTCTCGCCGAAGATCAGCAGCCAGAGCGCGGGCTGGATCGCCCGGGTGTAGACCTCGGTCCGGTCGTGGCGCAGCTTCTGGAGCTCGACCACGCACATCGCGGCGACCCGGGCGGGCACCTGGCGCCAGCCCGTCCGGGGCGGCGGGGGCACCAGCAGCAGGCCCAGGTCGGGTGCGTCAGCCGACGCGGTTGGCTGTGCGGCGGGTCCGGCGGACATCGTCGAAGTCTCCTTCCGCGCCCTCGCCGCGGGCGAGCCCGCGACCCGAGAAGTGGCGGAACACGTCGTCGAGCGTGGGATCGGGCAGGGCGGCGTCCTGCTCGCGGACCCGGGCCTTGAGTTCGCCGGGGGTGCCGAGCGCGCGGATCCGGCCCCGGTCCATCAGGGCGATCCGGTCGCAGTGGTGGTCGGCCTCGTCCATGTAGTGGGTGGTCACCAGCACCGTCATCCCGGTGGCGCGGCGGACGGTGTCGACCCGCTCCCAGACGCTCGCGCGGGCGATCGGGTCCAGGCCGATGGTGGGCTCGTCCAGCACCAGCAGCTGGGGGGCGCTGACCAGCGCCTGGGCGAGTTCCAGCCGCCGCACCATGCCGCCGGAGTAGGTGCCGGCCGACCGGTCGGCGGCCCCGGTGAGGTCCACGGCGGCCAGCGCCTGGGCGACCCGCGCGGAGCGTTCGGCACGCGGCACGTCGAAGACCCGGGCGAACAGGGCGACGTTCTCCCGACCGGTCAGTCCGGCGTCGGCGGAGAGCTGTTGCGGCACGTAGCCGAGCAGCCGGCGGACCTCCGCCCGGCGCCTGGCCGCGTCGTGGCCGAAGACCCGGACCATCCCGACCGCGGTCGGCAGCAGGGTGGTGATCGCTCGAATGGTGGTGGTCTTGCCGGCTCCGTTGGGGCCGAGCAGGCCGAAGACCTCACCGGCCCGCACGGTCAGGTCGACGCCGTCGACGGCCCTGGTACCGCCGCCCTTCCGGCGGCCCCGGCGGAAGGTGTAGGTCAGCGCGCGGCAGACCACCGCGTCGTCCGGCCCGGTCGTCATGGTCCGGTCCTCCCTCCGGCGGCGGGGGCCGCCGTACCCGCTCCGCCCGCGCGCCCGCGCAGGCCCGTCGCCACTCCGCGCAGCGCGGGCAGCGCGGCGGCCA
Source organism: Streptomyces sp. TLI_053 (assembly GCF_900105395.1). Lineage (NCBI taxonomy): Bacteria > Bacillati > Actinomycetota > Actinomycetes > Kitasatosporales > Streptomycetaceae > Streptomyces > Streptomyces sp. TLI_053. Next base: position 1,683,663 of record NZ_LT629775.1, read on the forward strand.
GCGCCGCCCGGTCGCCGGCCGGCAGCCCCGCCACCACCTCGCCGACCAGCGCGTCCCGCCGCGCCCGCCAGGCCGCCAGCCGCTCCTCCGCCTCGCCGGTGGCATACAGCAGGGCCGCCCGGCGGTCGGCCGGGTCCACCTCGCGGCGCAGCAGGCCGAGCACGACCAGCTGGTTCACCAGGGTGGAGACCGAGTTGGCGGCCAGGCAGAGCTCGGCGGCGGCGTCGGAGACCCGCAGACCGGGGAAGTCCGCCACCAGCCGGAGCAGTTCGACCTGGGCGCCGCGCAGCCGGGGCTCGGTCAGGCCCTCGCGCAGCCGGCGCCGCACCAGGCGCTGGATCCCGACGAGAAGGGTGGAGAACTCCTCGCCCAGCGCCGGGTCCGGCGGGCCCGGGACGGTCGCACTCATACCTCCGATTTTAGCTCTCAGTGAGAGCTGTCTGTCGAGAGGGCGTCGTGCCGGTTCCGCCTTCCCCGCTACAGCACGACGATCAGCACGCCGGTGGGCACCAGGGTGAGCAGCGCGCTGGTCGTCCAGTACGCCCCGGCGCGGCCCGGGTCCGCGTACCGGTGCCGACGGCGGCGGCGCAGGAGGTGGTTGGCCGGCCACCAGACGGCCGCGAAGACCGCCAGCACCGGCACCGCGAGCATGAGCCACGGCAGCACGCCGTCGTTCTCCGTCGGCTCGCGCCGGGTCCAACCGAGTTCGGCGAGCGGCCAGTTGACCGCGAAGTACCAGAGCAGCCAGACCGGCACCACCGCCGGCAGGCCGAGCAGCAGGTTCACCGCGACGGCGGCGGTCGGGTACGTTCGCATCCGATCAGTATCCACGGGCCCCCGCCGGGTCCGGGCGGGCGGCCCGGGCCGGACCGGACGGGGTCGGCCCGATCCGGCCCGGGTCCGGGCGGGGTCAGCCCAGGCCGGGCGGACGGCGGTCGGCCCACGGACGGGCCAGCTCCAGCGTGCGGGCCACCTGCAGCAGCAGGTCCTCCCGCCACGGCGCGGCGACGAGCTGGACCCCGACCGGCAGGCCGGTCGCCCCGTCGTGGTGCACGGGCAGCGACACGGCCGGCTGGCCGGTCACGTTGAACAGGGAGGTGAACACCCCCATCGGATAGCTGTTCCGCAGCGCCGCCAGCGGATCCTCGGCGGTGCCGGCCCGCCAGGCGCCGATGCGCGGCGGCAGGCAGGCCATGGTGGGCGTCACCAGCAGGTCGAACCCGGCGACGAAGCCCTCGACGATGCGCCGGGACATCCGCTGGGCCCGCCGTACCCCCTCCGCGTAGGCCCACGAGTCGATCGCGTGCGCCGCGTCGCGCAGCGCCCGGTTGTGCGGCTCGATCCGCTCCGGATCGGCCAGCGGCACCCCGGCGGCGCCGAGGTTCCACATCGCGCTGAACTCCGTGACGAGTTCCTCGGTCGGCGGCAGCGGGAGCGGGGTGTCGACGATGCGGTGGCCCGCCGCTTCGAGCATGCGCAGGACGGTGTCCACGGCCGCCGCGCAGGCCGGGTCCACGGCGATCCCGGCCACCGGCGGGTCCACCAGGACGCCGATCCTCAGCCCGGCCGGCGGGTCCGCCCACATCGCGTCGGCGAAGGAGCGGTCCGGGGCCGGGGGCGACCACCAGGCGGCCGGATCGTGGCGGTCGAGCACGTCGAGCACCGCGGCGGTGTCCGCCACCGTGCGGGTGACCACGCCACCGATGCCGAGCCCCTCGACGACGACGGCCCCGTTGGTCACCCGGCCCCGGGTGGGCTTGAGGCCGACCAGGCCGGTGCAGGAGGCGGGGATGCGGATCGAGCCGCCGCCGTCCTCGGCGTGGGCGAGGGGCGCCATCCCGGCGGCGACGGCGACGCCCGCGCCGCTCGACGAGCCGCCCGGCGTCCGGTCCCGGTCCCACGGGTTGCGGGTGGTGCCGAGCGCCTCGTTCTCGGTGAACGGCAGACTGCCGAACTCCGACGTGGTGGTCTTGCCGAGCAGGACGAACCCCGCGGCGAGGAACCTCCGGACCAGCGGCGCCGAGTCCTCGGCCGGCCCCCGGCCGGAGCCCGCGGACCCGTAGGTGGTGGGCCAGCCCGCCACGTCCAGCAGGTCCTTGATCGGCAGCGGTACGCCGTGGAACGGCGGGAGCGCGTCGGTGGAACCGGCCCGGACCACCGCGTCGGCGGCGGCGGAGGCGGCGGCGCGGACGGCGTCGTCGTCCCGGAAGCAGAAGGCGTTCAGCGCGGGGTCGAGGGCGTCGATGCGGGCGAGGCAGTCCTCGACGATCTCGACCGGGCTCACCTCCTTGCGTCGGACGGCGGCGGCGAGTTCGACGGCGGAGCCGTAGGCGGTGGCGGGAGTGGAACCGTGGGCGACGCCGGGGGTGGAACCGTGGGCGACGCCGGGGCCGGTGGCGGAGGCGCCGACCGGGGCGGTGCCGGGAGCTTCGATCGATGGGTTCATCGTGAACCGTCCTCTCTGAACGGGGCGGTGGGCCGGTCGCCCCAGCGTCGCCCCGTCCGCGGCACCGTGTATTGGACGAATGTCGCGTAGCCTGGCGGCATGCGCCCCGTCGATCCGGCCCGCGCCCCCGCACCGGTGTGGGAGATCGCAACTCCCCCGCGCCCCTGCCGCATCCCGGGTGTCGGCATGGCCGGCTTCCGCACCTCCGCCCCCGTCGACCTCGACGTGGTGCCGTACCCGGCCGTGACGCTCGCCCTCGACCTCGGCGACCCGCCGCTCGCCGTCGACGACGCGACCGGCCGCCGGACGCACGGCAGCGTCGTGGTCGGGCTCGGGCCCGGTGGCGTACGCGGCCACGGCAGTGCCGTCACCTGCCTGCAGCTCCGGCTCGCCCCGCCGGTCGCGCACCGGATCCTCGGCGCCTCCTCGGAGTTGGGCGGCACGGTGGTCGGGCTCGACCAGCTGTGGGGCCGCGACGGTGAGCGGACCGAGGAGCGCCTGCGCGCCACCCCGTCCTGGGACGAGCGCTTCGCGATCGCCGAGGCGGCACTCGTCCGCCGGTTCGCGGACGGCCGGCCGGTGGATCCCGAAGTCGCCTTCGCCTGGGACCGGTTGGTCGCCCAGCGGGGCGCGGTGCGGATCGAGCTGATCGCCGCCGAGACCGGCTGGAGCCGCAAACGGCTGTGGTCCCGCTTCCACGCCCAGACCGGCCTCGGCCCCAAGCACGCGGCCCGGCTCGTCCGCTTCGACGACGCCGCCCACCGCCTCGCCGCGGGCCACAGCGCCGCCCGGGTGGCGGCCGACACCGGCTACACCGACCAGTCCCACCTCCACCGCGACATCAGGACCTTCACCGGCACCACCCCCAGCACCCTCGCCAACGCCCCCTGGCTCAGCGTCGACCCGACCGCGTGGCCCGCCACCCGGCCCGACGGCGGTCACGCCTGAACCGAAGGATTCCGCCTCCCCGCCTCCCGGCCGCGTGCCACCCTGGGACTCCTGGCAGTCACCGGGCCCTTGGGGGAGGAAGCGTGACGTTCTGGGACCAACTGCCCACTCTGGCGGGCGTCGTCGTCGGTTCGGTGGGCTCGTACGCGGCGGCAAGCCTCACAGAACGCAGCCGCTGGCGGCGCGGCCGCGCCGAACGTTGGGACGACCGGCGCTTCCAGATCTACGCGAGCTACGGCAAGCTGCTCAAGGCCCAGATCCGGATCGCCCAAAGACTCGGTGCCGCCCGCAACTTCGACGGCGTGGTGGACCCTTTGGGGATCGACGAAGGCTTGGCCGACCTCGCCCGCGCGGAGTCCGAGCGGGCCGCCGAGTGGGAGTCGATGTTGCTGGTCGGTGACGCCGCGACGGTCGGAGCGGCGCGGTCGTGGCACGAGGAGTGCTGGAACCTGGAGCTGTACGCGCGCGGGCTGCGGTCCGACGCCGCCGGCTGGGTGCGGGCGGAGGAGCGGCTGAGCCACGCCCGCGACAGGTTCTACCTCTGCGCCCGGAAGGACCTGGGGATCGCCGGTCCGCCGCCGCCGTCCGGCAACTGGCCCCGGGCCTGGCAGCACGCCGAGCCCGACTCGGCGGCCGGCCCCGGCACGTCACCGCCCTGACCCGCGACGGCCGTGCACGGCTGTTCCGGAGCGGCCGGGCCGTGGCGTACCGTGACCGCATGGCTACCAACGCGTCCTCGCGGTACGACGCCGTGATCGTCGGCGGTGGGCACAACGGGCTGGTCGCCGCCGCGTACCTCGCGCGGGGCGGACACCGGGTGCTGGTAGTCGAACGGCTGGCCCGGACGGGCGGGGCGGCGGTGTCCGCGGCGGCCTTCCCGGGGGTCGACGCCAGACTGTCGCGCTACTCCTACCTGGTCAGCCTGCTGCCGGCGAAGGTGGTGCGGGAGCTCGGGCTGCGGCTGGAGCTGCGCCGGCGCCGGATCTCGTCCTACACCCCGGCCGTCCGGGACGGGAAGCCCACCGGTCTGCTGGTGGACGCGGGCGACCCCGGCCGGACCGGGGAGTCGTTCCGGGCACTGACCGGGTCCGACCGCGAGTGGCAGGCCTGGCGGGAGTTCTACGGCACCACCGGCCGGGTCGCCGAGCGGGTGTTCCCGACCCTCACCGAGCCGCTGCCGTCCCGGACCGAGCTGCGCCGGCGGATCGGGGACGATGCCACCTGGACGGCCCTGTTCGAACGACCGCTGGGCGAGACGGTCGAGCGGACCTTCGCGGACGACCTGGTGCGCGGTGTGGTCCTGACGGACGCGCTGATCGGCACCTTCACCCATGCCCACGACCCCGAACTGCGACAGAACCGCTGCTTCCTCTACCACGTGATCGGCAACGGCACCGGCGACTGGGACGTCCCGGTCGGCGGCATGGGCGCGGTGACGGACGCGCTGGCCGGGGCGGCGCTGGCGGCCGGCGCGGAGATCAGGACCGGGCACGAGGTCACCGCGATCGCGGGCGACGGCCGCGGCGACGCCGAGGTGTCGTACCGGCACGCCGACGGCGAGGGGACAGTGGCCGCGCGCCGGGTGCTGGTGAACGCCGCGCCCACGACGCTGGCACGGCTGCTGGGCACCGCACCGGAGCCCGCGCCGGAGGGCGCCCAGCTGAAGGTCAACATGGTGCTGCGCCGGCTGCCGCGACTGCGCGACCCCGGCGCGGACCCGCGCGACGCCTTCGCCGGGACCTTCCACATCGCGGAGGGCTACCGGCAGTTGGAGACGGCGTACGCGGAGGCGGCGGCCGGGCGGATGCCCTCGGCGCCGCCGTCGGAGATCTACTGCCACACCCTGACCGATCCGTCGATCCTCGGGCCGGAGGCCGTCCGGCAGGGGCTGCAGACACTGACCCTGTTCGGTCTGCACATGCCGGCCCGGCTGTTCGACGACCCGGCCGCCAAGGAACGCGCCCTGGCCGCGAGCCTGGCGCAGCTGGACGCGGTGCTGGCCGAGCCGATCGCCGACTGCCTGGCCGTGGACGCCGACGGCCGGCCCTGCGTCGAGGCGCGGACGCCGCCGGAGCTGGAGCGGGAACTCGGCCTGCCGGGCGGCCACATCTTCCACCGCGACCTGGCCTTCCCGTTCACCACCGAGGAGCCCGGTCCGGGCGGCGGGGAGGGCTCCGGCACGGCCGCCGCGCGCTGGGGCGTGGCGACGGCCCGTCCGGACGTACTGCTGTGCGGGGCGGGGGCCGTCCGGGGCGGCGGCGTCAGCGGCGTCCCGGGGCACAACGCGGCGCGGGCCGCCCTGGAGGACCTCGCCCGCGGCCGCTGAGGCCGGGAGGCGCCACCGAGACCAGGAGGAACGACTCGAGGCCGGGCGGGACGGCTCGAGGCCAGCAGGGACGGCTCGAGGGCGGGAGGGGCGGCGCCGGTCGGCGCCGCCCCCGGGAAGACGTGCCTCAGGCGCGGGCGAGCACCCAGGCGCCGAGGCCGTTGCAGCCCCCGGCCTGGTAGGTGGTGGAGCGGAAGCCCGCCGGGACGGGCGAGCCGGGACAGGTCAACAGGCCGACCCGGGCGATGTTGTGGAGCCACGCACCGGCGCCGTCACAGCCGGTCCGCTGGTGCCCGGTGATGACGTACCCGGTGACGACCGGGGAGCCCGAGCAGGTCCAGATGCCGTCGTGCGGAAGGTTGTGCTGCCACGACCCGATGCCGCCGCAGCCGGCGCGCAGGTGGTTACTGATGACGTAGCCGGGCACGACCGGGGAGCCGGAGCAGGTCCAGATGCCGTCCTTGACCAGGCTGTGGCGCCACGCGCCGATGCCGCGGCAGCCGGGCTTGCTGTGATCGGTGATCACGTACCCGGCCACCACCGGGGAGCCGGAGCAGGTCCACATACCGTCCTTGACCGGCTGCTGGTACCACGAGCCCCAGCCGCCGCAGCCCTTCGGGTCGTAGTCGGTGTTGACGTTCCCGGGGTCGACCGGGTCGCCGCCGCAAGCCCAGTGGGCCGACGCGGCCGCACCGACGGGCTTGGCCTCGGCCACGGTCGCGCCGGCCACCGTGCCGCCGAGCACGACGGCCGCGACCAGCGCGAAGGCCGCCGCGACGGCACCGGTGCCACGGCCGACGGCCAGGGCCGCCACCCGCTTCCATATCTGACGATCACTCATGTTCGATCCAATCCGGTCGGGTCGAGGAACGAAGGGGAGATCCCGGCACCGCCGGGGTCTCCGGCGGGGGATGGCAGCCACCCTAGGGTGATCATGGAGTGATGACAGAGTGGGGGAGGCAAGAAGTCCTTCACACGAACTACATTGTCCGAAACCTGTCACTTCGACCCGTCTGACGGGGCTTTCAGCAGCTGGGCACACCGCCGCACGGCACCCCGGTAAGGTGGTGGATCGTGGCCAGTCGTAAAACGTCGATCATGGAAGCAGCCGCGCGGGTGATCGCGCGGCGCGGGGTGCGCGGACTGCGGGTGGAGGAGCTCGCGGCCGAGGCGGGCGTGTCCACCGCGCTGATCTACTACCACTTCAAGGACCGCACCGGGATCCTCCGGCAGACCCTGGAGTTCATCAACGACCGGGCCGAGCGGTACACGACCGAGCGCGATCCGGACGCCCCGCCGCCGACCGCGCGCGAGGAGCTGGAGCAGACGCTGCTGCTGGAGCTCCAGGACAGCGTCGAGGTGCGGGAGAACAGCACCGCCTGGGGCGAGCTGCGGGCGAGCGCGGTGTTCGACGAGACCCTGCGCGAGGACCTGGCGCGGGCCACCCGGATCTGGGTGCAGGAGATCGCCGAGCTGCTCGGCGCGGTACAGCCGATGTCCTCGGCGGTCGCGCTGGCCGGGGCCGCAGAGCGGCTGACCGCGCTGCTGGAGGGCCTCAGTGTGCGCTGGCTCAGCGGGAGCCTTCCACTGGCGCACGCCCGGACGCTGCTGACCGAGGCCATCGACACCGAAGTGAGCCGGCTCGGCTCCTGAGCGGAGTCACCAAACCGGGCATCCGCCGACAGAACACCCCGGATCGTCACTCTCCGTGACTATTGAACCGTCCTGCGTCATGGCTCGCCGAAAAGTTTGACTGATTTTTCAGTCAGTGCGACGCTGACACCGCAGGCGGGGTGCAGCCGTCGGCCGTTCCCGTGGTGCGCCGGTGCGTGGTGGCGCGAAGAGTGGAGCCGATGGCCCGTGCACCCCTCCCGGCACCGTCGCACGATCGGAGAACTCTCATGACCCGCTTCCGCCACGACCGCTCCGCCGAGGACTTCCCCTGGGTGCCGGCGGACGACGTCCCGCACGCGCGGACCTGGATGTCCTGGCCGTCCCGCCGGGGGGTGTGGGGCCTGCGCCTGGGCGGGGTCCAGGAGGACATCGCCCTGATCGCGCGGACCGTCGCCGAGTTCGAGCCGGTGGTGATGTGCGCCCCCGACGACTGGACGGCGGGCAAGGCCCAGGACCGGTGCGGCTCGGCGGTGGAGGTGATCAGCGCGATCCCGACCGACGACCTGTGGATGCGCGACACCGCGCCGGTGTTCCGCCTGGACGGCCGCGGCGGACTGGACGCCGTGGTCCTCAACTTCAACGGCTGGGGCGACAAGCAGGTCCACTACGACGACGCCCTGGTCGCCGAGCGCATCGCCACCCGGCGCGGCCTGCGGTACACCTACGCGGACTTCGTCGGCGAGGGCGGCGCGATCGAGACCGACGGCGACGGCACGGTGATGGCCACCGAGAGCAGCCTGGTCAACAAGAACCGCAACCGGCGCATGAGCCGGGACGAGATCGAGGACGCCGTCCTGGAGGCCTACGGCGCGGACACCATGATCTGGCTGCCCGGCATCAAGGGCCAGGACATCACCGACGACCACGTGGACGTCACCTCGCGCTTCGTCCGGCCCGGTGTGGTGATGGTCCAGCTGCCGCCCGCCGACCGCAACGACGCCTGGGCCAAGGACGCCCGCGAGCAGTTCGCCATCCTCTCCGCCGCGACCGACGCCCGGGGCCGCCGGCTCCAGGTGATCCCCGTGCACGGCCCCGACACCGTCCGCTCCCGCAGCTCCAAGTTCGTCGACTCCTACCTCAACTTCCACGTCGTCAACGGCGGCGTCATCACCGCCCAGTTCGGCGACGCGTACAAGGACGCCGCCGCGAAGGAGGCGCTCGCCGCGGCCTTCCCGGGCCGCACGGTGGTGCAGATCGACGTCGACCGCCTGATGGCCGGGGGCGGCGGCATCCACTGCTCGACCATGCACGAGCCCCTGCCGCAGGTCCTGCCGTAACCCCCGCCGCCGTCGCAGCACGCCCCCACCGCAGCACCCCGACCAGCTGTGCCCCGACCAGTTGCGCCCTGTCCAGCTGCGCCCTGTGCCCCACCGACCCCGTCCCCAGCCGGAGGATCCGTATGACCAACACCATGTCCCGCCGCACCGTGATGCGTTCCCTCGCCGGTGCCGGAGCCGGCGCCCTCGTCCTCGGCCTCACCGCCTGCGACCCCACCGGCGCGAGCGACCCCGACGGCACCGGCGCGCTCCCCCCGTCCGGACAGCCGGGCTCCCCCACCGGCACACCCGTCGAGACCCCCACCACCGCGCCCACCACCGCGCCCGGCACTCCGGCCGCCACCGCGACCCCCACCGGCGCCTCCGGCGCCCGCCGCTTCGGCGCCGAGTGGGACAGCCACCTGCGCACCGTGATGTCCTGGCCCGCCTCCGAGAACATCTGGGGCGAGCAGCTCCCCGAGGTCCGCAAGGACATCGCCGCCCTCGCCCAGGCCATCGCGGCCCGCGAGCCGGTCGTCCTGATGGCCCGCCCCGATCAGAAGGACGCCGCCCAGAAGGCCTGCGGCCCGGCCGTCGAGGTCCTGCCCGTCACCGTCGACGACCTGTGGGCGCGCGACACCGTACCGGTGTTCGTCGAGGAGGGCGGAAAGGTCAAGGGCGTCGACTTCAACTTCAACGGCTGGGGCCGCAAGCAGCAGCACGGCAACGACGCCAAGGTGGCCCGCACCGTCCTGGCCAAGTACGGCGTGGACCGGATCGAGACCAGGCTGGTCGCCGAGGGCGGCTCCTTCGAGACCGACGGCGAGGGCACGCTGCTGGTCACCGAGAGCTCCGTCGTGAACGACAACCGCAACCCCGGGATGAGCCGCGACCAGGTCGAGGCGGAGCTCAAGAAGGCCCTCGGCGTCACCAAGGTGATCTGGCTGGCCGGTGTCAAGGGCAAGGACATCACCGACGCCCACGTCGACTGCCTGGTCCGCTTCGTCGCGCCGGGGGTCGTCGTCCTCGACAAGGCCTTCCCCGGCAGCCCGCCGGACGTCTGGTCCCGCTCCGCCGACCAGGCCCGGTCGGTGCTGAGGAACGCGACCGACGCGCGAGGCCGGAAGCTGGAGGTGGTGGAACTGCAGCAGCCCGACCCCGAGAGGATCACCGGGCGCGGCGACGCCTTCGTCTCCTCCTACATGAACTTCTACATCGGCACCAAGGGCGTCTACCTGCCGAAGTTCGGGGACCAGAAGGCCGACGAGCACGCCCAGCAGGTGCTGAAGAAGTACTTCCCCACCCGGGAGATCGTCGCCGTGAAGATCGACGGGATCGCCGGCGGCGGCGGTGGCATCCACTGCGCCACCCACGACATCCCCGCCCACGGCTGACCGACCGTCCGGCGGCCCGGGACACCGGGGAGACCGGGACACCGGGACACCGGGACACCGGGACACCGGGGAGACCGGGGAGACCGGGGAGGCCGGGGACACCGGCTGCCCCGCGAGACCGCCAGTACCTCCGGGGCCGGGTCCGCCCCACCGGACCCGGCCCCGCCGGATCACCCGGCGGGCTGCTGCTGGGTCACGCAGTGGATCCCGCCGCCGCCCGCCCCGAGGCGGTCGATGTTGAGCTGCTCGACGGTGCGGCCGGGGAACAGCCGGGCGAGGGTGGCCCTCGCCGCGCTGTCGGCCCGGGTGTCGCCGAACTGGGCGGATATCACCGCGTTGTTGCACAGGTAGTAGTTGGCGTAGGAGCCGACGAAGTTCGGGTCGGTGGAGCGGATGAGGTTGTAGTCGGGTCCCTGGATCTGGCTGACCGTGTACCGCGACCCCTGGGCGTTGGTGGCGGCCGACAGGATCTTGTACTGCTGGCGCGCGTCCTGCGACCAGGCGTCGTTGTCGCTCGCCAGCGGCATCTGGACCACACCCGTGGTACCGCCGAGGTAGCGGGACGTGGCGTCCACGTGGTCGTCGGTGATGTCCTGGCCGGCGATGCCCGCGAACCAGATCACCTTGGAGGCGCCGAAGGCGGCGCACAGCGCGCTCTCCACCTGGGCCTGGGACTTGCCGGGATTGCGGTTGGAGTTGAGGATGCTGCTCCGGGTGGCCATCAGGGTGCCGGCCCCGTCGGCCTCCACGGCGCCGCCCTCGGCCACCAGCCCGGCGGCGGTGAACGGCAGGCCCAGGTAGGCGGCGACCCGCCGGGCGACCAGGGCGTCGTTGGCGTGGGTCTGGTGGTTGCCCCAGCCGTTGAAGTTGAGGCCGATGGTGTCGAGGCCGCCGGCGCCGTCGGTGCGGAAGACGGGACCGGTGTCCCGCATCCAGCAGTCGTCGACCGGGATGTCCCCGATCACGGTGACGGCCGAGCCGCACATCGACCGGGCCTTGGCGACACTGGCCGGGTTCGCGCACATGGTCACCGGCTCGTACTTCGCGATCGTCTTCGCGATCAGCGCGATGTCCGACTGGACCCCGGCGAGCTTGCTGCGCCAGATGCTCGTGCTGTCCGGCCAGGCCATCCAGGTGCGGGTGTGGCGCAGGGTGTCGATCGGCACCCGGAAGCCGGCGGCGGCCGCGGCGGCCCGGTCCGTCCCGGCGCCGCGGCGGCCGGCGGTAGCGGCGGCGGCCGGTCCGCCGGTGGCGACGGTGAGTGCGGTGCCGGCGGCGGCCAGGCCCGCGACAGCCAGGAACCGGCGGCGGTCGAGGCCGTCGGCCGAGCTCCCGCCGGTCGACCGGTCGGCCGTCCCGTCGGTCGGTCCGCCGGTCGCTCTGTCGGATCTGGAGCGGTTGTTCATCACTACCTCCGTGTCAACGTCCGCTGCTCGTCGAGCAGTTGACCGAAAAGGTAGAACTGACCAAGCGCTCGGTCAATACTTTGCGCAGCATCGGCCCGTCCCCCGGCCCCGGCAGTCGTTACAGTGACCGCCATGGCGACACAGGCGACGGGCGCGGACCCGGCCACCACCCAGGACGCGGTCGGCGGCAGCCCTGCACCGGCCGCCCCCCGGAGCACGACCGCCGCCCGGACGGCCGGCACCGGCCGCGCCCGGACCTCGGCCAAGGGCGAGCAGACCCGGGCCCGGCTGATCGCCGCGGCCCGGATCCTGCTCGCGGGCGGCGAGGCCGGCCGGTTCACCACCCGCAACGTGGCCGCGCTGTCCGGGGTCTCGCACGGGATGTGCCACTACCACTTCGCCGACCGGACCGACCTGATCGTGGCCGTGGTCGCGGACATCAGGCCCGAGTGGATCACCCCGCTGGAGGAGGCCGTGGCCGCCCCGGGCGGCTACGCCGAACGGGCCGAACGGGTGCTGACCCTGCTCACCCGCCCGGAGAGCCCCGACCTCGCCCGGCTGCACGCGGCCCTGCACTGGCTCGCCCTCAACGACGAGCGGGTCCGGGTCGCCCTGGAGGCCGAGTACGGGCGGTGGCGGTCCTGCTTCGTCCGGCTGTTCCGGGCGCTCGCGGACGAGCGCGGCGGCGACACCGACCCCGCGCCGCTCGGCGAGGCCTTCGCCGCTGCCGTGGACGGCATCGCCGCCATCGGCTCACTGGACGGGACGGTGGACGCCGCGCGGGTGCTGCGCACCCTGCTGGACTCGCTGGCCTCGACCGTCGGCCCCCGGGACCGCTGACGGCCCGACGGGCAAGCCCACGGACGGGCCGACGGACGGGCCGTCACGGATCCGCCCCGGCCGGCCCGACGGCGTCGACCCGTTTGCGGTGCTCGACCCGGCTGCCCGAGACGACCGTGACCACCAGGCAGGCCGCGATGATGCCCTCCGCCCAGAAGAACGCCACGTAGTCGATCAGCGAGCCGATCGGCGGCGCTCCGGGCGCGGCGTTGCGCATGCCGATCAGCGCGAACAGGGTCGCCGCCATCCACCCCAGCGAGGGCCACACCATGCCCTGGCGGCCCCGGTAGAGCACCTCCGCCCCGGCCAGGACCGCCAGCGCGAGCGCCCACATCGCCGCGATCATGAACCAGGCCAGGATGAAGGTGCTCCGGGCCCTGCTCACCCGCCCCTCGAACACCGTGCCCTCCGCCCCGTACGGGGTGCCGGCCGGGCGGACGAAGAAGAACGGGTCCGCGTCGCCGAACACCACCCCGACCGGGACGGCGCCGGTGGCGTCCGCGGCCGAGAACAGCACCTCGAAGCGGTAGCGGTCGAAGGGGTAGTCGGTCGGGGTGCCGCCGTAGAGGTTGACCGGAACCGGCTTGGGCGTGGCCGCCTCCCCCGGTTCGGCCCGCAGTTCGGTGCGGCTCGTGGCGCGCACGGTGATGTCGACCCGCCGGGTGAAGGTGCCGGACTCCGGGTCCTGGGCCAGGGTGCCGTGCGGGACGGGCACCACGTAGAGCGTCATCTCACCGCCGGCGGCGTCGATGTCCTGGGAGGTGACGTCGAGTTCGACCCAGTCGCCGGTGGTGGGGAGGGAGAGCTCCCGGGTCTGCTGGCGGGTGTTGCGCTCGTTGAAGTACAGCGCGATCCCGGCCGAGCACAGCACCGCGAGGATCAGCAGGACGAGGAGGAAGCGGCGGTCCCGCAGCCGGCGCCCGCTCACGCCGGACTGGTGCCGGGGACGGCGGGCTGTTGCTGGGTGGCGCAGTGGATGCCCCCGCCACCGGAGGCGATGTGGTTGATGGACACCTGGGAGACCTTCCGGCCGGGGTGGAGGTCGCCGATGATGCCGGCGGCCCGGTCGTCGGCGGCCTGGTCGCCGAAGCGCGGCACGATCACACCGCCGTTGCAGACGTAGTAGTTGAGGTAGGTGGCGAGGAAGTCCTTGCCCGCGCCCGGGATCAGGTCGATGTCCGGTTCGGGGAGGTCGACCACCTTGAGGGTGCGGCCCCGGGCGTCCTTCGCCGAGGCGAGGACCTGGAGGGCCTGGTCGGAGGCCATGGTCCAGCTGTCCGGCGGGGTGTCCGGGCCCGGGCGGTGGATGACGACGGTGCCGGGCTCGGCGAAGCGCGCCAGCGCGTCGATGTGGCAGTCCGTGATGTCCTGACCGGCGACGCCCTGGAACCACAGCACGGTGCTGACGCCGAGCAGGTCCTTGAAGGCCGCCTCGATCTGGTCCCGGGTCTTGCCGGGGTTGCGGTTGGGGTTGACCCAGGAGCTCTCGGTGGCCATCAGGGTGCCCTCGCCGTCCACCTCGATGCCGCCGCCCTCGCCGGTGACCGGCGCCTGGATCCGCGGGATGCCGTAGTGGTCGAGGAGGTTGCGGGCGACCTGGCTGTCGTTGGCGTGGGTCTGCTTGTTGCCCCAGCCGTTGAAGTTGAAGTCGACCCCGGCGAGCCCCTGCGGTCCGGTGACGAAGGTCGGGCCGGTGTCGCGGGCCCACAGGTCGTCGACCATCAGCTCCAGGACCTCGACCGTGGAGCCGCAGGCCTGCCGGGCCTGCTCGGCCTGGTCGGGTCGGGCCAGCAGCACCACCGGCTCGAAGCCGGCGATGGCGCGGGCCAGCCCGGCGATGTCCTCCCGGACGCCGGGCAGTTGGTCGCCCCACACCTCCTCCAGGGCCGGCCAGGCCATGAAGGTGCGGGTGTGCGGGGCCGACTCGGCCGGCATCGAGCGGGCGGCCGCGGCCGGGCTTCCGGAGGCGGAGGGGCTGCCGGAGGCGGACGGCGCCGGGGCCGAGGCGGTGCCGGCGGGGCTCGGCGGCTGCTCGTCGCCGCTGTCGGAGGAGCAGCCGGCGGTCAGGGCCAGAGCGGCGAGTGCCGTCCCGGACCGCAGCAGCGAACGGCGGGACGGCCCGGGGTGGGCCGGGTGAGCCGGGTCAGCCATGGGGCCTCGTTCCGGTAGGTGCCTGAGGGGGTACGGTCCCGCACGCTACTGAAGGCCGGGTCAGGACCGGCCGCGGCAGGTACCCGCCATCGGGGTGAATCCGGGGACGGCGGAACGACGCCCGCGAAGACCCCGGCCCGGCAGACCCCGAGCGGCTGCCGGGCCGGGGGGCTCACAGGGCGCGGCGCGCGGCGGCGATCCGGTCGGGATCCCAGCCGGGCCGGGGCACGGACTCCAGCAGCAGCCGGGTGTAGGCGTGCCGCGGGTCGTCGAGGACCTCGGCGGTGGGCCCGGTCTCGACGATCCGTCCGTGCCGCATGACCACGACCTCGTCGGTGACGCAGCGGACCACGCCGAGGTCGTGGGTGATGAACAGGTAGCCGATGCCGGTCTGTTCGCGGATGTCGGCGAGCAGGTTGAGCACCTGGGCCTGGACCGATACGTCCAGTGCGGCGACCGCCTCGTCCAGCACCAGGACGGCCGGCTGCACGGCCAGCGCCCGGGCGATGGCGACGCGCTGGCGCTGGCCGCCGGAGAGCTGCCGGGGCAGTGCCTCGGCCGCCCGGGTGCCGAGGCCGACCTGGTCCAGCAGTTCCTTGATCCGGGCCTGGTGGTCGGTGCCGGGGAAGTGCAGCCGCAGGGTCTCCCGCAGAGCGGCCTCGACGCTGGTGCGCGGGTCCAGCGAGAGGTACGGGTCCTGGAAGACCATCTGCACCTCGCGGGCCCGGGCGAGGCGTTCGGCCCTGCCCCGGGCGCCGCCGGTGCGGGCCCGGCCCTTCACCAGGACCCGGCCCGCGTCGGCCCGTTCGAGGCCGACCACGATCCGGGCGGTGGTGGTCTTGCCGGAGCCGGACTCGCCGACGATGCCGAGCGATCCGCCGGCGGGGAGGGTGAAGGAGACCTCGTCCACGGCCCGGACGGCGCCGAAGGTCCGGCACAGGCCGGTGACCTCCAGCGCGGCGGTGTCCGCCGCGAGGCCCGGCAGGGCGGTGCCGGTGGCTGCCTCAGACATCGGCGGGGCTCCCTTCGAGCGGGTGGTGGCAGGCGGCCGGCTGCCCGGGCCGCCCGGGGGCCGGCCGCAGCGCGGGGGCCTCGTCCCGGCAGCGGTCGGTCGCGTACCGGCAGCGGGCCGCGAACGCGCAGCCGGTCAGCTCCTGCCGGAGGTCCGGCGGCTGGCCGTCGATGGCGGCGAGCCGGCCGGTCGGGCCGTCCAGCCTCGGGGTGGAGGAGAGCAGCGCCGAGGTGTAGGGGTGCCGGGGCCGTTCGAACAGGGCCTCGGCCGGTCCCGACTCGACGATCCGCCCGGCGTACATCACGTAGACCCGGTCGCTGATGGCGGCGGCGAGGCCCAGGTCGTGGGTGACGAACAGCAGGCCGGTGCCGAAGCGTTCGCGCAGCCGGTCCAGCAGGGCGATGACCTCGGCCTGGCTGGTCACGTCGAGCGCGGTGGTGGGCTCGTCGGCGAGCAGCAGGACCGGGTCGCCCATCAGCGCGGCGGCGATCATGACGCGTTGCAGCATGCCGCCGGAGAGCTGGCCGGGGTAGCGGCGCATCAGCTCGGGCCCGAGGCCGACGGCGTCGAGGAGTTCGACGGCGCGCCGGTCCGCGTCGGCGGCGCTCATGGTGCCGGTGAGGCGGACGCTCTCGGTGAGGAAGTCGCCGATGCGGCGCAGCGGGTTGACCGCCGCCCGCGGGTCCTGGAAGACCATCGCGGCCCGGCCGGTGCGCAGTTCGCGCAGCCGGGCGGCGTCCATGGTGAGGACGTCGTGGCCGTCGACGAGGACCTCGCCGGCGGGGACGGCGCCGGGCGGCAGCAGGCCGAGGGCGGCGCGCGAGGTGAGGGACTTGCCGGAGCCGGACTCGCCGACCAGGGCGACGGTCTCGCCGGGGGCGACGGTGAGGTCGACCCCGTCGAGCACCGGGCGGGCGGTGCCGGGCAGGCGCAGGCGCAGCTCCCGGACGTCGAGGGCGTTCACGTGGTCCTCCGGGCGACCTGGTCGGCCCAGCGCTCGCCGACGACGTTGAAGGCGACGACGGTGAGCACGATGAGGACGCAGGGCAGGATCGCGGAGAGCGGGTAGCCGTGCTGGATCGCGGTCTGGCCGTCGAAGACCATGCGGCCCCAGTCGGGGGTGAGGGCGGGGACGCCGAGTCCGAGGAAGGACAGGCCGGCCAGGTCCATGAGGGCGTATCCGAAGTTGACGGTGGACTGGGCGAGCACGATCGGCGCGATGTTGGGCAGCACGTGCCGCAGGCAGATCTGGAGGGCCGAGTGGCCCTGGACCTGGTAGGCGGAGACGTAGGGCCGCATGCGCTCGGCCAGCACCAGGGAGCGGGTCAGGCGGGAGACGTAGGGCAGGTAGGCGATCGCGAGGGCGACGACGGGGGCCATCAGGCCCTCCCCGTACACGGCGACGATCAGGATGGCGAGCAGCATGCCGGGGAAGGCGAAGACGAGTTCGGTGCTGCGGGACAGCACCGAGTCGATCCAGCCGCCGCGCCAGCCGGCCAGCAGGCCGACGGCGACTCCGGCGACGGTGGAGAAGACGACCACGCCGAGCGGCCCGAGCAGCGAGGTGCGGGCGCCGATCAGCAGCCGGGCGAGGGTGTCGCGGCCGGCGGCGTCCACGCCGAGCAGGTGGTCGGCGGAGGGGGCGGCGAGGGCGTTGCCGAGGTCGACGGCGTTCGGGTCGTCGGGGGCCAGCCAGGGGGCGAGCAGCGCGGCGAGCACGACCAGGACGGCGAGGCCGAGGCAGATCCGGTAGAGCGGGGCGCGGGCGGACTTGACCCGGGCGAGGCCGGGCCGCCGGGCGAGGGCGACACTCATGCGTCGGACCTCCTGGAGCCGAGGGTGACCCGGGGGTCGACGAGCGGGTGGAGCAGGTCGACGAGCAGGTTCACCGTCATGAACAGGGCCACGATGATCAGGGAGATGGCCTGGACGGTCGGGAAGTCCTTGGTGGTGGTGGACAGTTCGAGGAGCTGGCCGAGGCCGCCGACGCTGAACGCGGACTCCACCAGGATCGTGCACACCAGCAGGGTGGAGACGATCAGGCCGCCGGTGGTGAGCACGGTGCCCAGCGAGTTGCGGAACACGTGCCGGCGGATCACCTCGCGCTCGGGCACGCCCCGGCTGCGGGCGACGGTGACGTGCTCGCCCTCCAGGGCGTCCAGCATCGCCGAGCGGGTGACCCGGGCGAGCATGCCGATCAGGTAGAGCGCGAGGGCGACCGCGGGCAGGGTGAGGTGCCAGGCCATGTCGAGCAGGCCGTCGCCCGCGCCGCTGGTCGGGAACCAGCCCAGCTCGACCGCGAACAGGCCCTGGAGCAGGACCGCGGCGACGAAGGACGGGGTGCCGACGGCGAGGGTGGTGGTGACCAGGATCGCGGAGTCGGTCGCGCCGCCGCGGACGGCGCCGATCCAGCCGAGCACCAGGCCGATCGCGACGACCACCAGCAGGGCCATGGCCACCAGCAGCAGGGTGGCGGGCAGACGGTCGGCGAGCAGGTCCGACACGTCGGTGCGGTAGGTGAGGGAGCGTCCGAAGTCGCCCTGCAGCACCTGGCCGAGCCAGCGGAGGTAGCGCACCAGGAAGGGGTCGTCCAAGTGGTACTGCTCGTTGATCGCCTGCAGGGCGGCCGGGGAGGCCGAGCGCCCGGACAGCAGGAAGCTCGCCGGGCTGCCCGGCGCCAGGTACATCGCCCCGAAGACGACGAAGGAGGCGCCGAGCAGGGTGACGGCCATCTCGACCAGCCGTCGGACGGCGAATCGCAGGAAGGTCACCGCGCGGCCCCCACGTCGGCGGCCCACGGGTAGTACAGGTAGGAGATGGTGGTCGGGGCGCCGGTGATGCGCTTGTTCAGGAAGACGGCGGTGGGCCACTCCGCGACCGGGATCCACAGCAACTGCTCGGAGGCGGTCCGCTGGAGCTGCGCCTCGATCGCGCCGCGCTTGGCCGGGTCGTACTCGGCGGAGGCCTGGTCGACCAGCTGGTCGTAGGCGGGGTCGCTGTAGCCGGCGAAGTTCTGGTAGGCGCCGGTGCGGAAGTTGGCGAGCAGGTCGAGCGGGTCGGTGATGGAGTCGTAGTACGTCTCCGGGAACATGTCCAGGCCCTCGCGCGCCTTGGGGTCGGTGAACAGCGAGGTGAAGGCGTTCGGGGCGATGGTCCGCAACTGGACGTTGAGGCCGATCCGGGCCCCGGCGGACTGGACGGCGGTGGCGAGCAGCGAGACGTCCTGGCCGATGCTGCTGGTGGCGACGGTGAGGGTGCGGCCGCTCGCGCCGGCCTCCTTGACCAGGGCCTTGGCCCGCTCGATGTCCTGGGCGGTGGGGGTGAGGTGGGCGAACGCGGCGGCGCGGACGTCCTCGGGCAGCGCGCCCCAGGCGGCCTTGGTGGTGAGCGAGCCGGTGACGGTGCCGGCGCCGGCGAGGCCGGTGCGGACGAAGCCGGTGCGGTCGAGGGCCAGCGACAGCGCCTGGCGCACCCGGAGGTCGCCGAGCGGGCCGTCCATGCTGGTGACGTTGAGGTTGACGGTGCTGAGGCCCTCGCCGAAGTACAGGGTGCCGGTGCCGCCGTTGCGGAGCCGTTCGTAGCTCTCGGTGGGGATCAGGTAGCCGCCGTCGACCTCGCCGCTGAGCATGGCGTTGGTGCGCGCGGAGGGGTCGGTGAGGAAGCGGACGACGACCTTGCCGGCCTTCGCCCGGTTGCCCCAGTAGCCGTCGAAGCGCTGGAGTTCGATCGACTGGCCCTTGACCCAGCTGCCGAGCTTGAACGGCCCGGTGCAGTCGAGGCCGCCGCTGGTGCCGTAGTCCTTGCCCGCGGCCTCCACCCCGGCCTTGGCGGCGACGGTGCCGGCGGCGGTGGCCATGTACTGCGGGAACTGCGAGTCGGGCCGCTTGAGCTTGACGGTGACCTGGAGCGGGCCGGTCGCGGTGACGGTGTCGACGTTCTGGAAGGACTGCGCCCAGGCCGCCGCGTTGTCGGGGTTCATCTGCCGGCCGAGGCTGTAAACGACGTCCTCGGCGGTCATCACCGAGCCGTCGTGGAAGTGCACACCGGTGCGCAGGTCGTAGACCCAGGTGGTGGGGTCGGGGTTGGACGCCTTCTCGGCCAGGCCGGGGGCCAGGGTGAGCTGGGGCGTCCAGCGCATCAGGCTCTCGCAGACGTTCGACAGCACCGTGTTCTGCGGGTAGTCGAAGGCCTGGAGGTAGTCCAGGGTGGGCGGCTCGGCGTAGGTGGCCCAGGTGAAGGAGTCGATGTCCCCGGCGGCCGGCGGGCTGGAGGGCGACAGCTGGATGCCGGCCCCGTCGGTGGATCCGCCGCGGGGCGGGCCCGAGCAGGCGGCGACCAGGGCGGCGGCGCCGAGCAGGGCGGTGGCGGCGACGAGCGGGCGCCGGGTCCGGGTGCGTCCGGTGGGTGCGGTGGGAGTCATGAGGGTGGTTCTCCGTTCGCTGGCTGGGTCAGGCGCGGGCGGCCGGAAGCTGCTGGGTGATGCAGTGGACGCCGCCGCCGCCGAACGCGATCACCCGGGACCGCACGCCGACGACCTTGCGGTCGGGGAACGCGGCGGCGATCACGGCGAGCGCGCCGGCGTCCTCGGGGTGGTCGGCGACGGGGACGACGACACCGCCGTTGGCCACGTAGAAGTTCAGGTAGCCGACCTCGACCCGGACGTCGTCCACCTCGACGAAGGCGGCCTGGGTGACGTCGACGATCTCGAACGGGCGGCCCTGGGCGTCGGTGGAGTGCTCCAGCACCGTGCGGTTGGCGCGCATCCGCACGTAGTCGGGGTGGCCGGGGTCGGCGGGCAGCTGCACCACGACCTTGCCGGGGGCGACGAAGGCGCACACGCCGTCGACGTGGCCGTCGGTCTCGGTGTCCAGGGCGCCGCCGTAGGGCAGCCAGATGATCTTGGTGACGCCGAGCCGGGCCTTCAGTTCGGCCTCGATCTCCTCGCGGCCCAGGTCGGGGTTGCGGTTGGGGTGGAGCAGGCACTGCTCGGTGGTGATCAGCGTGCCTTCGCCGTCGACGGTGATCGCACCGCCTTCGAGGATCATCTCCGAGCGGATCGCGGGCACGTCGAGGTGCTCCAGCAGCAGGCCGCTGATCCGGTCGTCGGCGTCCCAGGGGTGGTGCTTGCGGCCCCAGGAGTTGAAGCGGAAGTCGACGCCGGCCCGGCGGCCCTCCTCGTCCAGGACGAAGATCGGCGCGGAGTCGCGGAACCAGGAGTCGTCCAGGGGGAGTTCGAGGACGGTCAGGTCCGGGCCGCACAGTTCGCGGGCCTCGTCGCCGTGGCCGGGCGGGGCCACCATGGTGACCGGCTCGAACTCGGCGATGGCCCGGGCGACGGCCGCGTACTCGCGCTTCACCTCGTCGAGGGTGTTGCCCCAGAGGTCCGGCCGGACCGGCCAGGCCATCAGGCAGCCGTCGTGCTCGGTCCACTCGGCGGGCATGCGGTAGGTCATCGGGTTCCTCGTTCTCTTCGGGCCCGGCCGGGCCCGGCGCGTCGGTTGCGCGGGGCGGCCGGGTGCTGCGGGAGGTGCACGGGTACTGCGGGAGGTAGGTGCGGGGCTGCGGACGGGGAGCCCCGGCGGCCCGTCTCCGTGGGGAACGGACGGGCCGCCGGGGAGTCAGCGGAGCGGCGGGACGGACGGCTGAGACTGGGTGGCGCAGTGGATGCCGCCGCCGCCGGAGGCGATGTTGTCGATGTCGACCTGGACGATGTCGCGGGTCGGGAACTCGGCCTGGAGGATCGCGCGGGCCCGCGCGTCGGCCGCACCGTGGCCGAACTGGGGGACGAACACGGCGTCGTTGGCCACGTAGAAGTTGCTGTAGCTGGAGAGGAAGTCCTTGCCGAGGTCGCGGCCGCGGATCCGCTTCCGGTCCGGGGCGGGCAGCTCGACCACGGTCAGCGCGCGGCCGCGGGCGTCGGTGGCGGTGCTCAGGGCCCGCTTGGCCTGCTCGTAGACCTTGACCCAGACCTGGTCCGTGCCGGGTCCCGGCCGGTCCAGCAGGACGCGTCCGGGCGCGGTGAAGCGGGCCAGGCAGTCGATGTGGGCGTCCGTGATGTCCTGGCCGGCCACGCCGTCCAGCCAGATCACCTTGTCCATCCCGAGCGTCGTGCGCAGGGCGCGCTCGACCTCGGCCTGGGACATGCCGGGGTTGCGGTTGGGGTTCACCCAGGAGCTGACCGTGGCCAGCAGGGTGCCCTCGCCGTCGGTCTCCAGGGCGCCGCCCTCGCCGACGAAGGGGGCCCGGATCCGGTCCACCCCGTACTCGGCGAGGAGGGTGCCCGCGACGGCGGCGTCCTCGGCGTAGCGCTGGTAGTAGGGGGTGCCGTCCTTGCCCCAGCCGTTGAAGTTGGTGTCGACGCCGGCGATCGTGCCCGGCCCGACCACGAAGGTGGGCCCGAAGTCGCGGATCCAGAGGTCGTCGTTGGAGATCTCGACCACGGTGATGCGGTAGTAGGCGCCGGGTCCGCAGTAGTAGCGGGCGTCGGCGGCCTGCCCGGGGCGGGCCACCATCACGACCGGTTCGTAGCGGGAGATCTCGTGGGCCAGCTTGGCGATGTCGTCGCGGACTGCGGACAGCTGGGTGCGCCAGACCGAGGGCAGGGCCGGCCAGGCCATGAAGGTGCGGTCGTGCCGGTCGCTCTCGGCGGGCATCCGCAGCGGCGGGGCGGCGGCCGCCCGGGCGACGGCCGGGACGGCGGAACCGAGGGCGATCAGGGGTACCGCGGCGGCGCCGAACCGGAGCAGGCCGCGACGCGAGGGGGTGGGGGTGTGCATGTCGCGCTCCCTGGCAGAAGGTGGGAGGTGTGGGGTTGCCCCGTGGGGAAGGTCGCCCTGTGGGGAGGGTCGCCCTGTGGGGTTGCCCCGCATCCTGCACCGAACTGAAAATTCAGTCAAGCATTTGGTTCACGGCTTACCAATAACCCTGAAACGATCATCAGGAACGTGGTCCGACCAGCCAGGGAGCGCGTAGAGTGGGCGCCCATGTCGGACCGTCGGACGGAAATACTCAGAGCCGCCACCCGCGTGATCGCCCGCCGGGGGGTCCGCGGACTGCGGGTGGGCGAGCTGGCCGCCGAGGCCGGCGTGTCCACCTCGCTCATCTACTACCACTTCAGCGACCGGGCCGGACTGCTGCGCCGGACCCTGGACTTCATCAGCGACCGGGCCGACCACTACACCGCCGAGCCGGACCCGGCGCCACGCACCGAGGACCCCAGGGCCGACCTGGAACAGGTCCTGCTGCTGGAGCTCCAGGACACCGCCGACGTACGCGAGAACAGCATCGCCTGGGGCGAGTTGAGGGCCACCGCGGTCTTCGAGCCGGACCTCCGCGAGGACCTCGCGCGGACCACCCACACCTGGGTGCACGACGTCGCCGAACTGCTCGCCCGGGCCGACCCCGGCGGCACCGCCCCGGCCCACGCGGCCGCCGCCGAACGGCTGACCGCGCTGGTCGAGGGCCTCAGCGTGCGCTGGCTCAGCGGCTCGCTGCCGGTCGAGCACGCCCGGCTGCTGCTGCGCGGGGCGATCGGGGCGGAGCTGGACCGGCACCGCCCGCCCGGCCCCGATGGCCGCACCGTCCCGGTGGCCGTGGCCGGGGCGGCCTCCGGGGCCGGATTCGGTCGATCCTGACGCAACCTCTAAACTCGGCGGCACCGCGCGTGCCGGACGCCCCTTTCCCGGGCCCGTCCGATCCCCGGGTCGGTCCGATCCCCGGGTGGGTCCGGCCCCCGGACCGGACGCCCCCGGCCCGCTCGGCCCCGCCCCGCCCGCTCCCGGGCCGGACCGGGGCGCCCGCGTCCCGCCCAGCCCAGCCCGCCGAGAGAGGCAGCCCGCATGTCCGCCGACCGATCCCCCTTCGCCACGCCGCCGGTCTTCCAGGAGCTGACCCGGGACGACCCCCGCGAGGTCGGCGGCTACCGGCTGTTCGCCCGGCTCGGCGCCGGCGGCATGGGCCGGGTCTACCTCTCCTACACCCCCGGCGGGCGGCCGGTCGCCCTCAAGGTGGTCCGGCCCGAACTCGCCGAGGACCCGGAGTTCCGGGCCCGCTTCGCCCAGGAGGTGGCGAGCGCCCGGCGGATCCACGGCCTCTTCACCGCCCAGCTGGTCGACGCGGGCGTGGACGCCGTCACCCCGTGGCTGGCCACCACCTACGTCCCCGGCCCGTCGCTGCAACAGGTGGTGCAGCGCTTCGGCCCGCTGCCCGAGCGGACGGTGCTGCTGCTGATCGCCGGCATCGCGGAGGCGCTCCAGGCGATCCACGGCACCGGGGTGGTGCACCGCGACCTGAAGCCGGGCAACGTCCTGATCGCCCCCGACGGCCCCAGGGTGATCGACTTCGGCATCGCCCGGGCGGCCGACGCGGGTGCGCTCACCAGTACCGGCCTGCGCATCGGCTCCCCCGCGTACATGGCGCCCGAGCAGGCCACCGGCCGGCCCGCGACACCCGCCACCGACGTCTACGCCCTCGGCGCCCTGGCCGTCCACGTCGCGACCGGCGCCCCGCCGTTCGGGGACGGCCCGGACCCGGCGACGCTCTACCGGACCGTGCACGAGGAGCCCGACCTCGACCCGGTCCCGGAGGGCCTGCGCGGACTGCTGCTGGACTGCCTCGCCAAGCGGCCCGAGGACCGCCCCACCACCGCCGAGGTGATCGCAGCCGTCCGCGAGCACCCGGCCGTCGCCGGGCACCTGCGGTTCGGCGACGACTGGCTGCCGCACCCGCTGACCAGCCAGATCACCCGGCACGCCGACCTGCCGCAGGTACCGGCCGAGGCGGCCGGCGGGTCCGCCGACGGCGATCCGGACCAGGCACCGACGATGCTCGCCCCGCGGTCGGCGGCGGCCCCGACGGTGGTGGCCCCGGCGCTACCGCCCGCGAGCGCCACCGTGACGGCGGCCGGGCGGCCGGCACCGCACGACGGCCGGGCCGTCGATCCGGCCGGTGGCCGGGCGCGGGCGAAGCCGCGCCGCGGACCGGGCCTCGGGCGCACCGCGGTGACCGCCGCCGTCGCGCTGACGGTCGGCGCCGCGGCCACCGTGCTGCTGCTGGACACCCCGGAGACGGTGGAGGCCGCGACCTCCGAGGACCGGGTGACCGCCCCGGCCACGCCCGGCACGCCCGCGCCCACCTCCGCACCGGCCTCCGTGCCGGCCCCGGCCACGCCGTCCCCGTCCGCCACCCCGGCGCCGACGCCGACCCCGACCCCGGGCGCCGACTACGCCGTCGCCTACCGCGCGACCGAGCTGACCTCGGCGGACGCCGGCTACGAGTTCGACCTCGCGACCGGCACCGTGGTCCCGGCCGACAGCGTGTCCTGGTACCTCGGCCGGGGCGAGAACGAGTTCCTGGTCCCGGAGACCGCCGATTCCTACATCGGCCGGGACGCCGCCCTGGGGGTGGCCGAGTGCGTCAAGGGGCTGAGCAGCCGGCCGACCGGGCGGGTGCCGTTCGGCGCCGTCGGCCCCCGGGGCGCCTTCTGCGTCCGGTCCGCCGACGGCCGGTCGCTCGCCGTGGTCCGGGTGCTCTCCACCTCGGGCACCGAGGGGCCGGTCAGAGTGTCCGTGGACCACTACCGCCGCAACGGCTGAGCCCGCCCGCCGCACCCGCCGCGCGGCAGGACCCGGCCCCCGACCGGAGCCCCGACCGGACTGCTCCCGGTCGGGGCTTCACCCTTTCCTTGCATTTGACTGATTTTTCAGTCAATGCGACAGTGCAGTTCACGGCGATGCCGGACGACTCGTCCGCCGCCGGTCCGGCGCCGCACCCGGCGCTCCGCGGAGCCCCGCCCCCTCGGCACCGGACCGAACCGCTCCCAGCCCCACCGGAGTCCACCGTGTCCCACTCCCCCCTCGCCCGTCGTACCGTGCTGCGTTCGCTCGCCGGCGCCGGCCTGATCGCGCTCGGCGCGTCCGGCTGCGCCGCCGTGGACGACCTGACCGACCCGGCCGAACCCTCCTCCTCCGCCGGGAACCCGACCGGAGGCACCTCCGGAGCGGGGCGCCGGCTCGGCGCCGAATGGGAGAAGCACGAGCGGACGATGATGTCCTGGCCCGCCTCCGAGGACGTCTGGGGCGAGCAGCTCGCCGCCGTCCGCAAGGACATCGCCGAGGTGGCCCGGGCCGTCGGCGAGCGCGAGCCGGTGGTCCTGCTGGTCCGGCCCGGCCAGGAGTCCTCGGCCCGCAACGCCTGCGGCTCCGACGTCGAACTGCTCACCGTCCCGGTCGACGACCTGTGGGCGCGCGACACCGTGCCGGTGTTCGTCGAGGAGGGCGGAAAGGTCAAGGGCGTCGACTTCAACTTCAACGGCTGGGGCCGCAAGCAGCAGCACGGCAACGACGCCAAGGTGGCCCGGGGCGTCCTGTCGCAGTACGGGATCGAGCGGGTGGAGACCCGGCTGGTCGCCGAGGGCGGCTCCTTCGAGAGCGACGGCCGGGGCACCCTCCTGATCACCGAGAGCTCGATCGTCAACGACAACCGCAACCCCGGGACGGGCCGCGACCGGATCGAGGCCGAGCTCAAGCAGCTCCTCGGCGTCACCAAGGTGATCTGGCTGGCCGGCGTCAAGGGCAAAGACATCACCGACGCCCACGTCGACTGCCTGGTCCGCTTCGCCGCCCCCGGCGTCGTCCTGCTCGACCGGGCCTTCCCCGGCACCCCGCCGGACGTCTGGTCCCGCTCCGCCGACCAGGCCCGCTCCGTGCTCGACGGGGCCACCGACGCCACCGGCGCCCGGCTCAAGGTCGTCGAACTCCAGCAGCCCGACCCCGACAAGATCACCGGACGCGGCGACGCCTTCGTGTCCTCCTACATGAACTTCTACCTCGGCAACAAGGGCGTCTACCTGCCCCTGTTCGGGGACCCCCGGGCCGACGACCACGCCCACGACGTCTTCCGGGAGCACTTCCCCGGGCGCGAGATCGTGCCGCTCCAGATCGACACCATCGCCGGTGGCGGCGGCGGCATCCACTGCGCCACCCACGACATCCCCGCCGCCGGCTGACCGACCGTCCGACACCGGCCACCGCGACCGGCTCCGGACCTCTCCGCACCGGCGCCGACCAGGACAGACACGTCATGCAGTCAGATGACTGATGCGCCCACGCTTTCCCCTCCCGCAGGCTGATCGTGCGGCGGGCCCCAGGACGGGACCCGCCGCCGATGCGCACTGTCAACCAGCCCGGGTCGAGGACCCGGGCGGTCCTGGAAAGCGAGTTCCACCGTGGCCCTGAAGTCGTTCAAGTCGGCTGCCACCGTCGTCGCGGGCGCGGTCGCCGGAGCGGTCATGCTGCTCACGGCGACCCCGGCCTCCGCGGCCAATCCCCCGTACGACGGCTGCCCCGCCTGGGCGCTCTGCCTGTACCAGAACGGCGGCGGCCTGGGCTCCAAGGCGATCGTCGTCCCGCCGTCGGCCGGCGGCGGCACCGAGATCGTGCGCCTCACCAAGGTCCACTTCCTCAACGGCGACCTGGCCAACGACCAGGTGTCGTCCTGGATCAACAACTCCCAGTGCCAGATCGAGTTCTGGGACGACGCCTACGGCGAGCTGCACCCGTCCCAGATCGACTTCGCCTCCTCGTGGAGCTGGGGCGCCAAGGGCGACTACAACGCCGGCACCAGCACCTACTACAACAACGACCGGATCTCCGGCCTGCGCTTCTACTGCCCGTAACGACTCCGGCGCACCCGGCGCTCCGGCGCCGTTCGCCCCGACGCCCCCGGCTCCCGCACGGTGCCGGGGGCGTTCCGGCGCGGTCTCCCGGCCCCTCTCCCCGGCCGGGAACACCACCTCGACACGGAACGAGATCCGATGACTCGCCTACGACCGGCGGCAGCGCTGCTCTCCGGCCTGCTGCTCTCCCTCACCCTGCCCGCCCTCTCCGCCACCGCCCCCGCCACGGCGGCCGACACCGCGGCGGCCCCCGTCGCCGCGGTCACGGCCGGCCCCGGCGCCGAGGGCCCGGACCTGAGCTCCGCCAACCGGACCGGCCCGCCCCCCGGCATGCCGGACTGGTCCCGGGCCGGCTACCGGGGCGGTCTGCCGCTGCCCGACGACGGCAGCCTGACCGACGACCCCGCCTGCCGGATCACCCCGGACCGGCTGGCCTCCCAGTACGCCGTCCGGCCGAACGACGGCGTCGACGACACCACCGGCCTCCAGCGCGCCGTCGACGACGTCAAGTCCGCCTGTTCACCGGGCGCCAACTTCGACCGGCTCTCGCTGATCTCCCTGCCTGCCGGCCGGATCGACCTCTCCCGGCAGATCTACGTCGACGCCGACTACCTGGTCCTGCGCGGCCAGGGCTCCGGCGACGGCGGCACCCGCCTGGTGTTCCGGCCCGACGTCAACACCCGCTACGACACCCTGGTCAACGGCCGCTGGGACCAGGACAGCATGAAGGCCGGCAGCGGCAGCGACGTCGGCACCGGCGGCTGGATCTGGCCGGGCCGGGGCCTGTTCCGGGTCCAGACCCGCGACATCGCCGAGCGCTACCAGGACGACTGGGCCGCCGCCCCGGCGAACCGCAAGGACATCTTCGAGGGCAGCGTCAACCAGCACTGGGCCTCCGGCATCAAGGTCGCCGCCCAGGCCGCCGACCCCGGCTGGGCCGGCCGGCAGGGCCAGAACCTGGTGCAGCTGGACGCCAAGGCCGACATGAAGAAGTTCTCCCTCGGCGGCTACGTCTGGGTCGGCGCGGCCAACAGCGTCAAGTTCTACGAGCAGCAGGGCGTCTCCGACCGCAGCCAGATGGACAACCTGCACATGCGGCAGCAGATGTTCCGGCTCACCGCGGTCGACGCCGCGGCGAAGACGGTCACCCTGGACCGCCCGCTGGAGTGGGACCTCCCGGTCGACTCCGTCTCCGACGGCTCGGCCCCGCTCGGGGACAAGCCGTACGCCAGCAAGGTCACCCCGCTGAAGGTGGTCCAGGGCGTCGGCTTCGAGAACTTCGCCTTCACCCAGGACATGACCGGCCTGCCCAAGCTCGGCGGCGGCAGCTACAACCTCACCCCCGCCCAGGCCGTGCACAACTACGGCAACATGGCGCCCGAGTACGCGATGCACGGCATCGTCTTCAAGTGGGCCGCCAACGACTGGGCGCGCGGGCTGAAGGCCGAGATGACCGGCTCGCACCCGGTCGTCACCGAGGACGCCCGCAACCTCCAGATCGAGCGCAACAGCTTCGACGGCGCCTGGAACAAGGGCAAGGGTGGCAACGGCTACCTGCGCGGCAGCCGGGTCTGGGACTCCCTCTACGCCTACAACCTCAGCCGCAACCTGCGCCACTTCACCTTCCAGTGGTCGGCCAGCGGCAACGTCGCCTTCCGCAACGACCTCGACTCGGACCTCAACCTGCACGGCGGGTGGGAGCACAACAACCTGTTCGAGCAGAACACCCTGCGCGTCCCGTACGAGCACCGCTCGGGCAGCTGCGAGACCAACTGCGGCGGCGAGGGCGGCGAGATCGACGAGGGGACGTGGTACCCGATCTGGTGGGCGGCCGGCCCCAAGGCGGTCAAGTGGTCCGGCTCCTCCGGCCCGCAGAACGTCTTCTACAACAACACCATGGTCAAGCAGACCACCCCCGGCGGCGCCTACCTGCCGTACGCGCCGTACGGCAACCAGACCGGCACCGCCTACCAGTTCGGCTCCGCCAACGGCGCGCCGGGCCGGTTCCAGCCGCTGGCCCAGGGCGGCCAGGCCATCCCCGACTGGGGCGGCCGGGAGACCCTCGACTACAGCGGTCAGGGTGTCGTCCCCACCGACGTCGGCAAGCGGCCCTCGCTGTTCCTCCAGGACACCGGCGGACTCGACCCGCGCGACAACCACACCCGCCGCGTCGCCACCTGGAACATGCAGGGCGCGCTGACCCCCGAGGGCAACGGCAGCCGCTACACCAACGACCTGCCCCGGCTGTACGGCACCAGCCAGCTCGACGGCCGGGCCGACATCATCGCCCTCCAGGAGGCCGGCGCCCCGCCCGGCGGCGCGACCTTCCTCCAGGAGATCCACACCGCCAACACCCAGTACGTCGACAACCTCGGCTTCACCGTCCCGGTCCGGGAGTACCGCCTCGGCGGCGCGAGCCGGCCCACCGGCTACCTGTACTGGCTGCGCACCGACACCAGCAACAACCAGTTCGGCCGGGTCAATCTCGCCGTGTTCAGCCGCACCCGGGTCCCGGCGAACGGCGTGTTCACCACCCGCGAGGCCGTCATCGCCGACAACTGGGACTCCCGGCCCGCGCTCGGCGTCAACGTCGACGGCGTCGTCTACTTCTCGGTGCACGGCAGCTCCGGGAGCTCCGGCAGCGACGACCCGCAGCTGCTGAACATCATCCGGGACCGGATGACCACCGCCGGCCTGCCCTGGATCGCCCTGGGCGACTGGAACCGCGCCCCGGACAGCCTCCAGGCCGCGGTCGGCGACGAGTTCACCGTCCAGGCCACCAACCTGCCGACCCACCCGGTGGACCGGATCGCCAACGGCACCCGTCGGACCCTCGACTACGCGGTCGTCCCGACCGCCCAGGCGGAGGCGGCCGTCACCGGGGTCCAGCGGCTGGCTCTCGACTCCGCCGACCACTACCCGGTCGCGTACGCCCTGGCCGGTCTGCCCAACCCGCCGGCGGCGGGCGGGGTGGTCGCACCGGCCAGGCCGAACCAGATCTTCCTGCGCAGCGCCGCCACCACCAATGTGGTCGGCCCGGTCAACGCGACGAACCACGCACTCAACGACCAGCCGCTGAGCCGGACCAACTCCGCCTCCCAGGTGTTCAGCCTCACCGACGACCCCGAACACCCGGGCTACTTCCGGCTGTTCCACCCGCACGCACCCTTCGCGGGCCGCTACCTGGGCCAGGAGGGCGGCGCCCGCGACGCCCGGACGGTGCTGTGGGCGAGCGCGGCCCTGGACCAGCTCTGGGCCCGCGCCTACCAGGGCGACGGCACGTACACCCTGGTCAACTACGTCACCGGCCAGTTCCTCACCGACCTCGGCCCCGGCCAGGGCATCGTCGCCCGGGACTGGAACGGCTCCGCCAATCAGCGCTGGTTCCTCCAGGACGTCCAGGAGGGCACCAACCTCACCGAGATCGTCGCGACCGACTCCGGCGGCTCCGGCTCGGCCCTCACCGTGGACGACCTGGAGACGGCGCCCCACCCGGTCTTCCTGGCCCCCGACGCGCACGGGTCCACCCAGCAGTTCGGCACCATCTCGGCCGGGCCCAGCGGGAGTTCCTCCAACTGCTTCTACCTGGTACAGGGCAACCAGTACGTCAACTCGACGTACGCCCACCCGGGTCTCCCGCAGAACGGCGACTTCGTCTCCATGGGCGCCTTCCGCCCCAACGACGACGGCTACCTGTGGTGCCGGACCGACGACGGCCCGAACGGGACGCTGCTGTCCAACTTCTCCAGCCCCTACGAGCACCTCGACCTGACCCGCAGCACCACGGTCGACACGGTCACCATCACCCGCCCCGGCACCGGCACCGCCCGCCTGCACTGGCTCTTCCGCACCGCCAGCCAGTGACGGACGCGGCCTGACACGAACGGCGGCCGCGGTACCCGGTCCTCCCGGGTACCGCGGCCGCCGTGCGCGTTCCGCGGGCTCGCCCTACCCGTCGCCCCGCAGCGGGAGCAGCTCGGCGGCGCGTTCGGCGACCTCGAGGTGCAGCGCGTCGCGGACCGCCCGCACGGCCGGGTGGGTGACGGCCTCGCGGCGGACGGCCAGGGTGATCGGGAGCCGGATGTCGACCTCCCCGGGCAGCAGCCGCCGCAGCCCGGCCCGGTCCGCGAGGAAGGCCGGGAGCACGCCCACGCCGGTGCCCAGCCGGGTCGCCTCCACCTGGGCGAAGACGTTGGTGGAGGAGAACGCCGGTGTGCAGCCCGGCAGATGGCGTTCGATGTCGAGATCGCCGACCTGGAGCATCGACTCGATGTAGAAGACCAGCGGGTGCTCCCGCAGTTCGGCCACCGTGACCGGCGCCCCGCACCGGGCGAGGTACTCGTCACCGGCGTACAGGCCGAGCGCGTAGTCGGTGAGGTGCTCGGTCACCAGTCGGCTCCGGGGCGGCCGGCCGATCGTCAGGGCGAGGTCGAAACCCGCCGGGCGCAGCGGCAACTCCCGTGTCGCTGTGATGAGTTCGACCTGGAGCCGGGGGTGGCGGCGGCGTACCCGGGCCAGTGCCGGGGTGGCGAACAGGGTGCCGAAGCCGTCCGGGGCGCTCACCCGGACGGTGCCGTGCAGGGACGGCGGGTCCTGGCCGGACACCGCGTCCACGACCCGGACCAGGGCGTCCTCGATCGTGCGGGCGTTCTCGGCGACCGCCCGGCCGGCGTCCGTCAGCACCCAGCCCTCCGTGCCGCGTTCCATCAGCCGCACACCGAGGCTGCGTTCCAGCGCGGTGATCCGGCGGGACACCGTGGTGTGGTCCACGCCCAGCACGTCGGCGGCGCTCACCAGGCGCCCCGTGCGGGCGACGGCGAGCAGATGGCGCAGGTCGTCCGCACGCAGGTCGCGCGGCTCGGGCCCGCCGGGGCGCTCCGGGGCTGGGGCGTCCGGTCGGGGACGGGGTCGGGGACGGGGGCGCATCGGCGCAGCCTATCTGCATTTCCGCACACCGCGTCTGCGCGATTGGCCGTTGAACGCACACCGGACGCACGGCAGAGTCGGACCGGCCCGCCCGTGCCGGGGGCCACCGTCCTCCCACCGCCGAGGGGTTGCCCGTGGTTGCCAGTCTGTCCCTGCCCCGGATCCTGCGCATCGGCCGCGGCGCGGCCGAGGAACTGGGCGCCGTCGTCGCGGGCCTCGGTCTGCGGCGCCCGCTCCTGGTGACGGACGCGTTCCTGACCGGAACCGGCGCCGCCGAGCGCCTGTCGGGGATCCTGCGCGGCGCCGGGCTCGACCCCGCGCTGTTCGACGGCACCGTGCCCGATCCGACGACCGACTCCCTCGTGCCCGGCCTGGAGGCGCTGCACGCGCACGGGGCGGACTCGGTGATCGGTTTCGGCGGCGGCAGCCCGATGGACACCGCCAAGGCCCTCGCCCTGCTGGGCGTGCGGGGCGGCGGGATGCGCGACTACCGGGCGCCGCACGTCAACCTCGGACCGGCCCTCCCCGTGATCGCCGTCCCCACCACCGCCGGCAGCGGCTCGGAGGCGACCCAGGTCACCGTCATCACCGACAGCGCCACCGACGAGAAGATGATGTGCCTGGGCCCGGCGTTCCTGCCGATCGCCGCCGTCGTCGACATGGAACTGACGCTCACGATGCCGCCCCGGCTGACCGCCGACACCGGCGTCGACGCGCTCACCCACGCCGTCGAGGCGTACGTCAGCCGCAAGTCCGGGCCCTTCACCGACGGCCTGGCCCTGACCGCGATCGCCACCATCGGCCGGCATCTGCGCCGCGCCTACGCGGACGGTTCGGACGCCGAGGCACGGGAGGCGATGATGCTCGCCGCGACCCAGGCCGGCATCGCCTTCTCCAACTCCAGCGTCGCCCTGGTGCACGGCATGAGCCGCCCGATCGGCGCCCACTTCCACGTCGCCCACGGCCTGTCCAACGCCATGCTGTTCCCGGCGGTGACCGCCTTCTCGGTGCACGCCGCACCCGAGCGATACGCCGACTGCGCCCGCGCCCTGGGCGTGGCGACCGGCGCCGACCCGGCGGCGACGGCCTCGGACAAGCTCGTCGACGCCCTGCACACGCTCTGCCGGGACCTGGACGTGCCCACCCCCCGCAGCTACGGCATCGACCGCACCGCCTGGACCGGACTGACCCCGCTGATGGCCGAACAGGCCCTGGCCTCCGGCTCTCCCGCCAACAACCCGGCCGTCCCCACCGCCGCCCAGATCGAGGAGCTGTACACCCGCGTCTACGGGTGAGCCCGCGGCCCGTTCCTCCCGGCCGCGCCCACGCCGGGCGCGGCTCCCGCGGGCGCGCACCCGCGCGGGCGGCCGGCCTTCCCGGACTGAACCGCCGTACCGGCCAGGCCCGTTCCCCTGCTCGACGGCAACCGGCCGGCCGGGTCCGCGGGATCCGGCACGGCGGGCAAGGGAGGGCACGGCCATGGCGGAACGGCACGGAATGATCATCGGAACGGGCCGACGACGAGCGGGCATCGCCGCGCTGGTCGTGGGCGGCATCGGCGCGGCGATGGGCGGCGCCGCACTCACGGCCTGCGGCCCGGCGGAGCCGGCACCGGCCGCCGCACCGTCGGCGTCCCGACCGACCGTGCCCGGCGTCGACGGCATCACGGTCGCGGTCCCGGCCCCGGATCCGGCGACCGTCCCGTCCACCGTGACCGAGCCGCCCGCCGGGACGCCGAGCACCCCGCCCGCCGACCGCCCGAGCACGGCAGCGGCCGCCCCGACCACGGGCCGGGCCCCGACCAAGGCCCCGGTCCCGGCCGCCCCGGGAGCGGGGACGAGCCGACCGGCCACGACCGCCGGCCGGGCGCCCCAGCCGAGCCAGGCACCCCAGTCCGTCCGCACCCCCCAACCGGGTCCCGGCGCCGGTGCCGCGGGCGGGACGGGCGCCACCGTCCCGGAGCCCCCGGCAGCGCCGGCTCCGGCCGCGCCGAGCAACCCGCCCGGCCCCGCCACCGGCGGGAACCCCCCGCCCCCCGGCCCGGCCGTCCCGCCGCCCGGCCCCGCCACCCCCGCGGGCGGCACCGACCTGAACAGCCCGCGACTCAAGGACATCGCGCAGCAGCTGGTCTCCAGCGCCGAGAACTCCTCCCTCGACTGGCGTGCCCAGTACACCTACATCGAGGACATCCACGACGGCCGCGGCTACACCGGCGGCATCGTCGGCTTCACCTCCGGCACCCACGACATGCTCCAGCTCGTCCGGCACTACCAGGCGCTGAAGCCGGGCAACGTGCTCGCCCGCTACCTCCCGGCGCTGGAGAAGGTGGACGGCTCCGCCTCGCACGCCGGACTGGACCCGTCCTTCGTCGCCGACTGGCACCGGGCCGCCCAGGACGCGGCCTTCCAGCAGGCCCAGAACGACGAGCGCGACCGGGTCTACTTCGACCCCGCCGTCGACCAGGCCAAGGCGGACGGCCTGCACGCCCTCGGCCAGTTCGCCTACTACGACGCCCTGGTGATGCACGGTCCGGGCAGCGACCGGCTCAGCTTCGGCGGCATCCGGGCCGCCGCCCTCGCCAAGGCCAAGCCGCCGGCCAAGGGCGGTGACGAGACCGCCTACCTGAACGCCTTCCTCGACGCCCGCCGCGCGGCGATGAAGGCCGACTCGTCCCACCAGGACACCGGCCGCGTCGACACGATGCAGAGGGTCTTCCTCAAGGCCGGCAACCTCTCCCTGGCCACTCCGCTGCGGTGGACGATCTACGGCGACGCGTACAGCATCACCTCCTGACGGCCCCCGGGCGCTCCCGCACCGGGAGCGCCCGGGGCGGGAGCGCCACGCGTCCACACGTCCACGCGTCGGCCGTCGGCCTCAGCGCCGGACCGTCAGCCCGTCGAGGGTGAGGTCGAGCAGCCGCTCGGCCTGCGGCCGGCGGTCGGCGCCCGCCGAGGTGAGGGCGATGCCTTCGAGGGCTGCGGCGAGGTCGGCCGGGCCGATGTCGCTACGGATCACCCCGGCGGTCACGCAGGCGTCCATCAGCGTCGCGACCGCGTCCCGGATCAGCTCCCGGCTGTGACCGTACGGACTCCTCCCCGCCGCGGCGGCGGCGCGCAGCGCGTCGATCATGCCGTACTTGGCCGTGACGTAGTCGAGGAACAGCCGGGTCCACGCCCGCAGGGCGTCGGCCGGCGGACGCTCGGCGAGCAGCGCGGGCGCCGCCTCGCACAGCCGTGCCACCTCGTTCCGGTAGACCGCCTCCACCAGGGCCTCCCTGGTGGGGAAGTTGCGGTACAGGGTCGCACTGCCCACGCCCGCCTCCTTGGCGACGCGCTCCATCTGCGCGTCCAGCCCCTGCCCGGCGAACACCCGCACGGCGGCGGCGAGGATCTTCTCCCGGTTGCGCCGTGCGTCGGCCCGCAGCGGCCGCTGCGCCCCGTCGTCCGTCATGACCGTCCCTCCTCGAACCACCGACCCGCTCCAACCACCGACCCGCTCCAACCACCCGCGCGCTCGGACCACCGAACCCTCTCGAACCACCGGCCGGATTGCCAAACGGGGACTCCCCCACTTAGCCTGCGGTGAAACGGGGACGCCCCCGTTTCCACTCCGCGCCGGTGCGCCCCCATCTCGGTGCGCCTCCGCCGCACACCCACGAAGGGAAGGCCGGCCATGTCGGGAATCCGGGACAAGGTCATCGCGATCACGGGCGCCAGCAGCGGGATCGGCGAGGCGACCGCGCTCCACCTCGCCGAACGGGGCGCCCGGCTCGTCCTCGGCGCCCGCCGGGAGGACCGGCTGACCGCGGTCGTGGACCGCATCACGGCGGAGGGCGGCACCGCCACCGGAGTCCTCGTCGACGTCACCCGCCGCCAAGACCTCCGACGGCTGACGGAGACCGCCGTCGAACGCTTCGGCCGCCTCGACGTGCTCGTCTCCAACGCCGGCACGATGGCCGTCTCGCCGTTCGACGACCTGCGCCAGGACGACTGGGACGCCATGGTCGCGACCCATATCACCGGCTTCCTCAACGGCATCGCCGCCGCCCTGCCGCTCTTCCGCCGCCAGCGCTCCGGGCACTTCGTCACCATCGGCTCCACCGCCGCCTGCACCGTCAGGTCGCCGCAGGGCGTCTACGCGGCCACCAAGACGGCGGTGAAGGTCCTCACCGAGGGCCTGCGCCAGGAGTCGGGGCCGGATCTGCGGGTCACCCTGGTGTCACCGGGCTTCACCCACACCGAGGGCATCGGCAAGGGCGCCGGACCGGAGGTCGCGGCGGCTCTGATCGAACAGCGCGACGCGATCGCCATGCCGCCCTCCGCCGTCGCGGCCGCCATCGGCTTCGCGATCGAGCAGCCCGAAGGCGTGGACGTCGGCGAGATCGTGGTGCGGCCCACCGCGCAGGGCTGACCGAACCCGCCACCGGGCCCACCGCCACCCGCACCGTCCGTACCCGGCCGGGCAGCCGCCGTCACCCGACCGGGGCGGCCGCCGTCACCCGGCCCGGGCGGCCACCCCGGCGGACGGCCGCCCAGGCCGCGCGACGGGCCGCGAAGGGATCGGCGACCGAGCGGGTGGGGGTACCGAGGACCAGGGTCTCCCGCCGCTCCTCGGTGTAGGCGGGCCAGGGTCCGACGCCGGGGACCTCGGGCCGCCCGTCGTGGCAGTAGCCGATCCAGGCCGTGCTGGCGGCCCGGGCGAGCGCGGCGTTGGCGGGGTTCCGGGACACCAGGGCCGCGTGGCGCAGGTTGTCGAAGAAGAACAGGACGTCCTCGCCGTGGCTGCCGGTGCCGCCCGCGAAGACGTACGCGTACACCGGGGCGGTGGCGTTGACGCTCCGGGCCGAGGCCAGGTCCAGGGCCGGGAAGCGGTACAGCGCGTCGGTGGTGACGGCGACCGCGACCCGCCGCGCCGGGTCCCGCGGCCGCTCGCGCCGGTACTCGGCGATCAGCCCGGTGACGTCCTGCCGGGCGATCCGCGAGCAGCGGCGGGCGAACCGGTCGTCGCTCAGACCGTCCCAGGACGCCCGGTCGGCGTCGATGGTCCGGGTGGTCTCGTGCAGGGCACTGCCGATCAGCAGCGGGACACCCGGGGCCGCGCCGGCGGCCAGGTCCGCGTAGCACCGCTCCTCGACCGGGCCGCCGTCCGCCGAGGGCTGGAACGCGAACCGGTCCCGGGCCCGCAGCACCGCCTGGGCGTCGAGGAGTTGCGCCACCGGCCGGGCGGCCAGCAGTTCCGGCCGGTCCGCCGGGACGCCGAGCAGCCGCAGCACCGCCCCGGCCGCCTCCTGCGGCGTCGTCGCGGCGGCCGGGCGCGGCGGCGGCGGACTGCTCAGGACGGCACGCCGGAACGGCGGTTCGGGCGCGCCCGCGGACAGCAGGGCGGCCACCCGGGAGGCGCCGCGCGAACCGCCCGCCAGGGTCAGGTTCGCCGGGTCGCCGCCGAACGCCGCCACGTTCTCCCGCAGCCAGTCCAGTGCCGCCCGCAGGTCCAGCAGCCCGACCCGGCCGGAGGCGGCGTACTCGGCCCGACCGGTCCAGGACAGGTCCA
Source organism: Streptomyces sp. TLI_053 (assembly GCF_900105395.1). Lineage (NCBI taxonomy): Bacteria > Bacillati > Actinomycetota > Actinomycetes > Kitasatosporales > Streptomycetaceae > Streptomyces > Streptomyces sp. TLI_053. Next base: position 1,721,266 of record NZ_LT629775.1, read on the forward strand.
GGTGACCGAGCACGCCGAGGCGGTGGTTGACCGTCACCACCACCAGACCGCCCGCCCGGGCGAGCGCGGCCCCGTCGAACCGCGGCCAGTCGCCCGCGCCGAAGTCCGTGCCGCCGTGCAGCCAGACCAGCACCGGGCGGGCCGCCGGGGGCCGGACGCCCGGCGTCCAGACGTTCAGCACCAGGCAGTCCTCGCCCTGGGCACCCGCGTCGGCGGGAATGCCGAACAGCGGCAGCAGCGGGACCACCGCCGGACGCGCGCCGAACGCCTCGGCCAGCGGCCGCTGCGGGCAGGCCGGGCCGTACGAGTCCGCCTCCCGCACCCCGGACCAGCCCGGGTGCGGCCGGGGCGGCCGGAACCGCGCCGCGCCCCCGGTGCCCGCGGCGTACGGCACCCCGAGGAAGGCCAGCACCCCGTCCGCCGCCACCCCGCGCACCCGGCCCGAGCCGGTCTCCACCACCGGCGCCCCGGCGCCCCGCTCAGCGGGCATCGGCCAACTCCCGCAGCCGGCCGAGGTCGACCTTGCCCGAGCCGGTGCGCGGCAGGCCCGGCGTCGCCCGCAGCGCCAGGCACTCGGCCGGAAGTCCGAGCTCGCGCAGCACGTCCAGCCACGCGTCCCGGAACGGTTCGCTGCGGCCCTCGACGAAGACCACGGCACTGTCGGCGGCCGTCGGCACCACCGCGGCCGGGCCGACCGCCGCCAGCCGCCGTTCGATCTCGTCCGGGAGGACCCGCTTCCCGTACAGCTTCAACTGGCGGTCCTTGCGGCCCAGCACGTAGAGCATCCCGCGCTCCAGCCGCCCGAGGTCGCCCGTGTGCAGCACCTCGGGCACGCTGCGGCCCTCGGCCAGGTCGGCCCGGCCGGACGCGTAGCCCAGCATGACGTTGGGTCCCTCGTAGACGATCTCGCCGACGCCGTCCGCGTCCGCGCCCGCCAGCCGGATCCGCCCGCCCGGCACCGGCCGTCCGACCGAACCGAGGTGCTCGAACAGCTCCTCCGGACCGAGGCAGCACATCCGCGCGGTGGCCTCGGTCGCCCCGTACATCGGGCAGAAGCCGCCGCCGTGCGCCGCCATCAGCCGCCCGAAGTGCTCGACCAGGGCCGGTTCCAGCGGGCCCCCGGCCTGGCAGGCGAGCCGCAGCGCGGGGAACGCGTCCGGCCGCCAGCCGGTGCCGTGCAGCAGGCGGTAGGTGAGCGGGACCGCCCCCAGGTCGGTCACCCCCGTCCGGGCGGCGGTCTGCCAGAACCGCCGGGAGGTCGGGCTCAGCCGGGAGAGCACCAGCGGCGCGCCGGCCACCAGGTGGGAGTTCACCACTGACAGGCCGAAGCTGTAGTCGAACGGGAGCGAGGTGATCCCGACGTCCTGCGGCCCGAGGCCCAGCGCGGCCGCGACCGCACCGGCGTTGGCCGCCAGGTTCGCGTACGACAGCCGGACGGCCTTGGCAGGGCCCAGCGAGCCCGAGGTGGTGATCAGCGCGGCCAGCTCGGGGTGGATCACGCTGCCGGCGGCCTCCGCCCGGCCGAGCAGCCGGGCGCCGCACAGTTCCCCGACGGGGCGGTACCCCGCCGGGAGCGGCTCGTCACCCTCGTCGAGCGCGAACTCAGGCCGGTAGGCGGCGAGCAGGCCGTCCCGGGTGGCGAGGTCCGGCCGCTCCTTCACCAGCACGGCGTGGCCGAGGTCGAGGGCGCCCAGATATGCCAGCAGGCCGGCCGGGCCGCGCCCGGTCAGGATCGCGACCAGCGCCTTGTCCGGCCCGGCGAGACCGCGCCCGACGGCCGCCAGGCCGACGGCCACGGTCGAGGCGGGCACGGCCTCGACGCCGTCCACCAACGCGGGCGCCGCCGCGAGCCGGAGCGAGTGCACCTCACGCCACCTGCGGGGCGGCCGCGGGCCGTGCGGCCAGCAGCCCGGCGATCCCGCGGACGGTACCGGCGGTGAACAGCTCGACCACGCCCAGCGGCACGGCGTACGCCTCCTGCACCGCGTGCAGGAAGGCCACCGCGACCAGCGAGTCCCCGCCCAGCTCGACGAAGTCGTCCAGGGCGCCGACCCGCGGCAGACCGAGGAACCCGGCCAGCCGGCCCGCCAGGTCCGCCTCCGGCCCGGCGGCCGGCGCCTCGTACCGGGACACCTCCGCGGCACCCGGCACGGACGCCCCGGCCACGAGTTCCTCGAACGTCCCCAGCGGCGGCGCGGGCAGCCTGACCACGGGCAGCACCGCGGGCTCGGCCTCCAGCCCGGCCGCGAGCAGCGAGGCGCGCAGGTCCTCCCGGACCTCCAGCGCCGTCGACATCTCGTCGAGCACCACCAGGACCCCCACCCCGTCGCCGGACGGCGCCACCGCCGCCTCCAGCACACCCGGGTGGGCCGCGAGCGCCCGCTCGGCCACCGCCGTCGGCGTCGGCACCGGTGCTGGCGCCGGTACCCGGACCGGCTTCTCGACTACCCCACCCATGACGCTCCAGTCCCTGGTCTCCGGCTTGTCGGCCACCAGTCTGCACAGGTGCTGACGGCCAGTCATATTCCCTCACCCCAATGGGTGATCTCCGTCGGCCGGGTACCGCGCTCCCCCGGCCCAGCCACCAGGATGTCGGGTGCCGTCACCGATTCCGGAGGTCCGATGAGCCTCGCCGTCCGCCACACCTCGCGACTGGAGCGCCGCCGGACCCCGTTCCTCGCCTGCCGGGCGGACCCCCGGTTCTCCTACTGCCTGTACGTGCCGCCCAGGGTCCCCGCCGGGCCCCGGCCGCTGCTGGTCGTCGTGCACGGGGACCGTCGCACCGCCGAGCGCTACCGGGACGCGCTCACCGACTTCGCCGACGCCCACGGGTGCGTGGTCCTCGCGCCGCTGTTCCCCGTCGGCGTCCCGGAGCCGGAGGACGTGCTGAGCTACAAGCGACTCCGCCGACGCGACGTCCGGTTCGACCTGGTGCTGCTGCGGATGGTCGAGGAGTCCGCCGCCCGGTGGCCGGTGCGCGCGGACCGCTTCCTGCTGCACGGCTACTCCGGCGGCGGTCTGTTCGCCCTCCGGTTCTCCTACCTGCACCCGGCGCGGCTGCTCGGGGTCTCGGTCGGCGCCCCGGGCTCGATCACCCGGCTCGACCCGGCGCTGCCCTGGCCCGCCGGAATCAGGGACGTGGCCGAGAAGTTCGGCGTCACGCACCTGCTGCCGGACGGACCGGTGCCGGTGCATGTGACCGTGGGCGCACTCGACACCCGGCCGCTTCGCAGACCTCCGCACGACACCCGGCTCGACCAGGCCCTCGGACTGCACCGGCACCTCATGGGGCGGGGAGTCCCGGCCACCCTGGAGGTCGTCCCCGGCATCGCCCACAACGGCTTCGCCCTGCTGCCGGCCGCCACCCGGTTCCTGAGCACCGTGCTGTCCGACGGCTGACGGTTCCGCCGACCGGCGACCACCGACACGCCACGGGCGGCGGACCATCACCCGCCGGCGCAGGGTTCCGCACCTACTGTCACCTTTGCACCGAACAGAAGCATCTTCGGACAGAAGCGGAGAACCCTCATGAACCGTCAGATCGGCCGCACCCTGGCGCTGCTCGCCGTCCTCGGCCTGGCCGCCGTTCCGACCGCAGCCGGCGCCGAGGTCGTCTCCGGCGGCAACCACGGGACCGTCATCGTCGGCGACGGCAACCAGGTCGCCGGATACGACATCATCGACGCCGGCCACGACGCGACCGTCGGCTCCCACAACGGTTCCGGCGGAGTGGGCGGCACCGCCGTCGACGCCGCCCAGGCGGCCGGCGGCAACTACGGGACGGTCATCGTCGGCGACGGCAACCAGGTCGCCGGGGACGACGCCATCAACGCCCTGAACGACGCCACCGTCGGCTCCTACAACGGCTGACGCACCGGAACACCCTGTTCGGCGTTCGGAACCGCTTTCGGCGGAACGCAAAGAACCCCCGTCGGTTTCCCGACGGGGGTTCTTCACAATGATTGTTCGGCGGCGTCCTACTCTCCCACAGGGTCCCCCTGCAGTACCATCGGCGCTGTGAGGCTTAGCTTCCGGGTTCGGAATGTAACCGGGCGTTTCCCTCACGCTATGACCACCGAAACACTATGAAACTGTCAACCGCACCCGGTTCCTGGCCAGGAACCGGGGGTCGTTGTTTCAGAACAACACAGTGGACGCGAGCAACTGAGGACAAGCCCTCGGCCTATTAGTACCGGTCAACTCCACCCCTCACAGGGCTTCCATATCCGGCCTATCAACCCAGTCGTCTACTGGGAGCCTTACCCTCTCAAGGAGGTGGGAGTGCTCATCTCGAAGCAGGCTTCCCGCTTAGATGCTTTCAGCGGTTATCCCTCCCGAACGTAGCCAACCAGCCATGCCCTTGGCAGGACAACTGGCACACCAGAGGTTCGTCCGTCCCGGTCCTCTCGTACTAGGGACAGCCCTTCTCAACACTCCTACGCGCACAGCGGATAGGGACCGAACTGTCTCACGACGTTCTAAACCCAGCTCGCGTACCGCTTTAATGGGCGAACAGCCCAACCCTTGGGACCTACTCCAGCCCCAGGATGCGACGAGCCGACATCGAGGTGCCAAACCATCCCGTCGATATGGACTCTTGGGGAAGATCAGCCTGTTATCCCCGGGGTACCTTTTATCCGTTGAGCGACGGCGCTTCCACAAGCCACCGCCGGATCACTAGTCCCGACTTTCGTCCCTGCTCGACCCGTCAGTCTCACAGTCAAGCTCCCTTGTGCACTTACACTCAACACCTGATTGCCAACCAGGCTGAGGGAACCTTTGGGCGCCTCCGTTACTCTTTAGGAGGCAACCGCCCCAGTTAAACTACCCACCAGACACTGTCCCTGATCCGGATCACGGACCCAGGTTAGACATCCAGCACGACCAGAGTGGTATTTCAACGACGACTCCACCATGACTGGCGTCACGGCTTCAAAGTCTCCCACCTATCCTACACAAGCCGAACCGAACACCAATATCAAGCTATAGTAAAGGTCCCGGGGTCTTTCCGTCCTGCTGCGCGAAACGAGCATCTTTACTCGTAATGCAATTTCACCGGGCCTATGGTTGAGACAGTCGAGAAGTCGTTACGCCATTCGTGCAGGTCGGAACTTACCCGACAAGGAATTTCGCTACCTTAGGATGGTTATAGTTACCACCGCCGTTTACTGGCGCTTAAGTTCTCAGCTTCGCCCCGACGAATCAGAGCTAACCGGTCCCCTTAACGTTCCAGCACCGGGCAGGCGTCAGTCCGTATACATCGCCTTACGGCTTCGCACGGACCTGTGTTTTTAGTAAACAGTCGCTTCTCGCTGGTCTCTGCGGCCACCCCCAGCTCTGGCAGCAAGTGCCGTCACCAGGAATGGCCCCCCTTCTCCCGAAGTTACGGGGGCATTTTGCCGAGTTCCTTAACCATAGTTCACCCGAACGCCTCGGTATTCTCTACCTGACCACCTGAGTCGGTTTGGGGTACGGGCCGCCATGAAACTCGCTAGAGGCTTTTCTCGACAGCATAGGATCATCCACTTCACCACAATCGGCTCGGCATCAGGTCTCAGCCTCAATGAGTGACGGATTTGCCTATCACTCGGCCTACACCCTTACCCCGGGACAACCACCGCCCGGGCTGGACTACCTTCCTGCGTCACCCCATCGCTCACCTAATACCCCGTCGGGTCACCGGCTCCACCACGTCCCATTGTCCGAAGACTCCGGGCCGGCTTCACGGGCTTAGCATCAGAGGGTTCAGCGTTGGCGCTTCAAAGCGGGTACGGGAATATCAACCCGTTGTCCATCGACTACGCCTGTCGGCCTCGCCTTAGGTCCCGACTTACCCTGGGCAGATCAGCTTGACCCAGGAACCCTTGGTCAATCGGCGCAAGAGTTTCCCACTCTTGTATCGCTACTCATGCCTGCATTCTCACTCGTATACCGTCCACGACTGGTTTCCACCGCCGCTTCACCCGGCACACGACGCTCCCCTACCCATCACAGCAGGCGTTGGCCCTATGTGCTGCAATGACACGACTTCGGTGATGTGCTTGAGCCCCGCTACATTGTCGGCGCGGAATCACTTGACCAGTGAGCTATTACGCACTCTTTCAAGGGTGGCTGCTTCTAAGCCAACCTCCTGGTTGTCTCTGCGACTCCACATCCTTTCCCACTTAGCACACGCTTAGGGACCTTAGTCGGTGTTCTGGGCTGTTTCCCTCTCGACCATGGAGCTTATCCCCCACAGTCTCACTGCCACGCTCTCACTTACCGGCATTCGGAGTTTGGCTAAGGTCAGTAACCCGGTGAGGCCCATCGCCTATCCAGTGCTCTACCTCCGGCAAGAAACACGTGACGCTGCACCTAAATGCATTTCGGGGAGAACCAGCTATCACGGAGTTTGATTGGCCTTTCACCCCTAACCACAGGTCATCCCCCAGGTTTTCAACCCTGGTGGGTTCGGTCCTCCACGAAGTCTTACCTCCGCTTCAACCTGCCCATGGCTAGATCACTCCGCTTCGGGTCTTGGGCATGCAACTCAGACGCCCTGTTCGGACTCGCTTTCGCTACGGCTACCCCACACGGGTTAACCTCGCTACACACCGCAAACTCGCAGGCTCATTCTTCAAAAGGCACGCAGTCACGAGACACACAGCAAGCTGCATGTCCGACGCTCCCACGGCTTGTAGGCACACGGTTTCAGGTACTATTTCACTCCGCTCCCGCGGTACTTTTCACCATTCCCTCACGGTACTATCCGCTATCGGTCACCAGGGAATATTTAGGCTTAGCGGGTGGTCCCGCCAGATTCACACGGGATTTCTCGGGCCCCGTGCTACTTGGGAGTTTCTCAAACGAGCCGTACAGATTTCGCCTACGGGGGTCTTACCCTCTACGCCGGACCTTTCGCATGTCCTTCGACTATCCATACGGTTTCTGACTCGCCGACCGGCCGGCAGACCGGTCAAGAAAAATCCCACGACCCCGTGACGGCAACCCCTGCCGGGTCTCACACCATCACGGTTTAGCCTCATCCGGTTTCGCTCGCCACTACTCCCGGAATCACGGTTGTTTTCTTTTCCTGCGGGTACTGAGATGTTTCACTTCCCCGCGTTCCCTCCACATACCCTATGTGTTCAGGTATGGGTGACAGCCCATGACGACTGCCGGGTTTCCCCATTCGGAAACCCCCGGATCAAAGCCTGGTTGACGGCTCCCCGGGGACTATCGTGGCCTCCCACGTCCTTCATCGGTTCCTGGTGCCAAGGCATCCACCGTGCGCCCTTAAAAACTTGGCCACAGATGCTCGCGTCCACTGTGCAGTTCTCAAACAACGACCAGTCCCTCATACCCGACAACCCGCAAGCAGGCTGCCTCGCATGAGACCGGCATCTCTGAAGCAACAGCCTCACGGCCGTTCCCTCAGGACCCAACAACGTGCCCGACACACCAGCCAGAACTCTGTTTTCCACGCCGAAGCAGTACTAACAGGACCCTCGCCCAGTGTGCCGAATAGTCAACGTTCCACCCATGAGCGACCGTGCAGAACATTCGCCTGCAAGCGGCACATTGCTCCTTAGAAAGGAGGTGATCCAGCCGCACCTTCCGGTACGGCTACCTTGTTACGACTTCGTCCCAATCGCTGGTCCCACCTTCGACGGCTCCTCCCCTTACGGGTTAGGCCACCGGCTTCGGGTGTTACCGACTTTCGTGACGTGACGGGCGGTGTGTACAAGGCCCGGGAACGTATTCACCGCAGCATGCTGATCTGCGATTACTAGCAACTCCAACTTCATGGGGTCGAGTTGCAGACCCCAATCCGAACTGAGGCCGGCTTTTTGGGATTCGCTCCGCCTCGCGGCATCGCAGCCCTTTGTACCGACCATTGTAGCACGTGTGCAGCCCAAGACATAAGGGGCATGATGATTTGACGTCGTCCCCACCTTCCTCCGAGTTGACCCCGGCAGTCTCCTGTGAGTCCCCATCACCCCGAAAGGCATGCTGGCAACACAGAACAAGGGTTGCGCTCGTTGCGGGACTTAACCCAACATCTCACGACACGAGCTGACGACAACCATGCACCACCTGTATACCGACCACAAGGGGGCGCCCATCTCTGGACGTTTCCGGCATATGTCAAGCCTTGGTAAGGTTCTTCGCGTTGCGTCGAATTAAGCCACATGCTCCGCTGCTTGTGCGGGCCCCCGTCAATTCCTTTGAGTTTTAGCCTTGCGGCCGTACTCCCCAGGCGGGGAACTTAATGCGTTAGCTGCGGCACCGACGACGTGGAATGTCGCCAACACCTAGTTCCCAACGTTTACGGCGTGGACTACCAGGGTATCTAATCCTGTTCGCTCCCCACGCTTTCGCTCCTCAGCGTCAGTAATGGCCCAGAGATCCGCCTTCGCCACCGGTGTTCCTCCTGATATCTGCGCATTTCACCGCTACACCAGGAATTCCGATCTCCCCTACCACACTCCAGCCTGCCCGTATCGAATGCAGACCCGGGGTTGAGCCCCGGGCTTTCACATCCGACGCGACAGGCCGCCTACGAGCTCTTTACGCCCAATAATTCCGGACAACGCTCGCACCCTACGTATTACCGCGGCTGCTGGCACGTAGTTAGCCGGTGCTTCTTCTGCAGGTACCGTCACTTGCGCTTCTTCCCTGCTGAAAGAGGTTTACAACCCGAAGGCCGTCGTCCCTCACGCGGCGTCGCTGCATCAGGCTTTCGCCCATTGTGCAATATTCCCCACTGCTGCCTCCCGTAGGAGTCTGGGCCGTGTCTCAGTCCCAGTGTGGCCGGTCGCCCTCTCAGGCCGGCTACCCGTCGTCGCCTTGGTAGGCCATTACCCCACCAACAAGCTGATAGGCCGCGGGCTCATCCTGCACCGCCGGAGCTTTACACCCAGGACCATGCGGTCCCGGGTCATATCCGGTATTAGACCCCGTTTCCAGGGCTTGTCCCAGAGTGCAGGGCAGATTGCCCACGTGTTACTCACCCGTTCGCCACTGATCCACCCCGAAGGGCTTCACCGTTCGACTTGCATGTGTTAAGCACGCCGCCAGCGTTCGTCCTGAGCCAGGATCAAACTCTCCGTGAATGATTACCCGTAATCGGGTCAGCACTCGCGTCGAGCGGCACGGCAACCACCGGAATAGGGCGGCCCCGCGCACTGCGTCCTCGCTAGTGTTTACTTCAAAAGGAATCTCCAACCCCAGGAAACCCTGAGGCCGGGGATGTCAACATATCTGGCGTTGACTTTTGGCACGCTGTTGAGTTCTCAAGGAACGGACACTTCCTTCAGGCGGCTTTCACACCGGCCCTCCGGGCGCTTCGTTCTTTCGTGTTCCCAGCTTATCAGATGTTTTCCGTGCCGTTCCCGGCGCTTCCTTCACCCAACTCGCTGGTGTCTTCTGCGGCTTGACGCCCCGTCCGACGTTTCAAACTCTAGCCGATCCCCGCTCCGAAAAGCGAATCCGGCCGCAATCCCCACAAATGGACACGTCAAATAAACCCGAAGCCGGGTGACGATGTTATTTCCAGAGGATTGGCCGCCCCGGGACCGTCCGCGCTGTTGCGTGTCCGGTGCTCCCTGCCAGGCGACTGGGCGACAGTACTCCTCCCGCACGCCCAGAACAAATCGCGTCCGCCCGGACCGGACCGTCGGCCGGCCGCGCCGGTCCGCTGTCACATTCCCGCACCGCCCCGGGTCAAGGCGGCAGGACCGACCGACCGTCCCGAGGAGCGCTCCATGAATCCGTTCGCCCGCGCCGCATCCGTCGCCGCGCTGACCGCCGCCCTGTCCGTCACCGCCACCTCCGTCCCCGTCCTCGCCTCCGCCACCGGAGCCGCGGTCTCGGCGTACTCGCAGCGCTGGTCGGCCGCGTGGTACGCGCCGATGATGCGGCCCTCCGCGGCGCCGTGGTTCCCGACCTGGGCGGTGCAGGGCTTCGACCACCAGTCGGTGCGGCAGGTGGTACGACTCGGCGCGGGCGGCAAGGCCGTCCGGTTCCGGCTGTCCAATCTCTACGGGACGACCCCGCTGCGGCTGAGCGGGGCCACCGTCGGCCGGGCCGCCGACGGCGCGGCCGTCGTTCCCGGGACGGTACTGCCGTTGCGCTTCGGGCACCGGGGCTCCGTCGTCGTCCCCCCGGGCGGAGAAGCCCTCAGCGATCCGGTGCCGCTGCCGGTGGCGGCCCGCGACCGGGTGTCGCTGACCCTCTGGTTCGACGGACCGACCGGCCCGGCCGGCTACCACCAGCTCTCCATGACCACCACCTACCGGGCCGACGGCGACCACCGCGGGGACACCGGCCCGGAAGCGTTCACCGACGCCGTCCGCCCCGGGTTCGGCTCCTGGTACTACCTCGGCGGGGTCGAGGTCACCGGTGGGCGCCCCGTGGGCAGGGCGGTGGTGGCGTTCGGAGAGTCCACCACCGACGGGTTCGGTGCCACCGTCGACGGCGACGACCGCTACCCCGACCTGCTCGCCGAACGGCTCCTCGCCGCCGGCCGCCCGCGACCGGTGCTCAACGCCGGCATCGGCTCCAACAAGATGCTCGCCGATTCCGCCTGCGCCGGGGACAGCGCCCTGAAGCGCTTCCGCCGCGACGTGCTCGACCGTCCCGACGTCGGCACCGTCATCGTCTCCCACGGCATGAACGACATCCTCCGCAGCGGCGACCAGATCTGCGGCGTGGACCGCGACGACCCGCCGGTGACGCTCCAGCGGCTGATCGACGCCCACCGGTCCCTGATCCGGGCCGCCCACGCCCGGGGGGTCAAGGCCGTCGGCGCGACCCTGATGCCCTTCGGCGGCGCACCCTTCTGGACCGCGCAGACCGACCGGCTGCGCCGCGACCTGAACGAGTGGATCCGCACCTCCGGCGCGTACGACGCGGTGGCCGACTTCGACCGGGCCATCGACCCCGAGGGCACCGGAGCGATCCCGGACGGCTACCACGCCGGTGACCACCTCCACCCCGGACCGCTCGGGTACCGCGTCATGGCGGACAGCATCGACCTCGACAGCCTGCGCTGACCCGCCCCGGCCGCGGGGAGCGAGGGCGGCCCCCGCGACCGGAGCGCGTCAGCTCGGGCGGAGGGCCTCGGTGAGACGGTCCGCGGCCTCGACGACGGTCTGCGAGAGAAGGGCGCCGGGGTGGCGGGTGAGCCGTTCGATCGGACCGGAGACCGTGACGGCGGCCACCACCCGGTTCCCCGGGCCCCGTACCGGCGCGGAGACGGACGCGACCCCGAGCTCGCGTTCCCCGATCGACTGGGCCCAGCCCCGGCGGCGGACGCCGCTCAGCGCCGTCGCCGTGAAGCGGGCCCCCTGGAGGCCCCGGTGGAGCCGCTCGGGCTCCTCCCAGGCCAGCAGGACCTGCGCGGCGGCGCCGACCTTCATCGGCAGGGTGACCCCCACCGGGACGGTGTCGCGCAGGCCGGAGAGGCGCTCGGCGGCGGCCACGCAGATCCGGACGCCGCCCTGACGGCGGTAGAGCTGTGCGCTCTCCCCGCTGACGTCGCGCAGCCTGGCGAGGACCGGCCCGGCGGCGGCCAGCAGCCGGTCCTCCCCGGCGGCGGCCGAGAGCTCGCCGAGCCGGGGGCCGAGGATGAACCGGCCCTCCACGTCCCGGGCGACCAGCCGGTGCTGTTCGAGTGCGACGGCGAGCCGGTGCGCCGTCGGCCGGGCCAGTCCGGTCACGGCCACGAGTCCGGCCAGGGTGGCCGGACCGGCCTCCAGGGTGCCGAGGATCGAGGTGACCTTGTCGAGCACGCCGACGCCGCTCGTGTTCTCCATGGATGTCTCCGTCTCAGGTCCCGCGAACCGCCGAGGGGCGCGCTCACGGAGGCCCCCCGCGGGGAGCCGGTGGGGGTGGTCAGCGAGGGCGGGCCGCAGAAGTCGGCCGATTGCCTGCGCCGGGCACGAGACGGGTACGCGAAAGGTCCGGGACGGGAAGCGCCCGGGGGAAGGACAGCACAGAGAGCACCGTGTCTCCTCATCTTTCCCGCGCCACATTGGCGACAGGCCGGAGTTGGCACTGATCCCGCCCGGCACGGCGCGTACTTCGGACGCCGGGTCGAACGGGGAGCTGCCGGGGCTTCGTAGGGCCGGTCCCTCCACCCCTCTGGATGATTCGCGAAGAACGATACAAGACTCCGGAGGCCGGCTGCCAAGCCCCCGGTGCCCGAGCTGCGCCCGGACCGGGCCTGCAGCGGCCCGGGGCCGTCGGCGCGGTGGCCTGCAGTCGGGCGAGGCCGGGTACCGGCCGGTGGAAACGTCAGGCCACGGGCCCCGGAACGTCCCCCGCCGGGCGGTACCGCGCCACGATTCCCCCGACCGCCCGCAGCAGCCGCTCCCCCGCCCGGTCGACGCTCCCGTTCTGGACGGCGACCTGGGCGCCCTCGAGCGCGAAGGTGATCTCGGCCGCCGCCTGCTCGGGGTCGGACAGCCCGGCCCGCGCGCAGATGCCGGTCAGCCGCCGGGCCTGCTGTTCCTTGTGCTCCTCGATCACCTGCCGCGCGGGGTCGGAGCGGTCGGGCAGCTCGGCCAGGGAGTTGATGAACGGACAGCCCCGGTACGAGACCGCCGGCAACCCGTCGGCGATGAACCGGGCCAGGCCCAGGATCTGCTCCTCGGGCCGGTCCGGGTGCTCCGCCTCGACCCGGTCGAACGCCGCCCGGTAGTCGGCGGCGACGATCCGCAGCCACTCCGCGACCAGGGCGTCCTTGGTCTCGAAATGACGGTAGATCGCCATTTTGGTGGTCCCGGCCTTCTCGGCGATCGCCTGGACGCCCACCCGCCGGATCCCCTCGCTCTGGAAGAGCTCCTCGGCGGCGTCGAGGATGCGCTCGCGCGGCGGGAGTTTCGCCACCCGGCTCGGCCTTCTGACGGGCGTGGTCATGGCTGTTCGTGGCCTCCGGTCGATTGCGGCCGCTGCGCGTCCCCAGGTTCCTGCTACGGTACCAGTCCGTTCCAGGCGATACCGATCGGTATCGCCAGGGACCAAGCGGTACCGTCAAGGACCGAGCGGTACTGTCATCGATTCCGGGAGGGACCATGGACATCACCGAGTACGTCCGCCACGACGCGGTGGGGCTGGCCGAACTCGTCGCCCGGGGGGAGGTGACCCCCGCCGAACTGGAGACGGCCGCGCGGGCGGCCGAGCGGGCCGTCGGCCCGCGGATCAACGCCGTCGCGGAGACCTGGCCGGCCGACGACGCGCCCCGCCCCGGCAGCACCCCGCTGGCCGGGGTCCCGTTCCTGGTCAAGGACCTCGGGGTGACCGCGGCCGGACGCCGGACGGAGCTCGGCAGCCGCCTCGCCGCCGGCCAGGTCGCCGACGGGGACTCCACCCTGATGACGCGTCTGCGCCGGGCCGGCCTGGTGACCTTCGGGCGCACCACCACCCCGGAGATGGCCTACAGCACCACCACCGAACCCGTGCTGTACGGCGCGACCCGCAACCCCTGGGACCTCAGCCGCAGCGCCGGCGGCTCCAGCGGCGGCGCGGGCGCGGCCGTCGCCGCCGGGATCGTGCCGGTCGCGCACGCCACCGACGCCGCCGGTTCGATCCGCATCCCCGCGGCCTACAACGGCCTGTTCGGGCTGAAGCCGACCCGCGGCCGGGTGCCGATGGGCCCGGCCGTCGACGAGATCTTCAACGGTCTGGCCGTGCACGGCAGCGTCAGCCGGACGGTGCGCGACAGCGCCGCCCTGCTCGACCTGGTCCGGGGCCCGGAGCCGGGTGACCCCTACGCCGCGCCGGAGCCGCCCCGCCCGTACGCGCAGGAGGTCACCCGGGAGCCGGGCCCGCTGCGGATCGGCGTCCTCACCCGGCCGTGGGGCGGGCGGCCGGTCGCGCCGCCGGTCGCCGGGGCGCTCGCGCGCACCGTGCTCCTGCTGGAGTCGCTCGGCCACCGGGTGACCGAGGCCGAGCCCGGACTCGGCGTCGACTGGGAGGAGTTCGTCCTGGCCAACGCCCGTCTCTGGACGGTGAACCTCACCGCCTGGATCGACGAACTGGCCGCCGCCCTCGGCCGGCCGGTCGACTCCTCGACCCTCGAACCGCCCACGCTCGCCGGCTACCACTACGGGCGGCGGGTGGGCGGCGCCGAGTTCGTGACCGCCCTGGCGGTCCGCAACCGGGTCTCCCGCAGCCTGGCCCGCACCTTCGAGGACCACGACGTCCTGCTCTCCCCGACCGTGCCGGACCTGCCGGTGCCGCTCGGCACCCACGGCCGGGGCGCCGAGGCGCTGGACGGCCTGGGCTGGCTCCGCCGGATCCTCGACCTCTCGCCGTTCACGGCGGCGTTCAACGTGGCGGGCACGCCCGCGATGTCCGTACCACTGACGGTCGACAGCGGCACGGGGCTCCCGATCGGCATGCAGTTCGCGGCCGGGTACGGGCACGAGGGCCGTCTGTTCCGCCTCGCCGGGCAGCTCGAACGGGCGGACTCGTGGTCGGAGCGGACGCCCGCGGTCTGGGCCGGACACCACCGGAGCCGCTGAGGGCCCGGCCGGGAGCCGCCGGGGCCGCCGGGGCGCACGGCGGCCCGGCGGTACCCCGCGGGCTCACTCCGCCAGAACGGTGGCGATGCGGCGGATCAGCTCGCGGCCGCGCGCCCGGTCGGCGACGTCCACGACCGTCAGCACCTCCGGGTTCGCGGCCGCCCACAGCATCGCGACATGGACGAGCAGGGCGAACAGGACCTCGGGCTCGAACCGGGTCGACACCCGGCCCTCGGCCTGCCCCCGGGCGACCTCGGCACTGCGCCTGCGCACCTCGGCGACCGCGAGCTCGTTGAAGGCGTCGCCGCGCTCCAGTCGCTGCCAGGTGATGATCCGGGGCATCTCCGGGTGCTCGGCGTAGAGGTCGCCCAGCCCGGCCGCGAACCCGGGCAGGTCGTCGACGTCGAGCGGCACGCCGACCACGATCTGCTCGACCATCTCGTTCCAGACCGCGTCGAACAGCCCGGCCTTGTTCCCGAAGTAGTGGTAGATCTGCGCCTTGTTGCTCCGCGCGGCAGCGGCGATGCGGTCGACGCGCGCGCCGTTCAGCCCGTGCGCGGCGAACTCTGCCCGGCCGGCCGCGATGAGTCTCCGCTTGGTGGCTTCGGCGTCGCGCTCCATGCACCCTGCTCCTAACTAACCGTTTACTTGACAGGCTCACCAGGACCACAGTGTAATCAACTAACCGTCCAGTTGAATACGGCCGCAGTCGCGCGCCTTCGGGGCAGGGGAGGGAACCGGGCGTGGAACCGGGCACGGTGATGGTCGGCCGGGACGACGAGCGGGCGCGGCTGTCCGCGTTCGTCCGGGCCCCCGACGGACAGACGCTGCTCCTCAGGGGCGAGGCGGGCGTCGGCAAGAGCACCCTGCTCGACCTGGCGGCGCGGCTCGCGGCCGAGGACGGGCACCTGGTCGTCCGCGCCACCGGGGTCGAGGCGGAGAGCGGGCTCCCGCACGCCGGGCTGCACCAGCTGCTCTACCCGCTGCTCCCGGAGGCCGACCACCACTCGACCGCCCGCACCGGGCAGCACCCCGAGGCCCCCCGGCTGGGCGCCACCGCCCGCGCCGCCCTCGACACGGCCTTCGGCCGGTCCGACGGTCCGCCGGTGCCGGTCATGGCGCTCGGCATCGCCGTGCTCGAGCTGCTCTCCTGGACGGCGGCGAAGGGCCGCCCGCTGCTGCTCGTCCTCGACGACGGCCAGTGGCTGGACGGGGCCAGCGCCGAGGTGTGCGGATTCGTCGGCCGCCGGCTGGCCGGCCGCCCCGGCGTCAAGCTCCTGGTCGCCGTCCGGGCCGACACCGCCTCCCCCTTCGACACCGCGGCACTGCCGGAGGTGCCGGTCGGCGCCCTCGCCGACGCCGACGCCACCCGCCTGCTGGACCTGCACCACCCGCAGCTCGGCCGGCAGGTCCGCGGGCTCGTCCTGGAGCAGGCCGGCGGCAACCCGCTCGCCCTGCTCGAGCTGCCCGCCCACCTCGCCGCCGGCCCCGGCGACCGGGCCGGCCAGGACCTCCTGGGCCTGCACGGCGTCCCGCTCCCCCGGCGGATCCAGGAGATCTACGCCGCCCGCCTCGCCCGCCTCGGCGACACCGTCCGCGCGGAACTGCTCCGGGGCGCCCTGGACGGAGCGGCGGCCCGGCCCGGCGACGGCCCGGCGCCGATCGCCCGCTACCGCATGCGCGAGGTCGACGAAGCCGTGGCCTGCGGCCTGTTGGTCGTCGAACCAATGACCGGCGAGCCCGCGTTCCGGCACCCGCTGGTGCGGTCGAGCGTCGTCCAGCTCGCCTCACCCGACCAGCGCCGCTCCGCCCACCGGGTCCTGGCGCAGCTGCACCGGGAGTACCCCGAACGGCGCGCCATCCACCTGGCGGCCGCCACCGTCGACCCCGAGGAGGGCGTGGCCGCCGACCTGGAGGCCGCCGCCCGGTCGGCCACCAGGCGCGGCGGCGCGCGGATGGCCGTCTCCTGGCTGACCCGCGCCGCGGAACTGAGCGAGACCCGGGTCGACCGCTCCAGGCGGCTCGGCGAGGCCGCGTACGTCGCCGGGCAGGCGGACCACCTCGGCCGGGCACGCAGCCTCGCGCTGGCCGCCGCCGCGCCCGGCACGGACGGGAGCCCCGCCGCCGTCCTCGCCGAGTGCTACCTGGCGCTGTACCGGGACGGCGAGGTGAGGGCCACCCACCGCCGGATCGTCGCCGCCGTCGAGCGGCTCCGGGACTCCCCCGACCGCGGCCGCCGCCCCGGCCACAGCACCGACCCCGGCACCGACCCCGGCGCCGGCGGCCCCCGTCCCGGCCCCGACCGCCCCGACGAGGTGCTCGACCGGCTCGTCAGCCTCCTGCTCGCCGTCAGCCAGTACGCGGGAGACCGCGCCACCTGGCGGCGCACCCACGAGGTCCTCACCACCCTCGGCGAGCGCGCCTCCGAACGCGCGTGGATGTACGGCAGCACCTGGAGCGACGTCGTCCGGCACGGCTCCGGCTGGTCCCGGCGGGTGGAGCGGGCCTCGGCCGACCTGGAGGACCAGGACCCCTGGGACGTCACCCGCCTCGCCGTGTCGGCCTACCACCTCGACGTCCTGAGCCCGCTGCGCCCCTACCTGGACCGCGTGGTCGACCGCGAACTCGACACCGGCGCCATGTCCAGCGGCATCGTCATGCTGCACCTGGTCCTGCTCGACCAACTGGCGCTCGGCCAGTGGGACGCCGCCGAACGCACCGGACACCGCGCCCTCGCCCTGGCCACCGAACGCGGCCACGGCCTGTTCGCCCACCAGACCCGGGCCTACCTCGCCCAACTCGCCGCCGTGCGCGGCCGGACGGCGGAGGCCCGCGAGCTGCAGACCGCCGTCGACGCCTGGGCCCGCCCGCGCGGCGTCGGATTCCTGACCCAGATCGCCGACGCCGTCGGCGCCACCACCGCGCTCAGCGCCGGCGACTACGAGACCGCGTTCCTCCACGCCATCGGCATCACGTCGCCGGGAGCGTTCCGGCCCTACGCCTACCAGGCCTCGCGGACCCTGCTCGACCTCGTCGAGGCCGCCCTGCACACCGGCCGCGCCGGGCAGGCCCGGGCCCACGCGCTGGCCGCGCGGGACGCGGGCCTGCCCGACCTGTCCCCCCGACTGGCCCTGATCACCCACGGCGCCCTGGCCATGACCGCCGAGGACGACACCGAGGCCGCGGCCCACTACGCCCGGGCGCAGTCCCACCCGGCCGCCGAGCGCTTCCCGTTCGAGCTGGCCCGGATCCGGCTCGCCCACGGCATCGCCGTCCGCCGCCTGCACGGCGCCGCGGCCGCCCGCCTCCCGCTCACCCAGGCCGCCAACGCCTTCGACCGCCTCGACGCCCCCGCCTGGGCCGCCCGCGCCCACGCCGAACTCCGGGCCGCCGGCGTCGCACCCCACTCCCCCGCCCCCGCCCCGCTGCCGCTGACCTGGCAGGAACGCCGCGTCGCCGAACTCGCCGCCGGAGGCCTGACCAACAAGGAGATCGGCGAACAGATGCGCCTCTCCCCCCGCACCGTCAGCGCCCACCTCTACCGCGCCTTCCCCAAGCTGGGCATCACCACCCGCGCCGCCCTCCGCGACGCCCTCACCCGCATCTCCGAACCGGCCCCGGCGCCGTCTCCCTGAGGACAGCGGCGGCCGTCGGCCCGTTCAGCCGAGTTCCTCGGCGAGGCCGACGACGATGCCCTCAGGGCCGCGGACGTAGCAGAGCCGGTAGACGTTCTCGTACTGGACGATCTCGCCGACGAGTTCGCCGCCGCGGGTGCGCAGGCGGGTGACGACGTCCTCGATGTCGTCGACGGCGACGAGGACGTCGTCCATGCGCCGGATCGCCATGCGGGGGCCTCCTGGGTCCGGTGAGGTGCAGCCTCCGGCCACGGTAGCCGCCGGGCGGCCGTGACCCCGGTCCGGCCACCCGTTCGGATGCACCGCGCGCCCGGCCGGGGGCGCGGAAGTCCGGGGCAGACCCGAGGCTGGAGTGGGCTCCGGCCCCCACGGTTCCCGTCACGGCTCGACACCGACGCAGGAGGACATACATGACGACCAAGGCCAGCATCGTCTTCGCCCACGGACTCTGGGCCGACGGCTCGTGCTTCAACAAGCTCGTCCCCGCCCTCCAGGCCGAGGGCCACACGGTGTCGTGCTCGCAGCACGGCCTCGACTCGCTGGCGGGCGACGTCGCGTGCGTCACCCGCTCCATCGACCACGTACCGGGCCCGGTGGTGCTGGTGGGGCACTCCTACGGCGGCACCCTGATCACCAAGGCCGGCGTCCACGACCGCGTCGGCGCGCTGGTCTACATCGCCGCGCTCGCCCCCGACGAGGACGAGACCTCGCAGGACCAGCAGAACAAGTTCGACGCCACACCCGTGTTCGGGAAGCTCGACATCAGCCAGGGCCGCATCTGGCTCACCGAGGCCGGCGTCCCCGACTTCTGCGGCGACCTGCCGGAGGAGGAGCAGAAGCTCGTCCTGGCGACGGGCGCCGTGCCCGTCCCGGACCTGTTCGGCCAGCAGGTCCCCGGTACCGCCTGGCGCACGAAGCCCAGCTGGTACATCGTCGCCAACAACGACCGCACCGTGAACCCGGACCTGGAGCGGGCGGCCGCCGAACGCATGGGCGCGAAGACCTACGCCGTCGACAGCAGCCACGTGCCCATGCTGTCCCACCCGGACTTCGTGCTCGACGTCATCCGCGACGCGGCCCGGAGCCTCGCGGCGTAGGCGACGTGCCGAGCCCGGCGGCGCAGCACCCCGCCGCCCGGCCGGCGCGAGTCAGCCCGCCCGGACCCGGCGCTCCGGCCGACCCGCCCCCGGTCATGACGCCCCGCCGATCCGGCCGTCCCCGCCATGAGGCTGTCGGGCGGCGGCCGGTGGGCCCCGGGGTCAGTCGCGGTCGGGGGTGAACGGCCCCTCGTCGAGGAAGCGGCGCAGCAGGCGCGCGAAGGTCCGGGCGTCCTCCGGCGGCCAGCCCGCGAGGGAGGTCTCGATGTCGGCGGCCAGTCGGCGGCGGGTCACCGCGACGACGTCGTGGCCGCCGTCGGTGAGCGCCAGCAGGGTCGCGCGGCGGTCCGCCGGGTCGGGGCGGCGTTCCAGCAGGCCGGTCCGCTCCAGGCGGTCGGCGCGGCGGGTGACGGTGGTGCGGTCGAGGCCGATCTCGCGGCCGAGGTCGGCGGCGCTGAGGGGGCCGGTGCGGGCGAGGCCGCTGAGGACCGGGTAGGTGAGGTCGTCGACCTCCTCGCCGAGTCCCTCGGTCAGCCGGGCGTGGAGGTCGGTGCGGGTGCTGCGCCGGAGGAGCAGCCCGAGGGCCTCGGCGATGTCCTGTCCTGTCGTATCGGTCACCCCCGAAGATTAGCGTGCGCGAAGCACGCTTCTCCTGCTACAGTCATAAGCGTGCTCAAGGCACGCATTTTATCGGGGGTCGCAAGGCCGCCCGTCACCCCACCGGAGGACCTCATGAACGCCACCGCCGCCGCCACCACCCGCACCGACATCCGCACCGCGCTCACCGACCTCCTCCTCACCCCGGGCCTCGACCTCGACGAGGCCGCCGACCGCCACTTCGCCCCCGACTACCGCCAGCGCACCGACGGCAGCTGGGCGGACCGCACCGAGTTCCTCGCCCACATCGCCCACCTGCGCACGGTCGTCGCCGGCGGATCGGTCGAGGTGCACGACGAGCTCGCCGACGGCGACCGCTACGCCGACCGGCACACCATGGAGGTCGTCAAGACCGACGGCTCCACCGTCCGGATGGAGGTCTACCTCTTCGGCGAGTTCGCCCCCGACGGCCGCTTCCTCCGGATCGAGGAGACCACCCTCATGCTGGCGGGCAGCGACGCCGACCGGAACCTCGGCAGCGCCCGCTGAACCCCCGCCCGCCGAACCCCGACGGACGACCCCCCCGCCCGCCGGACCCCGCCGGACGACCGGCGCCGCGTCAGCGCCCCCGATCCGCCGGAGGTCCGGACGGCTCGGAGGCCGCCGCTCCCGGCGCCGGTCCCCGCCGGTCGGCGTAGACCGCCCAGAGCACCGAGACCAGCGGCACCGCGACCACGGCACCGATCACCCCGGCCGCGATGCTGCCCGCGAGCACCGCGACGGCGACCACCACCGGGTGCAGGCTGACCGCCCTGCTCATCACCAGCGGGTGCAGCAGATGGCCCTCGATCTGGCCGATCACCACGATCAGCAGCAGCACGACGATCGCGATCACCGGTCCCCGGGCGGCCAGCGCCACCACCGAGGCGACCAGCATCGCGATCGGCGAACCGATCAGCGGCACGAAGGAGGCGAGGAACTCCAGCACCGTCAACGGCACGGCCAGCGGCACGCCGAGGAAGTAGAGCGCGATGCCGACCATCACCGCGTTGGTCGCGGCGACGACGAAGATGCCCCGGGTGTAACCGGCGAAGGTCCGCCAGGCCACCCGGCCGCCCCGGTCGAGGTGCTCCCCGGCCGCGGCCGGGAACTGGGCGGCGGTCCAGCGCCACATCCGTCCCCCGGAGTGCAGGAAGAACACCGACATGAACACCGCGAGCGCGGCGCCGCTCCCCAGCTCGACCAGCCGCCGGCCACCGCTGACGGCTGTGCTGATCAGCGTCGAGCGGTGTGCGGAGACGAAGTCGGCGACCTTCCGCTGCAGGTCGTCGAAGGTCGAGGGCTCCAGGCGGAACGGCGCCCCCTCCAGCGCCTTCTCCAGGCGGTCCAGTCCGCCCTCGAACTCCCGGTTCAGGCGGTCCAGGTCGTTCGCCACGATCTCGCCGACCAGCGCGAGCAGGCCGGCCGGCACCAGGATCGCGACGGCCAGACCGATCAGCACCGCGAACGGGCGGGGGACGACCCGGCCGGCCAGATCCACCAGCGGCCGGACCACCGAGGTGATCACCAGCGCGAGGAAGGCGGCCAGCGTGATCAGGTGGAACCGCCCCAGCACCGTCAGCACCAGGTACCCGGCCACCGCGACGGCGAGCAGCCGCCACGCGTAGTCGGAGAGCCGGCGCAGCACGGGGCCCGCGCCGGTGGCGGCCGGAACCGGGCCCGGGGAGCCCGGGCGGCGGGGGTCCCGGCGGCGGGGGCCGGGCCGCCTCAGCGGCATGCCGCACCGCCGCCCGGCGCGGGGCGCCGTCCGGGGAGTCCTCCGGTACTGCTGGGGTGCGAGAGCGGCATGAACCCTGGATAGCGGGTGGAGCGGCCCGCGGGGTGTTCCCGCGCCGACGGGCACCCGCCCGGCCGATCCGGCGGGCCCGGCGATCCCGTCCGGCCCGTGCGGCACCCTCCGGCGGTTGCGGCCCGGTCCGGCTCCTTGCGGGCCCCTCCGGCTCCGGTAGCGTGGCGCCATGATCACCGGTCGTTCCCTGGCCACCCGTCTGAGCGCACTGGCGGCCCGCGTCCCGTTCGACCTCGCCGTACTTCCCGGCCTCGACGCCACCGCGGCCCCCGGCCCCGACACCACCGCGCTCCCCGCGCCGGTGCCGCCCGCCGAGCGTGAAGTCCTGCGCCACCTGGGCGGCTTCTCCGTACCGCCGGTGGAGGTCCGCCTGACCGGCCACCCGCGGCAGCGGAGCAACCCCGCGCTGCCCGACCTGCGGCAGGTGGTGGCGGACGACGGCGGTGGCGGGCTCACCTGGGTCGACATCGCGCCGGACGGGACCTGGGGCCAGGTGCTGATGCAGTACCGGGAGGGCGGTCTGTACGTCCAGGCCCCCTCGCTCGCCGTCTGGCTGGACCGGCTGGTCACCACCGCCGAGGACCTCGTCGACGAGATCGGCTTCGAGGACGGCGTCCAGCCCTACGCGGACGAGTTCTGGGACGCCCTCCACCCCGACGGCCCCTCGCTCCCCCTCCACCCCGCACCCTCACTGCGCACCGACGCCACCGACGCCGCCGACCCGACCCTCGCCGCCCTGGCCCGGCACGTCCCCGACAACGCCCTCGTCGCCGATCTCCGCGACGCCGCCCCGGGCAGCCACGCCCGCTTCGACCGCGCCTGCGGCCCGCACCGGCTCCTCCGCGCGGCCGACGCCCCGGTGTTCGCCGCCGTCCCCTGGGACTGGCAGCACGACCGGCCCCGGTGAACAACTCCGAACGCCCGTACCCCCCGCAACACCCCGACTAGGCTTGCCCGGACAGGACAGTGTTCGAACAAGGGGGGACCACCGTGCCGTACGCGATCGGTGCCAAGGTGAAGCTGACCAGGGACGTTCCGGTCACCGCCGACGGCAGGGCCGCCGGGATCGGCTCCCCCGGCCCGCTCTCCCTCGCCACCGGCCTGACCGGCACCGTCACCGGCGCCGCCCAGGGCTCCGGCGGTGCCGCCGACGCCCTCCGCGCGAGCTTCGACGAACAACTCCGCGGCGCCCGCCTGGACAGCTTCGCGGCCGGCCTGGTCGACGACCTGCGCCAACGCGTCGTCGCCGCCGGAGCACCTACTACCGGCACCGGCACCCGGACCGACTACCGGGTGCGCTTCGACAACGGCTTCGTCCTCGACGGACTCGACGAATCCGCCCTGGCCCCGGCCTGATCCCGGCCCGCCACCCGGCCGTTGCACCCCGGCCCGCCACCCGGCCGCCGCGTCCCGGCCCGCCACCGACCCGCGACAGTCCGTCCGGCACCGACGGTGCGCCCGGGCCGTGATCCGGCCCAGGACGCAGCCGCCCTCGGCGCCGCGACCGCTCAGTGGACGCCGGGAGGGTTGGGGAAGTTGTTGAGCTGCAGCAGGTTCCAGCTCTGGTTCCCGGTGTTCCACGCCTCGTCGGTGGTGATGCAGTCCCACTGCTGGAGCCGGGCCTGCTGGACCGGTGTGCCGTTCGAGGCCGTCGCGTCCAGGCACCTGCCGGTGGCCCGGTTCTTCAGGATCATGGTCGTGGGGAAGCACATACAGGTGTGCCCGACCCAGGCGGTGGTCCATTCGGCCGGCGCGTAACCGGCGTCGCAGTACGGGTACTGGAGGATGCCGGTGCCGTTGCCGTAGGTCCCCGACCGCCAGTCGAGCATCAGGCACTGGCCGGAGTGCCTGGCCTTGATCCGGAAGTACCCGTTCCCGCTGTCGAGCAGCTCGTACTCCTGGGACGCACTGGCGTTGTTCGGCCACAGGAAGACACCGGTGTACGGGTCGGCCGACGCCCACATGACGTCGGCACGGAGCCCGGTCCGGGCGTTCACGAGCTCGTAGCGGGTGGGTTCGGCCGCCTGCGCGGGCGTGGCGGCGAACGCCGCGAGGACGGCGAACGCCAGTGCCGCCACCAGGGCCGCCGGGGTGACCGGAGCGGGTCGGGCGGTCCTCCCGGAACCGCCGGTCCGCCGGGGACGGTGCATCCGCATGCTGTTCTCCTCCGTAGGTCTCGACCGGCAGGCGGACGAGGCTGGTCCGCCCGGTCCGGCCGCGCCCGGCCCGGACGGCCCCCACCCTGCCGCCACGGCCTGGGTACCGACCTTGCGCGCACCTTGTCGGGCACCTTGTCGACCACCTGGTCCGGCACCTGGTCGGGCACCTTGTCGCGCACCTGTCGGACACCTTGCGGGCACCTTGTCGGGCCCGCCAGCATGGACCGTGGGGATGTTTCGCACGGGCCGTCGACCGCACGGGGGGACATGTGGACATCCGGCTGCTGGGCGAGGTCGAGGTCCGGTCGGCGGGCCGGCCGCTCGGTGTGGGGACGCCGCAGCAGCAGGTGGTGCTCGCGGTACTGGTCGTCAACGCCCGAAGACCGGTCTCGATGGAGGCACTCGTCGACCGCGTCTGGGGCTACGACCCGCCCGCCGGCCCCCGGCCCGCGCTGTACGCACACCTCAGCAGGATCCGCGGGCTGCTGAGACAGACCACCGCACCCGGTGGCGGGCCGGCCGCGCGGGTGGAGCGCCGGCACGCCGGCTACGTGCTGGAGATCGACCCCGAGCTGGTGGACCTGCACCGGTTCCGCCGGCTCGTCGAGCAGGGCGACGGCGCGCCGGACGACGACGCGACCGGGGCCTCGACACTCGCCGAAGCCCTGGCCCTGTGGCGGGGGGAACCCCTGGCCGGCCTCCCGGGCGCCTGGGCCGCACAGGTCCGGGCGAGCTGGCACCGGCGGCGGCTGGACGCCCTGGTCCGGTGGGCGCAGGCGGAGTTCCGGCTCGGCCGCCCCGCCGCGGTCATCTCCGCCGTACCGGATCTCACCGTCGAATATCCGCTGGCCGAACCCCTCGAATGCGTGCTGATCCGGTCGTTGCACGCGGCCGGGCGGGGTGCGGAGGCGCTGGAGCGGTACGGCGCGGTACGGCGACGGCTGGCCGAGGAACTCGGCACCGGGCCCGGTGCGGAGCTCCGCAGCCTGTACCGGACCGTCCTGACCGGGGACCGTCCTCCGCCCTGAACACCCGGGCGCCCGCGGCCCCGTCGACCCGGCACCGAGGCACGGAACGGGACCCCGGCGCGCGACACGCCGTGGTGGTGTCACTCGATGAGGTGACAGTGGAGGTCGGGACCTGGCCATCGCGGTGAGCGGATTCCTAGGCTTGGCATGCCTGCTTCCTGACTGCTCGCCAGATCGACGCGTCCGGGAGGACGACCATGTCCGATCACGCACCCGAGCCCGCATCAATCATCGGCCACTCACCGTCCGCCGCTCCGACGGCGGGAGTCGGCGCCCCGGCCCCGGGAGTCGGCGCCCCGGCGCCCGGAGTCGGCATCCCGGCACCGGCCACTCCCCCGAGCGATCCCCCGCCCGTGCTGGCGCCCGCCTCGCGGCACATTCCCAAGGCCACCCTGGTGGCACTGGACATCGCGCCGCCGTCCGGCGGTCAGGCGTTGCTCAAGCACAGCTTCGCCCACCAACTCGCCCTGCGGCCGGGCGAGGTGGAGGCCACCGCACGGGCCGCCGGCCAGCCGGGCGGGGCCGCGCTGGCCCGACTGCTCACCGGGTACGAGGAGGGTGCGGCGGATCCACCGGGGCCGGCGCCGTTCGCCGAGGTGCCGGTCGACGACCTCGTCGCGTTCGGCCTCGCGCTCACGCAACTGCGCCGCACCGCAAGCGGTTCGGCGACCGCGCACGCCGACCGCGCCGCCGTCGCCGTCCAGAGCCTGGTGTTCAACACCCGTTCCAGCCGCCTGAGCATGCTCAACCTGGAGCGCCTGGAGATGGCGCCGGCCGGTATCCAGCGCGGTGAGCTGATCGCCACCGTTCCGCTGGCCCCGCTGGAGGAGACGGCCGTCACCCACAAGGAGTGGTCGGTCACCTCCCGGGAGTTCACCTCCATCGTGACGGACTCGCTGGAGAGTTACAGCGAGACGGGAGTCACCGACAACACCGAGCTCTCCCAGTCCACCGCCAACCAGCAGCAGCACTCCAACCAGTTCAACATCACCGGCACGGTGTCCGGCGGCATTCCGGTGATCAACGGCTCGGCCTCGTCCGGGTTCACCGCCCAGGACAGCTCCTCCACCTCCGCGTCGGAGAGCCGCAAGCACGCCTCCGGACTGACCCAGAAGGCGTCCTCACGGGCCAAGCAGGAGCACAAGGTCACCATCTCCACCCTGACCGTCACCGGCACCGAGGAGACCACCACCCGGACGGTGAAGAACCCGAGCCAGACGCAGGCGGTCCGGATCGACTACTTCAGCCTGCTGCGCACCTGGCGGGTCCGGCTGTACCGGTACGGGCTGCGGGCGGCCTACGACATCGTGGTCCCGGAGCCCTCCGCGGCGATCCGCAAGGACTACGTCGAACTGGCCGCGCTGCGGGCCGCACTCGGCCCGTTCGTCTTCAACCTGCCGCACGACGACATCACCGACGACGTCCGTCCGGCGGACCAGGCGCCCGGGTTCCCGCCGAACCGCAAGCACTACCGCTACCTCGGCGATCTGTACGGCGTGCAGGTTCCGGACCCGCCCGAGGCCACCAAGGAGCTCTTCCCCAACGACAACGTGCCGGCCGGCGGGGGCTGGCACTTCTACCCGATGCGCTTCCGGATCGAGGACGGCTACGCCGTCTCGGCCGTGACGGCGGAGTTCCACCTCGGCATGCTCAGCGACAATCCGCGGATGCACTACGGCGTGGAGGGCAGCGGCTTCGAGAGGGACTCCGGCGACCCCCTGCACGACGCCGTGGTGCTCAGCGATCCGCCGTACAACGCCTTCAAGGGCCGCACCGGCGAGCAGAACGTGCTGATCTTCCTCCACGACGTCGGGCCCGCCTGGGTGGGCCTGAAGATCACCACCGCCCGGACGCCCGAGCTGTTCTCCCGCTGGCAGTCCCAGGTGTGGAACATGCTGCACGACGCCGCGCAGACCAGGTACCTCGCCGAACAGCAGGACATCGCCAACCGGATCGCCGCACTGGAGGACCGCCTCGCCGGGGTGGACACCCTCACCCTGCGGCGCGAGGAGAACGACGAGATCATGAAGTGCGTGCTCCGCCACCTCCTGGGCACCGAGTACGAGTTCATGGCACCCGGCGCGGTGGACGCGCTCCGCGCGGCCGGCGTGGACACCGCGCACGGCGCCGGGTTCGCGCCTGGGGTGCTCAAGCCGCCGGACGGCGCGTGGGCGAGGCTGAGGCGTCACGAGGACCTGGTCCGTTTCGTCAACCAGGCCGTGGAGTGGGAGAACGTGGTGACCTTCCTCTACTCCTACTTCTGGGACGCCCCCGACTCCTGGGACTTCGTCCGGCACATCCGCCATCCCGACCCCACCCGGCAGGCCTTCCTGCGGGCCGGCGGCGCGCGCATCGTCCTGACCATCCGCAAGGGTTGGGAGGACGCCTGGGTGCGCTTCTGCGAGGGCGGCTTCAAGGACGCCGACATCCCCGCCGACCACCCCTACCTGACCGTCGCCCAGGAGATCGCCGCCTACGACGACCGCTACTACCCCGGCATCCCGCCGGCCAATCCGGGCCGCGGCACCGTCCGGATCGAGGACACCGTGAGCACCGAGTGCTCGGCCGTCATCGGGCCCAACCCGGCCAATCCGGGGCTGCCGGTGACCATTGCGGTCACCTCCAGCCGGGGCTTCACGCCCGGCGCGCCGGTCGTGATCGACTCCACCCGCCACCGCGACCTCCAGGAGACCTGCACGGTCGTGGCGGTTCCCGACCCCGGCCGGCTGACCCTCGACCGGCTGCTGCACCGGCACGACGGCACCGTCACCCCGATCCCCGTCGTCCAGCCCGGGGAGAAGGGCGAGCTGATCGCCGAGTGGAACGAGTACACCCCCTCCTCCGGAACCGACATCCAACTCAACACCAATCTCCCGCAGATGAGCTGAGCCGGCGGAGGCCGCGCGCTGGAGGTCCTGATGGAGGTCGGGGTCAACTACCCCTGGATGCGCAACGACCCGATCACCATCGGGCCCAACATCCACGAGAAGGGCAGACCGCACCCGTGGCAGGGGCCGGGCTCCGACCTGGACCGCAACCTCGCCACCCTGCGCGGCCTCGGCGTCACCGTGGTGCGGATGTGGCTGATGGCGCACGGCGTCAACTACGACGGGACGGTCTTCTGCGTCAGCGCCCTCAACGGGGCTGCCCGCTGGCGGTTCGAACCGCCGAAACGGCTCCACCCGAAGTTCCTCGACGACGTGGAGGAACTTCTGGTGAAGTGCGAGAAGGCGGACCTGCGGATCATCCCGGTCCTCCTCGACTTCGGCTTCTTCGACGAGCCGGAAGCCTGGTCGCTGAAGTACTTCGGCCCCGGGCCACCCACCCCGACCGACCTCAACTACGGCCGCGGCCGGCGGGCCGTGGCCGAGGACCGCAACCTCCGGGCGACCTTCGTCGAGGGCACCGTCAAACCACTGGTCGCGGCGATCGCGAAGCACCGAAGGATCGTTCACGCCGTGGACGTCGTCAACGAGCCGTACTGGTGCGTCAGCCCGATCACGGGCGACCTCTTCGGCCAGTCCGTCAACCAGGACGCCCTCACCGCGCTCATGCGGGACTGCGTGGCGGCCGTGGAGGCGGCCGGGCTGCCGTCCACCGTCGGGCACCGCTTCCACCGGGACATCGCCAACGTCTTCGGCAGCGTCAAGGTGACCCGCCCGCAGTTCCACTACTACGCCTCGCTCCCGGGGGTGGACGCCCTGCCGGTGCTCTCCGGCCTGAGCGGCACGCGCCCGTTCCTCGGCGAGTTCGGCTGCATCACCGGCGGGGAGCTGGACGCCCTGCAGCGGGACGCCACCGCCCGGGGCGACAGGGTGGTGCTCGACCAGATCGGGCCGATGCGCCGGACCCAGAACCTCTGGCCGGTTCTCCAGCAGTCCCGCAAGACCCAGGCACCGGGCGCCGTTCTCACCGAACGCCTCGACTGGCTGGCCGACTTCGGCTACGAACTGGCGCTGGTCTGGCCGAACGCCGTCCTCCCCGACCCCAGTCGCGAGGACCTCAAGATCGATGCCCTCCGGCGCGCCCAGATCGCGGAGTTCACCCGTCGCCGCCCCGGCTGAGCCCTCCTCCGTCGTTGTGCGTACCGCACCCCGCCCCTGGACGGAGGGACGGGGTGCGGACAACGAACGGGTCGCGGTCGCGGCTAACCGAGGCCGCGGGCGTCCTGCTTCAGCGCGGTGTCGACGGTCAGCGCGGTCGCCACGACGAGGCTGAGCAGCGGGTCCGACAGCGGTCGGTGGATCTGGAGCACGTAGTTGTCGGCCGTGGTGAACATCGTCTTCGCCAGGCCTTCCCAGGTCTTGGTGATCCGGGCGATCTCGGTGTCCGTCGCGTCGACGATGGAGAAGTTCCAGGCCCGCCAGTTCTCGGCCTTGACGGCGCCGACCTTCTGCCCGCCGACCTCCAGCGCGAAGTTGATCTTCCCGATCGCGTTCTGCTGGACGATCTGGCCGACCTCCTGACCGTTCGGAAGCTGCACGACCACCCGCGACTTGATGAACTTCGCCGGGCGGGTCAGCAGCAGCACCGGGGTGCCGTGCGCGTCCCGGATCTCGAGCTTGTGGGTCAGGTACTGGTCGAGCGAAGTGAGCAGCCGTATCACCTTGCGCAGCGCACTCTGTTCGACCTGGACCACCGAGCCCAGCGTGGCACCCTGCTGGTCGAAGACGGCGTACTCGTTGGTGAGTTCGATCAGCTTCGCCTTCTGGTTCACCACCAGGACGGGCTCGGAGAAGAGGGTGCCGCCGCCACCGGCGACCGGTCCGACACCGGCCTGCTGCTGCACCTGACGCTGCACCTTGGCGGAGTCGCCGGCCGGAGCGGCCGGCTGCCCGGGGAAACCGGGAGTGTTCGTGTTCTGGGACATGGCGGGCAGGCTAGGGTCAAACCTCCCCGGCCCGCTATTTCGTTCGATCGCCCCTGGACCGGCCGGGGCTGCGGTTCGCGCCGCCGACCTGCGGATTCGACCGCCACGGGGACCAGTTGACGGCCCCCCGAGGACGACGGTGTGTCCGATGTCACACCCGGGGGGGCTTCTGCGCCTAGATGCCGACGCGAACACGGCCGAGGTCGAGGCCGAGGTCACGGTCAAGGTCACGGGTCGAGGCCGAAACACCCGTTCCCGGATCCGCTGAATCCTTTTCGGCCGCCGGTGCCTCTTCTGCACGGGGTCCGGCAACCGCGGGAGCCGCCCCGCGCCCACCCTTCGTTCCCGCCCTCGACCGAGCACAAGAGGCCCGTCATGACCCTTCCCCCTTCCCCCTCCGCTCCACGGGGCGTGCTGCTGGTGCACGGCGCGTGGCACACCGGCCACGCCTGGGACGGCGTCGCCACCGGACTGCGGGCCCGCGGTGTCGTCGTGGCCGTCGCCGAGTTGCACCGCGGGTCGCTGGCGGCCGACACGGCCGCGGCCGAGACCGCCCTGGACCTGTTGCCCGGGGGCGGACCCGCCGTGGCGTGCGGTCACTCCTACGGCGGTGCCGTCATCACGGGCCTTCCGCCGCACAGGATCGACCACCTCGTGTACCTCGCCGCGATGATGCCCGACCTCGGCGAGACCGCCCTCGGCCTCCTCGCCAGCGCGCCACCCACCGACCTGCGGTCCAGCATGGTCGGTGATCCCGCCGGCACCACCACGATCGCCCCGGAGGCCGCGGGACGACTCTTCCACGCCCGACTCGACCCGACGGAACGCGCCCACCACACCGCCCGGCTCGTCCCCCAGACCATGGCCCCCGGCCACCAGCCGACGACCGGCGCCGCCTGGCACCACCGCCCCAGCACCTACGTCGTCTGCACCGAGGACCGCGTCATGCACCCCGACCTGCAACGCCGATTCGCCTCCCGCGCCACTCGTACGGTCACCTGGCCCAGCGACCACGGAGCCTTCGCGTCGCACGAGACAGAGACCGTCGACCTGCTCCACCGCCTGACCACCGCAAGCCCCCCGCCCCGGGCCGCTTAGGGACCGCCGGATCGTGCCCCGGGCCGGCCCCCGCTACTGTGCCGCGGGCTTCGCCCGGTGGGCGGCGATCAGCTCGCGGTACCAGGCGTAGGAGGCCCTCGGGGTGCGCTGCTGGGTGTCGAAGTCGACGTGGACGAGGCCGAAGCGCTGGTGGTAGCCCTCGGCCCGTCGAACAGGCTGTGATTTTATCCGTGACGGTGGTCCGTCAGATCGTCCAGGAGGAGGTCGGCGACCACCTCCTCGAGCACGGCGATGCGCAATTCGGCCATGGAGTCGACAAGTGCCGAGTCCCACGGTGCGGGCGTGAGGCGCCCCGGGTCGGGGCCCGCGGGAACCCGGGGTGCGGCGGCCCGGTAGTCGCCGACTGCCATCCGCCAGGGGGCCGCGCCGGTCCTGGCCATGACGTGAGCCCCGATGCGGACGCCCTCGCCGTCGAAGTCGCCGTGGTAGCGGAGGGAGGCACCGCCGTCGGCGAGGCGACGCAGCAGGTGGATCACAGCGGTGTTGGGCCAGCCTGCGGTGCAGACCAGCGGCGGGCAGTGACGCCCGAAGCGGCGCAGAGCCAGGGCGAGCACGCTGGGGTTCTCGGTGATGTGCACCGGCCCAGCGGGTACGACGAGTTCGCCGGGTGTACGAAGTTGGGCGAGGGTGAGGCTGACGGGATGGCCGGTGTCGGCACAGATCCGGGTGACCTCCGCGATCGGGCCGTCACCGTCGAGGCGCAGGCCGACGGCGAGCACGGTCGTCGAGAGCTGGTCGTCGGCCACGCCGGCCGCGCTCCAGAGGGCTCGCCGGGCTTCGGCGCTGTCGGGCAGGTCGGTGCCGTGGAGCACTGCCAGGGCTCGCAGGACGAGGCCGGACACCGGAGTCCCGTCGTCGAGGGCATGGGAGTCGCCGTCGAGGAGGCGGGCGGCGAGGACCGGAAGCGGCTCGCCGTCGGCCGGGAGTGCGGCGAGGACGGTCAGCGCGGCGGTCAGTAGGGCCCGGGTCCGGTCGGGTGAGCCGTCGACGAGCCCGTTGGTCCGCAGGTGACCGACCCATTCCAGGAGGGCCGGCCGGGTGGTGACCATGCCGTGGCCGGCCAGCCACTCCCACACGGCGTCGCGTTGACCGGCCTTGCGGGCGCGCTCGGCGGCCTGGTCGTGGATCGGGCCGAGGATCGTGGTCACCACGTCCCGGAGGGACCGACCGCAGGCGTCCAGGACGGCGCCCTCGAGTCCGGCGAGCGGAATCGTCGGTTCGGTGCCGGGGAGTCGGTCGAGTCCCAGGAGATCGGCCAGTGCCTCCCGGCCGGCGTCGTCGAGCGGGCCGGACCGCACCCGACTGACGGGCCGGCCGGTCGAGAGCCGGTCATGGACCGCCGACCAGAGCGGCCGGAGTTCGGGGAGGTCGAACGGGTGGCGATCCGTCATACCGGTGCTTCCGTCTCGATTCCGTCGGGTCGGAGATCGGTTCCCGTCCAGATGAACCGTGCGCTCGTGACGGCGTCGTCGCCGTCGCCTCCGGTGATCAGCTGGTGGACGGCGATGCCGGAGAGTTCCCGGTAGGTGCACC
Source organism: Streptomyces sp. TLI_053 (assembly GCF_900105395.1). Lineage (NCBI taxonomy): Bacteria > Bacillati > Actinomycetota > Actinomycetes > Kitasatosporales > Streptomycetaceae > Streptomyces > Streptomyces sp. TLI_053. The sequence goes on from NZ_LT629775.1 coordinate 1,753,663, forward strand.
ACTCGTGGTCGGAGGTGAGCACCAGGTCGAGGTCGAGCGCCGCGAGGAGGCCGAAGACCTGCCCCCGGTTGACGGTGTCGACGCCGACGAAGACCTCGTCGAGCAGGATCAACCGTGGGGACTCCGGCACCGCCTCGTAGTGGGCGGCCACCGCGGCGAACAGCGGCAGGTGGAGGGCGATGGCCTTCTCGCCTCCCGACAGCGCGCCATGGAGCTTCTTCGTCAGCAGTTGCCACCCGGAGCCGTCGGCACGGTCCAGCTTGACGACGAACTGGTGCCAGGCCGTGTAGTCGAGGACCTCGGCGAGCTGTTCCTCCCAGGTCGCCGCCGTGTTACGGGTCTTGGCCTCCTCGATGCGGCTGCGGAAGAAGGCGTGCAGGGCCTCGCGGTCGGTGTCCGTGATCCGGGCCGGGTCCTTGAGGAGCAGCTCCCGGGCTGTCCGGGTACCCGCGGGCAGTTCGGGGTGGACCTGCCACACCAGACGGACGGCCACCCGTGAGGCGGTGCGGACCCGTTCGAGGTGGCCGTTCATCCGCTCGACGAGTTCGCCGGCCTGGCGGATCCGGGACGCGAGGTGACGGCGGGTGTCACCGGTGAGGGTCCGGTCGAACAGGCCGCGTTCGGCAGCGGTGATGTCCTCCTGGCTACGGTCCCGGTCGGCGGTGACGATGGCGAGGAGTCCGGTCGCGCCGACGCGCACACCGTCGAGGGTGGCGGTGAGGACGTGGATGTCCTCCTCGGCCTCGAGTTCGAGGTCGGCGCGGCTGCTGAGACTCTGGCGGGCCCGGTGGACGGCCTCGGAGAGCCGGTTCAGGGAATCGCCGAGGTTCCTGGTGCTGTGCAGCAGGTTGGGCCACGCGGCCGCGGTCTCGCGCGCCGCTTCGAGGGTGGCACGGGTGCCGTCCGCCGGAGTGACGGCGAGCCCGAGACCCGCGTCCTCGGGGAACCCCAGCAGGCAGAGGCGGCGAAAGCCACGAGCGGCCTCGTTCCGGGCCGCCACGGCCTCGTCGCGCCGGGTGGCGTCCTGGGCGGTGGTGGCGCCCAGCGCGCCGATCCGGCCTTCGAGTTCCAGGAGTTTCCGGGTACCGGTGTCGATCTCACGCCGGGTCCGGTCGAGTGTTCTCCGGCAGTCGCCGATCCGCGCGGCCACCTGACGGTACTCCTCGCCGATGGTGTCCTCGACGGCCTGGAGCGCGGACCGGAGCCCCCGGGCGGTGGCCTCCGCATCCTCGGCCTCGGCCAGGCTCTCGGCTGCGGCGGCACGGGACGCGTCGGCGTGACTTCGGGCGGCGTCCCAGGCCAGCTGGGCGGCCGCCCAGGCGAGGTGGGCGTCGAGCCAGCCGTCGGCCTGTTCGCGCAGTGCATCGACGGCCCTCGCGGCGGCGTCCAGGGCTGCGCGTTCGGTCGGCAGGGCGTGCTCGGCCGAGGCGACGGCGAGTGCGCGCAGCGCGACCGCGACCGCGTCCTCCTGGCGCGCCAGCCGTTCGACCGCGTCACGCACGGCGTCCTCGCGGGCACCCACCTCGGACTCGGACCGTTCCCAGAGGCGCCTGGCCTGCTCCACCGCCCGGTGGTCCGGCCGAGAGCGCAGGTCGGCGCCGAGCCGGGTCCGGCGGTCGGCCAGGACGTGCAGCCGCGTCTCGAAGCCGGTGACGACGGCGTCGGCAGCAGCCAGCTCGGCGGTGAGTTCCGCGATCCGCCGTTGTCGGGCGCGTTCCCGGGCAACGGCGCCAATGTGACTGGACTCCTGCTTGCTCCAGGAGCCGACCGCCGGCGCCAGCCGCCACCTTCCGTCAGCGGCTACGGCGGCCGGGTGTCCGTCCGGGAGCACGGGACCGTAGGCGATACCCGCCAGCAGCCGCCGGACCCGGGCGGGTGGTACGGGACCGGCGGGTTCCGGAGCGAGGACGTCGAGCAGCGAGGACCCCGTCGCGGGAACGGCCGCCGCCGGGTCCGCCAGCGTGTCGTGTCCGGCAACGGCGAGACCACCGTCAGGGGTCATCCAGGCGTCGAGCAGGCCGGCCGCTTCCAGGGCCGCTTCGATGCCCGCCTGGTCGCCGGGCGGCACGTCCGGCCGGAACGCCAGCAGGCGCCACAACGGCGCCCCCGGCAGGACCGACCGGTCGGCCGCACGGGTGCGGGGTGGCACCGGCGGCAGATCGGCCGCGGCCGCGGTGCGTTCCAACTCCCCGACGACCAGGTCGCGGCGGGCGCGGGCGTCCGCCCGGCCGGCGCGGGCGGTCGTCTCGTCTGCGGTGACGGAGCTCTCCGCCGCCCGGGCGGCGGCCTCGACCAGCGCGAGGACGTCGGCCTCGACGGCGGCGCGGGACGCGAGTTCCTCGACATCTGCGATGGACAGCTCGGTGCAGTCCGCCGTGGCCCAGCGGCGCAGCGCCTCCGCCTGGGTGTCGACAACGGTGTCGTAGGCGTGGGCGTTCCCCTCGCGCCGCGCGGTGGCGTCGGCCAGCCGTTCGCGCACCGTGTCGAGGTGCTGCTCCGCCGTCGTCCGGTGCGCGAGGGCACGCTCGTGGCGTTCGACGACGGCGAGGACCTCGGCGATCCGGCCGTGCCGGATGACGACAGCACCGCGCAACAGCCGTCGCGCGGTGCGGCCTTGCTCGTCGGTGTCCCCCGGCGATCCCGGCGCGACGGCGAGCAGCGACTGGACCTCGGCGCAGACGGACTCCATGGCCGCTCGCCGGGCCGCCTCCCGCGTCTCCTCGCCCGCGGTGCGGGTGAGTTCGGCCCGCCGCTCGGAGCGGGCCCGGGCATCGTCAGCACGCCCGGCGTCCTCGGCGGCCGTGCCGGCCTTCCGGCCGGCGGCGGCGCGGGCACGGCCGGCGTTGCGGACAGCCTGGTCGGCCCGGCTGCGGAGTTGGTCGAGTTCCTGTCCCTGCCGGTAGGTCTCGGAGCCGAGCAGGCCCTCGAGGGCACCGTCGATCTCCTGTCGTCGGTGTTCGAACTCCTCCTGCGCCGCTCTGCGCTCCTCGCGCCGGAGCAGGGCCTCGCCGTGCGCCTCCTCGCTCTCCCTGGCGATCCGGGCGAGGTTGTCCATCTCGGTCGTCGCGGAGATGAGCGCCGCCGCCCCGGCGCGCAGCACGCGCTGGGCGTAGCCGCGTTGCTGGTTCGCGACGGTGGTGGCTGCGGCCACCTCGTCGTCCAGCGTCTTCAGGTGTTCGCGCTGGCGGTCGAGACGCTCGAAGCCTTCGGCCAGTTCGGTGATCTCGCCCTCGCCGAGCGGGGGCAGGGCCCGCGAGAGGAGGGAGGACAGCAACGAGGGGTCGAGGCGCTCGGAGAGTTTGGGGGTACGGAGCTGGAGCAGTGCGGTGATCAGGGCGTCGTAACGCTGCTCGCTCAGCCCGAGGAAGAGAGTGCTCCGGACCGCGTTGCGGTAGTCGGTGGGCGATCCGTGCAATTCACCCCGGCCGTGCGGCTCGGCTCGACCTTCCAAGGCTTCGGCCAGGGCGGCGCGGGTGAGCGGCTGGCCCGCCTCGTTGACCAGGGCGAGGCCACCGGGGCGGTCGATCCGCGCACCGGTGGTGAAGTAGTCGACGGTGACACCGGTGGTGTGCACGCTGGCCTGGAGCCGGGCGCCGCAGGTGAACCAGCCGGGACCGCCGTCGTCGCGGACGAACTCCAGCCACACGTACCCGACCCGGGTCTTGCCCGAGGTGCCCTCGCCCATCAGGTTCCAGTGCATGGTGCGCTCGGAACCGCCGAAGGTGGACAGCCGGTTGGGGCGAAGGCTGGCGTCGAGCAGGAACGGCAGAAGCACCTCCAGCGCCTTGGACTTGCCGGTGCCGTTCTGCCCGCGCAGGAGCAGCCGCCCCTCGTGGAAGGTGAACGTCTCGTCGTAGTAGCGCCAGACGTTGAGGATGCCGGCCCGGGAGGGCTTCCATCGCACCACCGCGGCCGCCAGCGGGAACGCCGAGCGTTGCGGGAGCCGTGTCACAGTCATCCGAGCTCTTCCCTGATCAGGTTGCGGGGCCTTCGGCCACGGTGGGCCGGTACCGGAACGCGGCGGGCCGGGGAACGGTGCGGTCGCCGACCCTGCGGGCCAGGCCGAACTCGCCGAGGACCCGAGCGGCATCGGCGGTGAGGCGCTGGGCGCCGTCCTCCGACTGGTAGGTCTTCGCCCACTGCGGGAAGCGCCGCAGGAGTTCAGCGGCCTCGACGGCGAGCTGTTCCGGTGTCAGCCCGTCCGGTGCGGCCGTCAGCGGCTCCAGCAGGAGCAAGGCGGCGACGCGGGCCGTCGCGGAGTCGTCCGGGAAACGGCTGTCGGTGGCGATCCCGTCCGGGTCGACGAGAAGCAGGCCGTCGGCCCGTTCCTCCAGTACGAAGCCGCCCTGCTCGGCGGCTCGCCGCACGATCTGATGGCCGGTCGGCGAGCCCAGGTAGGCCAGTTCGTCTGCGGACAGCTCGTCGTGGTGGAGCACGGGGTCGTCCAGGAGCCGGCGCAGCACCGAGTGCCGCAGCCGCAGGTTGCGCTGCGCGTCGGAGGCCTCGGCACCGCCGTAGCGGCTCTCGCGCACCGTGCCCCGCAGGAGTTCCTCGAAGCGCAGCGGTACGTCCTCCGCGGGCAGGGCCAGCCGGGACGGCCCGACGGGCGCGGCGAGCAGGCGGATCAGGACAGTGGCGTCGACCCGGTAGAGGACTTTGGCCTTCGCCGAGTCGACGAAGCTCTCCGTGGCTCCGTCCACGGTGAGGAGTGCGCCGTAGGACTCCAACAGCTTGAGGACGTCCACGAAGGCCATGCGCTCCGACTTTCCCGCCGTGTCGAAGGGCGGTAGCCCCTCGTCAGTGGCGCAGGCCTGGACGACTCGGTCGGCGAGCAGGCCGACCGTCGTCACCGGGATCGGGAGCAGTTCGGCCGCGACGACGCACAACAGTGTGTAGCGGCGGCGGTCGAACGGGGCCCTGCCGGACCGCAGCCGACGCGCGGGACGCGAGGCGTCCGGGACCTCCCGGATCTTGAGGAGGCGCGCGTACCCCAGGCGCGGCTCCACCACCAGCTGCCAGCCGCAGTTGTAGTCGAACCACTTCGTCAGCGGATCCTGTCGGCGGCGGATCAGCTCGAAGGCCGGCCGATCGCCACGCTCGGTGATCAACGGCCGGCCGAGGAGCAGTCTGATGCCTCGGGCGATGTCCTGCCGCTCGGCCAGGACCAGTTGGTTGGCGAGCGTACTCATCCTGCCTCTCCCTGGTGGATCGCCCGCTCGCTCCCCGGGCCGCGGATCTCGATCAGGTAGTCGGGCCCCTCCAGCCGCCCCCGGGAAGTCTGCAGAACGGCCCTGGAACCGTCGGACAGCGGCCGGAGCGCGATCTCGACCCGGCCGTCCGAAGTGACCGCCCGACGCGCTCCGCAGCCGTCCGGTCGTACCGCCAACGCCCGACCGAGGAGGTCGAGCAGCCGCTCGAAGGCGGTGTGGTCCAGTGTGCCGAAGCCGGAGAGCCGCACCGGGCCGTCGGTGTCCAGGACGGCCCAGGCGGCCTCGAGCTCGGCCCGCTCGTTCCTGGCCCGCTCGGCCCGTGCCGCCTTGAGGCCGCGGATGTCGCGCACCCTGCCGGTACGGGTGAACCTCTCGGTCCGGCCGCTGGTGCGCAGCAGGGCCGACACCACCACCGGCGGAGCCTCGGCCCAGGTGTCCGAGGAAGGGACCAGCTCCGGGTCCGGGTGCGAGAGATGGGCGTGGCGCGCCGGGCCGAGCCCGAAGGCGGCCGACCACAGGCGGTGCAGGTCGTCCTCGCCGGGCGCCGCGGCGAACCAGCGGGCCAGCTCCCGGAAGTCCTGGACGGCGCTGGACGCACGGCGCCGTGACTCGGTGATCCGGTCGAGAACCTGGAGGAGCGTCACGATCGCCCTGCGCGCCACGTCGTGCAGTTGCTCCACCCGCGGTCGGGACCCGTCCGCCGGTCGGAACCAGGCCTGGAGCCCCTCCCAGCGTGCCCGGCGCCGCGCCAACCAGTCCGGTGCTGGATCGCCGTCGGCGACCGGCGGCAGCTCGGCGCCCCGCAGCGCCCGCTCGTGCAGAAGGCCCACTCCGCGCTGCTCCAGCCGTTCCACTGCGGAGGAGACCGCCCGCCCCCGCCGGTCCAGGTTGACGAGGAACTCCTGAAGGTAGGCCACCGTCGCGGCCTTCACCTCGCGGAAGGTCGCCAGGTCCGCGCCTTCCGCCCGCAGCAGCCGCTGCAGCTCTCCGTTGAACGCCTTGGTGTTGGCCAGCAGCGCCTCCAGGTGCCCCTCCAGCTCCTGCAGTGTCGTGAACACCCGACGGTCCGAGGAGGCGCCATCGCCCGTCAGGAGGTACAGCTCGTCGAGCCGGTCCGTGATCGCTTCCAGAACCGCTGTCTGGAGCGCCCCGGTCGAGGCGAGCACGGAGAGGGCGTGCTCGACCCCGGCGAACGCGGCCTCGCCGCGTCGGGTCAACGAGTACTGGAGGTTGCGGCGCTCGTACTCCTCGGCGGTGCGGTAGTTCTCCGCATGGTTCTGGACGACGTCCAGCAGCTGCCACTCCCTGAGCTTGCGCAGCGCCTCCTGGAGTTCGTCGTCGTGCACCGCGTCGAGCCAGCCGACGGTCCGCAACCGCGTACGGACGTCATCCAGCCCGAGCGCGGTCTCCAACCGTTCGTTGGCCGCTCCGAACGCCTGGAGGATCGCGCCGTAGAGTTCGGCCTTCTCCCCCGTCGTGAACCGGAACATCTCCGTCGGGACCCTGCGCAACCAGCTGCCCTCCCCTCCGCCCGACACCACACTACGCGGACGCACCGACGTGCCGCGGCCCATGACTTGACCACCGGGGAGCTTCCGGTGTGCTACGGGATGCCCTGCCCCCGGCCGGTTCGGGCGGCGGAGGGCACAGTCATGCAGCCGCGTACGGGAGTTCGGCCTCGTCCCGCCACTGGTAGACCGTGAAGCCGCAGGAACCGGACCGTCGCCCAAGACGCTGCAGGATCAGTGCCCCGAGGAGCGCGGGGCCCCTGCCCCGAACGGGCGTCCGCTCGTTCCCGATCAACAGGCACTCGCCGAGGGCGAGCGGCATCCGCTCCTCGCACACGAGCACGGCAAGAGCCGTGCAGAATCCCCAGAGATCGGCCCGCAAGTCGCTCGGCTGGTCGGCACGTACGTAGACCGCCGGTCGGCGGCGGCCTTGGTTCCCACCGTCGGCGACCACCGCACCGATGGTGCCGGGGAGGGCGAACTCGCCGGGCAGGAGGTCCTCGGCGATTCCGTGCAGTGATTCGGTCAGAAGCGCACGGACGGCGAGGATCACCGTCCTGTCGGGTTGCGGACCGGCGATCGGTGCCCAAGGGCCGTGCCGGTATCGGTCGAGGATGTCCATGTACGGCTCCCAGCCCGTGGGCCGCGCGAGGCGCGCGGCCCACGGCGTGATGAGGTGTGCCGTCACCACGACGCGTGATGACGCAGACGGCGGAGACGGGCGAAGCAGTTCCGGCAGCGCCCGGTCGTCACACCAGTAGCAAGGTCCACCGAACGGGCGGTCGGACTGCACAGAAGGCCGGGCTCGGAACGATCGACGGGCGCGGCGAGCAGCAGCCGGCCCAGATCGTCACCCGCCGCCCACGAGCTCCGTACCATCTCGTCCACGCGGCAATGGCACCGCACACGCCGCGTCGGCTCATCGACGGTCGACCCATCGTGATCGACGGTCGACCCACCGTGACCGAACACTCGCGCCGCCATCTCACGCCGCCCTCCCGCATGCCGCTCCCGGGGCGCCGGGAGTGAAGTCGTTCCTGGGCTCGGACACCACCAGAAAGCGCGCAAGACGCTCCTCGGCGGCAGCCCGTCGAGTCCGGCAGGCATGGAAGCCGAGATCGAGACGAAAAGCGACCTCGGCAAGACCACCGTCCTCCAACCGAGTACGGCCGATCAGCTCGGCCTCGTCCCCGGTGATGGCCCCGGCTCGCACAGCCCGCTCCAGCGCCTGGTCCGGGTGGCCTCCGAATCCCCTGCGACGCCCCAGCCACGCCGGTTCCGGAAGCTCCGACCTCGCTGCCGTGGTGCGGTAGGAGTCACGTGCCCGCAGCCCCTGGCGGTACCCGGCCCACCACAGCCGTCCGGCGATCGCCGGTGATTCGACATCCACACCCTGGAGTTCACGCAGGAACCCTTCGACGACCTCTGCCTCGATGTCGGCGTACGGCACCCAGCTGTTGTTCACGACCCGCCACGCCGCCTTGCGCAGGCCGGGTGACATCATCCAGACGGCGCCCAACTCCCAGTCGGGGCCGTGGCGCTGGGCATGGAAGGCCAGTTCCGACCACACCGCGTCCCGAGCCCCGGCCGGCGCTTCGGGCAGGAGCAGCAGTGGCCGCAACTCGGTGAGTGACAGCCTGCCCTGCGGCAGGGCCGGGTGAACAGCCGCACCGTCCAGGCACAGGGGGCCCACCCAGGCATCGGGCCCGCTGATGGCTGCGGCCACCGCTTTCAGGACGGAGGCCGGATACGTCATTGTCATCAACTCTCCTCCACTCGAACGTTCGTTCAGGCAGCCATGGCGGGCGGACGAGCTTCCGCCCCGGCTCCGGTCAGGCACTCCAGACCTCCGGTCGTCAGTCCCCGTGCCCGTTCGGCCGATAACAGACCGGTGCGCGCGTAGTGCTCGACGATGCGCCGCTCGGCGCGACGCCGACGCTTGCGGCACGCCGCGTAGGTGATGTCGAGCCGGGTGGCGGCCGCGGCGAGCGGCTCGTCCTCCAGGCGGGTCCGCCCAATCAGGTCCGCCTCCTCCGCGCTGATAACTCCTTGCCGGAGCAGTCGGCTCAGGGCGATGTCGGGATGGCCGCCACCTCGGCGCGCCACCGGTCGGTCCGGTGCGGTGTCGAACGGAACGAGCGTCCGATCCGCGTCGATGACGCACCGCTGGAACCGTTGGCCCGCACTCCGCGCGGCACCGAAGAGAAGGCCGACGAGTCCTGGGCTGTCCGGGTCCACCTCGTCCAGTCGGACGAGGAACTGCGCAACCACCTCGGCCTGAAGATCTGCCCGGTCCGTCCGGGTGACGACCACTCGATGGCATATCGCGCGAAGTGCCGGGGTGATCGCCCCGAGCGCCGCCACCGTCCACTCCTCCCGATCGGCCTCCTGCCGGGTTCTCCTGACCAGTTCACCCCACACGGCCGGCAGCACGTCCGGATGCGGAGGCTTCAGAAGCAGTTCCCTCATCTCGTCGAGCGGCACCCGCCCGGCCGGCAGTCTCAGCCCCAGAGCGCCGACGTCGAACGCGAACGGGCCGTCGGCAAGGTCCCGGAACGCCGATTCGATACGGTCGAGCACCAGTCGATGCGCTGCAGGAGTCATGCTTCGCCTTCCGTTCAAGTCCGGTTCTGCAGGACGCGCGGGTGCTTGGCTCTCCGCACCCGCTGAATAAGGCCTTCGATCGCGCCCGTTGGGACACCTGAATCCCAATTCACCGAATCACCAACGGATTTGGTGATGACATAACCTTTCTCGGGCGCCATGCGCCCTCTTCCGAGCATCGCCTGAGCGATACGGACACTCACTCAGCAGCTCCACCCAAGGACCCCGCCGAGCACTGCGCGGGCGGCGCGACTTCTGGCGACAGCACTCCGAACTGCCGGCGGCGGCCGGCGGCCCGCCCGCCGGGCTGCCATCCTCGCCGAAGCGACCTACGGATCCGGCCAACCATGCTCCGCTCGGCGGTGGTTGGAGCAACCGAGAAGAGTCGGCGCGCGCTCCGTACGCTGGAGTCACGAGTACGTCGTCCACAGTCGGGCCCGACCGCCAACGATGCTGGCAGGAGCGCTGCCGCTCCGCAGTGAGTCGGTACCCGTTGGCCAACGCCACCATCCGACAGCCGAACGGCTTCAAGGCCCAACCGCAGTTGCTGAGATGGTCTCTCCTCGATCCGGCGCCCTCGACCCGGGCCGGTGTCGGAGCCGACTGAGGTGCGCGCCGGCGGCTCAGCGCAGCCGCGCGTACAGCTCCTCGACGAAGTGCCAGGCCGCAACGGTGTACCGCTGCGGCCTGTACACCTCGGGCTCCAGGGCGGTCCGAATTCCCTCCGGCCCCCTGACGAGAACGCCGATTCCGTAGAAGGCCGCCTCCGCCAGGACCCCCTCCTCCCCCATCTGCGGCCCCTCGTCGACCAGGACGGCTCGGCAGCAGAACGGTGCGAACCGACCCGCTCGCTCCAGCCCGTTCCGCCAGCCGACCACCCGAACCACCGCGATGTCCACGGCCAGCGGCCGGACTGCCAGACGCGTCACCATGTCACCGTCCCGGTGGACCGCACCCTGCGGGAGGCCTCCGACCACAGCCGGGTCGGACAGAGAAGCCATCGGGACCGGAATACCGACGGGGAGGCAGAGCAGGCGCTCCAGCATCGGGATGCTGTCCAGCCGGTCGGCGCAAGCCGTCTGCCGTCTGCCGTGCTCAACCTCATCGACCCGGCACGCCACCATCGCGCGAGTTCCCAGGAGCGAGAGCACCGCGACTTCGCGCTCCGGAGACACCTGCGGCAGCGCCGCCTCGCGCACGGAGCGCCACACCGCCGGATTCGCCACGCCTGCCATGTCTCCACCCTGCCCTACGGGCCGATGTGGCGACCAGGCGCCCCTCCGGTCAGGAAGCGGTACGCGAACGGTGTTGAGCGATCAGGTCGCGGTACCAGGCGTAGGAGGCCCTCGGGGTGCGCTCCTGGGTCTCGAAGTCGACGTGGACGAGGCCGAAGCGCTGGTGGTAGCCCTCGGCCCATTCGAAGTTGTCGAGCAGGGACCAGGTGAAGTAGCCGCGGACGTCGACGCCCTCCGCCACGGCGGCGGCGAGGGCGTCGAGGTGGGTGGAGAGGTAGGAGACGCGGACGGGGTCGTCGGGGCCCTCGGTGGTGGAGCAGCCGTTCTCGGTGACGGTGACCGGTGGGAGGGCGGGGCCGTAGCGGTCGCGGAGGCCCACGAGGAGTGCGCGCAGGCCGTCGGGGACGATCGGCCAGCCGAAGGCGGTGTGCGGGACGTCGGGGATCTCGGCGAAGGCGAAGGGGAGGCCCGGGTCGGTGGGGGCGGCGATGCGGGTGGGGTTGTAGTAGTTGACGCCGAGGCCGGTGAGGGGGGTGGCGGTGATGAGGTCGAGGTCGCCGGGGCGGACGGCGCCGTGGAGGTCGGGGCCGGCGCCGAAGGCGGTGAGGTCGGGGTAGCGGCCGAGGAGCAGCGGGTCGGTGAACAGGCGGTTGTGGAGGGTGTCGTAGGCGTCGGCGGCGGCGAGGTCGGCGGGTGAGGGGGAGGCCGGTTCGACCGGGGTGAGGTTGTTGGAGACGAGGACGTCGAGGCCGCGCTCGTGGAGGAGGGAGGCGGCCAGGCCGTGGGCGAGGAGTTGGTGGTGGGCGACCGGGAGGGCCTCGAGCATCAGGGCGCGGCCGGGGGCGTGGATGCCGAGGGCGTAGCCGTAGACCATGTGCACGAAGGGCTCGTTGAGGGTGATCCAGGCGGGTACGCGGTCGCCGAGGCGGTCGGCGACGAGGGCGGTGTACTCGGCGAAGCGGTAAGCGGTGTCGCGGTTCAGCCAGCCGCCGGCGTCTTCGAGGGCCTGCGGGAGGTCCCAGTGGAAGAGGGTGGGGAGCGGGGTGATGCCCACTTCCAACAACGCGTCGACCAGGCGGTCGTAGAAGGCGAGTCCGGCAGGGTTGACGGGCCCCGCGCCGGTGGGCCGGATCCGGGGCCAGGCGATGGAGAAGCGGTAGCCGTCGAGGCCGAGGCCCTGCATCAGGGCGATGTCCTCGGCGTACCGGTGGTAGTGGTCGCAGGCCACCGCACCCGTGTGCCCGTCCCGGACGGTACCGGGGCGGGCGGTGAAGGTGTCCCAGATCGAGGGGCCGCGGCCGTCCTCGTCGACCGCCCCCTCGATCTGGTGGGCGGCGGTGGCGACACCCCAGCGGAACCCCGCCGGCAGGTCGAAGCGATCCGGCATGGCAGCCTCCCGGGCGAAAATGTGAGGACTGCTCATGTTACCGACGTGGCGCCGTACCGCCAGAGGGCGGCGGTGGGCGCCGTGTCGGCCGTCAGACGGTGGCGGGGAGGTCCGCGGGTTCGAGCGTGGAGAGCTGGTCGGGGGTGGGGGTGACGGCCTCGGCCATCCGCTGGGCCTGGCGTTCGGTCATTTCCTGGAAGGTCTGGCGGGCCGAGCGGCCGTTGCCGAAGCCGGCGCCGCGCGGGAGCGTCTCGAAGTGGTGGAGCAGGCGCAGGCGCGCCGGGCCGGTCAGCTCGTAGCGGTGCTCGCGCGCCTGGTGCTCGACGATGGCCACCAGGTCGGCGGCGGAGTAGTCCTCGAACAGCAGGGTGCGGGTGAAGCGGGAGGAGAGTCCGGGGTTGGAGCCGACGAAGCGGGCCATGTCCGCCGGATAGCCGGCGGCGATCACCACCACGTCGTCGCGGTGGTCCTCCATCAGCTTGACCAGGGTCGCCACCGCCTCCAGGCCGAAGTCGTGCCCACCGGACTCGGGGACCAGCGAGTAGGCCTCGTCGATGAACAGGACGCCGCCGAGCGCGCGGTTGAAGGCGGCCGCCGTGCGCGGGCCGGTGTGGCCGACGTACTCGCCGACCAGCGCGCTGCGGTCGACCTCGACCAGGTGGCCGCGGCGCAGCAGGCCGAGGGCCTTGAGCAGGCGGCCGTAGAGGCGGGCGACGGTGGTCTTGCCGGTGCCGGGGTTGCCGGCGAAGACGAGGTGGCGGCTGAGCGGCGGCGCGGGCAGGCCGGCCTCCTCGCGCAGCCGGACGGCCTGCATCAGCTTCACCATCGAGTGGACGTCGTGCTTGACCCGGTCCAGGCCGACCAGGGTGGCGAGTTCGGCCAGCAGGTCGTCCAGGTGCTCCTCCTCGGGCTCCGCCGTGGGGAGTTCGGCGGGCGCCGCGGCGGGCGGGAGGGGTACCGCCGGTACGGCGGGCAGGCCCGGCAGGCCCGGCAGGACGGGTGCGGCGGGCGGCTGGGGTGCGCCGACGAAGGCGAGCGGGGCGCCGTCGACGTCACACTGCTCCAGGACGGGGACCGCCGAGCCGTCGCCGCCGAACGCGGCCGGGCAGTCCAGCACCCGGCAACGGCGCAGCCGCGGCGCGGCACCGGCCGCCAGGTGCAGGGCGGGCAGCCGGGTCCCGACCAGGTCGCAGGAGGTCAGCAGACCGCCCGCGCCCTCGGCGAAGTACACGCCGTTGCGGCCGGTGCCGTCGATCCGCAGGCGGCTGATCACCGGGCGGGCGCCGGTCCAGACGACCACGCCCGAGCCGCTGCCGCCCTCGACCGAACCGCCCTCCACCGTGGCCTCGGAACCGGAGTCGAGCAGGAGTCCGGCGGCGCCCGAGCCGGTGACCCGGTTGCCGGTCAGCACGGCGCGGCCGCCGGAGGAGACCTCGAGGCCGGCCCGGGCGGCTCCGACGACCGTGGTGCGGTCGATCCGGGAGCCGGCCGGGGAGGCGACGGCGACCCCGGTGTGCGCGGTGTCGATCCGGCAACCGGTGACGGTGGCCCGGGCCTCGTCGGTGACGGCGACGCCGGTCAGGACGATCTCGCCGACCGTGCTGTCGGTGAGGCCCAGCACGGCCGAGCCCGCCACGTGGAAGCCGTGCTCGGCGCCCCGGCGCACCCGGCAGTCGGTGAACGCGGCCTCGGCCCGGTCGGCGAGGTGGACGGCGCTGAACCCGGAGTCCTCCAGCCGGCAGTCGGTGAGCCGGGCGCGGGCCGTGCCGGTGGCGAGCAGCCCGTTGGCGCCCGGGGCGGTCACGGTGCAGCCGTCGGCGGTCAGCCGGGCCGCGTCCTGGAGCACCAGGGCACTGGCGGCGGGGCGCAGCACCCGGGTGTCGGTCAGGTCGGCGTGGGAGTCGCCGCCGAGGTGGAGGCCCGCGGTCCCGGGCGTCTCGATCCGGGTGTTGGTGACCAGGGCGTGCGCGGTGTCCTCCAGCAGCAGCCCGGCGCGGCCGGGCGAGGTCAGCCGGGATTCCGTCATCCGCAGCCGGGACCTCCCGCGCAGCCGGACCCCCGAGCCGGTGGTGGACTCCAGGCGCAGGCCGGTGACGTCCAGCCGGGCGGTGCCGGCGAGCACCGCGCCCACCCCGTCGACGTCGGCGACGGTGGTGGACTCGATCCGCACCCGGGCACCGCCGGACAGGCGCAGGGCGGCGTGCCGGGCGCCGGTCAGCCGGCAGTCGCGCAGCAGGACGGCGGAGGTCCCCTCCTCGCCCTCGCGGAAGTCCCCCGGCTCGGCGCCCTCGGGCCCGCGGACCTCGATCCGGCCGCCGGTCACGGTGCAGCGGTCGAGCACGAGGCCGGCCCCGGCGGTGACGGTGACGGCCGGGTCCCCGGGGTCGGCGCCCTCCAGGTCGAGGCCCCGGAGCAGGCAGTCGGGGCCGAGGACGCGGAGCGCCGGGGCGCCGCCCGGCGGGGCCGCGAGCACCACCGTCCCGGGGCCCTGCTCGGCGACCAGGACGACCCGGCGGGCCAGTTCGAGCGACTCCTGGTAGCGGCCGGGCGCGACGACCACGGTGTCACCGGGCTGCGCGGCCCGCAGGGCGTCGGCGACGAGGCGGTGGGCACCGCGGCCGCGCGGGCCGACGGCGTGGGTCCGGGTGGTCGTCCGGTGGGGCATCAGGGCTGCTGTCCTTGCTTCGGTGCGGTGCGGGGCGGGCAGGCGGGCGGGGCTACGGGCACGGTCTCGGGGCCGGGCCGGGCCGGGCTACCGGAACCGGCCGGAGCCACGGGCCGGGCGGGGTCACGGGGCGGGCGGCGGTGCGGGGGCGGGGGCGGGGGCGGGCAGGGGTGCGCGGTACCAGGCGGGGTTGATGCTCGCCCGGTAGGCGTTGGTCAGCCAGAGCGAGGTGACCGTCTTCTCGAAGATCTTGAACGGGAGCTGGAGCCAGAACTCGGCGAAGCCCTGGCGGTGGAAGAAGCGGCTGCCGCCGCCGGCGATGACGGCGTTCTTGGCGAGCGCCGCGCTGCTCGCGGTGGTGAGGCCGGCCAGACCGGCGATACCGCCGTCCAGGAAGGCGTCCATGCCGCTGAGCACGTGGGTCTTGCCGTCGGCGCCGGTGACGCCCCAGACGGAGGCGTTCATCGCGCCGTTGACCCAGCCGACGACGCCGCCGAGCGCCGCGTTGTAGAAGAAGTCGTAGGTGCCGCCGCGCCAGCGGGTCGGGGTCTCGTTGCCCGCCCACTCGTTGGCCCAGTGCTTGTCGTGGTTGTTCGGGTGGCGTCGTTCGTGCTTGCCGCCGTCGACGTTGCCGAACACCGACTTGGGGCCGCCGGCGGCACTGCCGCGCAGTTCGTGCATGCCGGTGGAGACCAGGCTCTTGACGCCCGCCCCGACCGCCGCGTTGGCGAAGGACTTGAGCACGTCCTTGCCGGTGAAGGGCTTGTTGTTGGCGGCGGCGACGATGCCGTTGACGGCCAGGTTGGCGCCGAACTCCAGCACGAACTCCTGGCCGAACTCCAGCGCGACCTTCTTCGCCAGCACCTTCCAGTAGGGCTGGTAGAGGGCCTCGCCGAGCGGGACCGCCCCGTTGCGCGCCGCCGGCAGCCCCGGCACGCCGGCGAGGGCGTTCTGCATCAGCGGCACCCGCACCTCGACCGAGTCGCCCCAGGGCAGCCGGTTGGCCTCGCGGACCCGCCGGCCGAAGCCGCGGATCTCGGTGAGCGGGCCGCGGAAGTCGTACTCGTTGCCGGTGACCCGCAGGTTGCCGCCGGGCCCGGTCTCCCAGACCAGACCGCTGTCGGTGCGCTGGGCGACGATCCGCTGGTGCTGGTCGTAGCGGCGCCACTGGCCGCGCCAGGCGTCCTTCTCCAGGAAGGTGCCGTCACCGAGCGGCTTGCGCTCGCGGACCACCGCGCCGTGGTCGAACTCCTTCCAGCTCCCGGCGGGGTGCGGGGCGTTGCCGCCGGGCACGTACTGGCGCACCCGCAGCGGCCCCTCGCCGAGCGCGAGGTGCGGGGGCACTTCGCGCAGGGTGAGCGCGGGGCCGCCGGCGGCCGGGCGGAACTCGTCGCGGAAGTGCCGGGTCCCGGCCGTCCAGCCGTCCTGCCAGGCCCGGGTGTCGGCGTTCCACCAGCGGCGCACCTGCTGCCCGGCGCCGAAGTCGACGGCGGTGCCGTTCGCCTCGTACTTGGCGGTGTGCCAGCGCTGCCCGCCGCCGGGCGGGGCCGCACCCCGCCAGGAGTCGACCCAGCGGCCGCCGTCCAGCATGTTGCGCTCGCGGAGCAGCGCGCCGCCCGCGTCGAAGTCCCGGAAGGAGTCGTCCCAGGGCAGCCGGGGGTCGTCGGAGCCGCGGAAGAACTCGCGGCGGCCGGTGGTCCGGTTGCCGAGGTGGTCGGTGGCGGTCCAGGTCCACCGGCCGGAGTCCGGGCGGCCGGCGCCGGTGACCTCAATCCGGTTGGCCTGGGGATCCTGCCAGATGTCGTGGCTGCCGGTCAGGTTGCCGTGCGCGTCCCGCTGGACCCAGGCGTGGGTGCCCCGGCCCTGGACGTTGGCGGTCGCCGGGTCCACCTGGGGCGGCACCCGGTACTCGCGGACCGAGCCGTCGGCGAAGCCCTCCCGGGCGACCTGCCAGTTGGCGCCGCCGTCCGGGCTGAACCGGTCCTGCCACACGGGGTGGTCGCGGCCGGCCCCGGCGGGCGGGACCACCTCGGCCCGGTAGCCGCGGCGGCCGGGCTCCTCCCAGGGCAGGTGCGCCGCATTGGTGGGCGGGTACGCGGGCGGGTTGGCGTGGTCGCCGACCTTGAGCGTGGTGCCGCCGTGCAGCTTCCCGGTGGACCGGACGAAGCGGCCGTCGGCCCCGAGGTCGACGGCGGCCCCGTCCATGCCGACGTAGCGGACGCCTCCGCCCGGGTTGACGCCGCCCGCCTTGTCCCACAGGAAGACCTGGTAGCGGGTGTCGTCGGCGAGGTGCGCGGCGACGCCCTGCGGCCCGCCGGCGCCCACCAGGTGCCGGCGCACCCACACCGGCGGGCGCTGCTCGGACCAGCGGCTGGTGGTCAGCACCCCGTTGTCGGTGGCCAGGACCTCGCGCTTGCCGACCTCCTTGCCGTGCGGGGAGTGCCGCTCCCAGGTCTGCCGCACGCCGCCGCCCTGCCAGGTGTGCTCCAGGAACTGGCCGGCCTTGCCGGGGCCGTGGCCCATCCCCCACTGCTTCTGCACCAGGGTGCCGTCGGCCAGCCGGTCGGTCCAGCCGGCGTCGCGGTGCTGGGTGCGCGGGCCGTGGGCGAGCTCCTGGCCGGCGCCGTCGAAGCGGTGCCAGGTCCAGCTGCGGTCGGCGTTGCGGACGGCGAGGGTGTGGCCGGTGACCCCGCCGGTCTTCTGCAGCCCGTCCCGGTACTCGTGGACGGGGTTGCCGCGGTGGTCGAGGTCCCGCCAGCCGAAGCCTGAGGTGTCGTAGCGCCGGGTGCCGTGCGCGCCGAGGCCGCCGGCGGCGTCCCACTGCGTCCAGACCGTGCGGCGGTCGAGGTCGCCGAACAGCAGGGTGTCGGTGCGGCGGAAGGAGTCCAGCAGGCCGCCGCCGGGCAGCACCCGGCGTTCGAACACCTCGACCGGCGTGTAGGTGGAGGAGAGCAGCCGGATCCGGTCGCCGCCACCGGTGATCTCCACCCGGCCGTGGTGGAAGGCGCCGGTGCCGGCCGGCGGCGGCACCGCGGCGGCCGGGTGCGGCTGCCGGCTCCAGGTCGCGCCGGCCGCCGGGGTGCGGTCGACGACGTACTGGTGATCGGTGCGCCGCCCGCCGTCGACGACGTTGAACCCCTGGTGGGTGATCCGTCCGTCACCCGGCGCGTGGGCGGTGAACTCGCCGTGCCGGGGGCCGTTCGGCCGGTCGACGGAGACCTGGAGGCCGCCGTCGGCGCGGACGGTGACGGCCCGTTCGGGGATCCGCGCGCCCGCCGCGTTCTCCAGGTGGCCCGGGAGGGCGGCGCCGCCGGGGCCGGGCGGCGGCAGCACGGCGAAGGTCCGGTCGGGATTGCCGTCGGGGCCGCGCAGCGCGGTGCCGGTCTCCAGCCGGCCGCCGTCGGCGCCGTAGCGGACGAAGCCGTTGTCGGCGGCGGCGTCGGTGACCTGGAAGCCGCCTCCGGGCCGGTCGGCGGCGGTGAGGTTGGGCACCGGCGTGCCGGTGGCGTCCAGGACCTCCAGGGTGCGCGGACCGCCGGGCGGGGTGTGGACCACCACCCATTGGTCGAGCGCGCCGCCGCCGGGCGCGTGCAGCCGGGCGGCGTCGTCGGTGAGGCGCCCGGCGTCGTCGAAGACCCGGTAGGAGCCCCCCGCGACGGTGACCCGCAGACCGGCGCCGTCGGCGGTGACCACCCGGGTGGCGTCCGGTTGGAAGGCGGCGTCCAGCCAGGCCGGCTGCCCGGCGGGCGCCGGGTGGCCGGGCGCGGGCACCGGGCGCTCCAGGTGGCCCACCACGGCACCGTTGCCGTCGAGTAGTTGCCGCCCGCCGGCGGTCGGCGTGCCGTCGGCGGCGAACCGCTCGTACGGCACTCCGCCGCCCGGGACGGTGGGCGCGCCCTCGACCCGGAACCCGCCGCCGGGGTGCGCCACCACGCGCTCGGGCAGTGCGCCGCCGGCCGCGTCGGTGAGCGCGTGCCCGCCGCCCTGCGGCACGACGAACCGGCCGCCGCGCAGTCCGGCCCCGTCGGCGAGCGCGACCCCGCTCTCCACCACCGCGCCCTGCGGCGTGTACCGCGTGGACTGCCCCGACACCGGATCGGTGACGCGCCAACCACCGCCCGCCAGACCCTCCCCGGACAGACCCGTCGGTCCGCCCGCCACGTCGGTCACCCGCGGCGGGTTCCCTTCCAGGAAGCGCACGCCCCGGACCCCGGCGCCGTCCGCCAGCGCCACACCGCTCTCCACCACCGCACCCTGCGGCGTGTACCGCGTCGACCCACCCGACACCGGATCGGTGACGCGCCAACCGCCACCCGCCAGACCCTCCCCGGACAGACCCGGCACCGCCGCACCCGACACATCCGTCACCCGCGGCGGAGCCCCCTCCAGGAAGCGCGCACCCCGGACCCCGGCCCCGTCGGCCAGCGCCACACCACGCTCCACCACCGCACCCTGCGGCGTGTACCGCGTCGACCCACCCGACACCGAGTCCGTTACCCGCCAGCCACCGCCGGCCAGGCCCTCGCCCGACAGACCGGGCACCGCCGCCCCGGACACATCCGTCACCCGCGGCGGAGCCCCCTCCAGGAAGCGCACGCCGCGCACCCCCACCCCGTCCGCCAGCGCCACACCACGCTCCACCTGGAGACCGTCCGCGCCGAAGCGCACCGAACCGCCCGACACCGCCTCCGTGACCCGCACCCCGCCGCCCGCGACACCTACCGCCGAGGAACCCGGTACCACTGCCCCCGCGACGTCCGTCACCACGAACCCGCCGCCCTGGCGCATCGCGAAGCGGTGGCCGCGCAGGCCCGCGGCGTCGCCCAGGGCCAGGCCCTCGGCCCGGAAGGCCCCGCCGTCGTCGAACAGCGCCGAGCGGCCGGAGACCGGGTCGGTGACCCGCAGGCCGGCGCCGCCGGGCAGTTCGGTGAGGGTATGTCCGCCACCGGACAGCGAGCGGGTGACCGTCCCGTTGTCGTGTCCGAGCAGCAGGACCGGGCCGAACGGCGTGCCGTCGCCGCGCAGCAGCGGGCGGCCCTCCTCCACCAGCCGGCCGGCGTGGTCGAAGCCCCGGTGGCCGCCGGTGGCGGGGTCGCGCAGGTCGAAGCCGCCGCCGGGGCGCGGGGCGGCCTGGAGGCCGGTCGCGCCGTTGGGGTCGAGCACCCGGTGGGTGGCCGCACCCTGGGCGTCGAAGTCGGTGTGCACGCGCAGGCCGGCCGGGCCGCCGTCGAGGCCGGTGAGCGGCAGGTCCTCGGCGATCAGGCGGCCGCCGCCGTCGTAGGACTGGGTGGTGCCCAGCCGGGTGTCGTGCAGGTCGAAGCCGCCGCCGGGACGGGGCGTCGGCTGCAGCATCGGGTCGGGCACGTCGTGGGCGTCGAGCACCCGGTGCACGGTTCCGTTCGGGGTGACGGTGGACTCGACCCGCAGGCCGTTGGGGCCCGCCGTGCCCTGGTCGGCGAGCGCGAGCACGACGGGCTGCGGCGCGGGCGGCTGCGGCTGGACGTGCTGCGGTGGGACGTGCTGCGGGCCCTGGCCGTGCGGGGCCGGACCGGGCTGGGGCACGAGCTGGGGCTGCTGTCCGACGTGCGGGGGCACCCCGCCGCCGCCGTCCGAGCCGCCGAGCAGCCGGGGACGCTCGCGCAGGCTGTCGGCCGTCAGCGCGGCCAGGTCGCGGTCCATCCGGGCGGGGTCGATGCCCAGGCCGGTGACCCGGTCCAGGGCCACGTCGACCTTGAACGCGGCCGCGTCCACCGACGCCTCGGCGTGGATCACCACCGGGCTGGGGCGGGAACCGCCGCCGGGGCGCGCCCGCAGGTCGGCCAGCAGGCGTTCGGCCCGGCCGAGGTCGTGCCGGGCGAGGGTGAGGTCGGCCCAGGCGTCCAGCCGGGCGCCGCGGCCGGGGTCGTCGCTCGCGCCGAACAGCCCGGCCACCCGGTCGCCCTGCTCGCGCCAGAGCCGGTCCAGCTGGGCGCCGGTCAGCCGTTCGGGGCCGCCGTGTCCGCCGGTACCGGGCACGGTCGGCAGGTCGTGCGCCGACCCGGCGGCCGGGTGCGCCGGGCCGACCGGCGGCAGCGGCGCCACCGGGCCCTGGGCCAGCGGCGTGACGGGCGGCAGCGGCGTCGAACCGAGCACGGCGGGCGGCAGCGGGGCGGGTGCCGCCGGGACCGGCCCGGCGAGCCCCTGGACCGGGCCGTGCCCGTGTCCGGGGCCGGGCTGGAGCAGTCCGAGCGCCTCGTCCACCCGGCCGAGGCCGCCGTGCGCCCCGGCCCCGCCGAGGTCCGTGACACCGCCGGGGCCGGGCACGCCGACCAGCGCGGTGGGCGGGGTGACGGCGTGCACCGGCGGCAGCACCGGGGCCGTGGTCGCGGCGACCCGAGGCGCCGCGAACTCCCCCAGGTGCAGGTTGACCTGACTGGCCGCCAGGGCCCGGGTGCTGTGGTCGCCGAGGTGCCCGCCCGCGGTGAACACGGGGGCGTCGGCCCGGTTCAGCGGGGAGCCGGTGGCCAGCAGGTCGAGGGCGCCGTTCAGGTGCGCGCCGGGGCCGGTCGTGCCGAGACCGGGGACGGTCACGGCACCCGTGACGGCCGAGGGCAGCCCCGTGCCGCCGCCGTGCAGCGCGGCGGTCGGGAGCGTACCGGTGGTCAGATGCGGTACGGCGGCGGCGGACGGGGTGAACAGGTCGGCCGTGTGCACGGCCGGGGCGGCCGGGGAGGCGGTGTGCAGCGCGCCGGTGCCGAGGGCGGCCGGCGCACCCCCGGCCTGGTGCAGGGCGAGCGCCTGGGTCTGGAGGTTCGGGGCGTGGGCGGTGGCGGGAGCGCCGACGGTGAGGGTGTCGGCCAGGTGCACGGGGGTGGGGGTCGGGGCACCGGTGAGTCCGCCGATCCCGTGCAGGCCGCCGGGGGCGGCGCTGACGCCGAGTCCGGTCTCCACGTGCAGTCCGCCCGGGGTGACGACGGTGCCGCCGGCCCAGCTGCCGACCGGGCGCAGCTCGCGGATCGGGGTGTCGAGCAGCGCGTCCAGCCGGCGGACGGCGTCCGGGGCGATCGAGAGGCGGTCGGCCAGGTCGTTGTGCAGGCGGAAGTCGGACGGCCGGGTGTAGGAGAGGCCGGAGCCGGACGGTTCCAGGTGCGGGATCTCCAGCCGCCGCGGCCCGGCCCAGTCGCCGACCCTGACCTTCGCCAGATCGGTGCGGGAGAGGTCCACCAGGGCATCGACCTTGTGCACCGGCGGCGGCACCGGCACGGCGGCGGCGGTCCGCCCGGCGGTGCCGAGCAGCGGGGCGCCGTAGCGGAAGTTGCCGAGGACCCCGCGCTCCCAGAGGCCGATCCGCAGGGCGCCGCGCAGCCCGTACCGGCCGATCTCGGCCGCATCGACGGGCAGCACCAGGCGCAGCCATTTGGCGCCGCCGAGCTGGGCGCGCGCGAAGTCCCAGGAGGCGGACCCGGCCAGCCGGAGGTTGGCCGGCAGTCCGCGGACCAGAGCGGGCAGGCCCTTGACGCCGTTGACCACGGCGATGCCGCTCGCCCGGAAGGTCACCCCGGCGAAGTGCGGCAGCCTGGTGACCCCGTTCAGCACCCAGAGGCCGCCCGCCTTCACCCAGCCGCCGGTCATCCGGGCGAGGTCGGCGAGGCCCGGCAGGAAGGCGAAGGCGTGCGAGCCGCCGCCGGTGAAGACGCCGCGGAAGAAGCCCCCGACGGCCTGGGCGACGCCCTTGATCCCGGTCCAGGTGAACTTGGCCCCGGCGCTGATGAGTTTGAGCAGCGGCAGGCCCTTGGTGGTGGGGGCGATCATGCCGAGGCCGGACAGGAAGAGGTCGAGCGCGCTGGCCTTGCCCTGGGAGAAGTCGACCGCGGTCTTCACGAAGATCGCCAGGTTGACGCCGATGGCGAGCAGCGCGATCGGCCCGCCGAAGATCAGCGCGGGCAGGATCAGCGCGATCGCCAGCCACTGGAAGGCCTCCCAGAACAGGTCGCAGTCGGAGACCGGCTGCTTGATCCCGCGGGCGGCGCTGCTGAGGGCCGATCCGGCGGTGCGGCCGGCCTCGTCCTGGGCGGTGCCGGCCTGACGGGCGGTGCTCGCCAGTTCGGTGCGCCGGGTGTCGTCCTCGGCCAGGCCGCGGCCCTGGGAGAGCGCGTTGTCGGCGCGCCACTGCTGGTCGCGGACCACTCCGGCGTAGGTCGTCAGGGCCCGCGCCGAGTTCTCGAAGCCGTCGGCCACCGACTGGACGAAGGCCCGCAGCGGCCCGCTGATCTTGTCCCGGAGGGCGTCCGCCGTCTGCCCGGTGAACGCGCCCTGGCCGGTCTTGTCGAGCACGGCGGCGAGGGCGTCGTCGATCTCCCGGGCGGTGCGGCCGAGGTCGGCCAGGGAGCGCTGCACCTCGTCGATCCGGTCCGGGTCCCCCGGTGTGGGGTCGGCGGACAGGCCGATCGCGTTCCAGTCGGTCGGACGCTGGGGCACCGTCGTCTCCTCCTCGTCCGTGGGCACGGCCCGGCCGCCGCGGCGCGCGGCACCTCTCGGGGGGACCACGTGCCGGGGTCCCGGACGGTTCACGACGGCCGGCCTCCGCTGTCCGGTGAACCGTGCGGGCCGCCGGCACGTGGTCGACCGGGAACCGCGCGCCGATCCGACCGGAGGGAAATCCCGTGCCCGACTTCTCGATGGACTACGGCGTCCTGCACGAGGCCCGCAAGGACCTCCACAACCTGGCCGACCGGATCTCCCCGACCCTGCACGACAGCCTGTTCTCCCAGTACGGCTCGGGGAAGCTCGGCGACGCCCAGGCGGTGTTCGGCGACCCGAACGTCACCAACGGCTTCCGCAGCCTCTACCGGCTCTCCAAGGACCCGATGAACCGGGCCGTGGACCACCTCAAGAAGCTCGGCGACGTGTTCGGCGCCGTCGCCGACGGTTTCTTCGACGTGGACGCCCAGATCGCCGACGGGCTGGGCGTGATGGGCGCCAACATGGGGCTCGACCAGTGGCGCGACCGGCAGGCCGCCTGGGAGTACCGCAACGCCCACGCCGACCAGTGCCACCCCGGCGCGGACGGCACCGTGCCGGAGTTCTGCCGGGCCACCGACCCCGGCGCACCGCCCGTCGACCAGACCATCGACACCGCGAACGGCTCGGTGCACACCCACCTCACCCTGGACTCCGACCACAACGTGATCAAGGAGGAGACCACCGTCACCCACGACGGGCAGAGCTACACCTCCACCACCAGCTACTCGGACCACGGCCGCTCGTTCACCACCGACACCGTGTACGCGGACGGCACCAAGAACCACGCCGAGACGCATCTGCACGAGGACGGCAGCGGCGACATGACCGTCACCGACAACGACGGCAAGGCCACCCAGTACCACCGCAACGGCCCCGGCCAGGAGTGGCAGCAGACCGGCGGCGGAAGCTCCCAGGACGACTGAGGGCGCCGCCCGAACCGGCCGGGACCCACGACCTCCCCGGCCGGCCATCCCCCCCTTCGAAAGGACCGCGACATGCCCAACATCTCCCTCGACTTCGAGAAGATCGAGACCACCTCGGGCCAGCTCGACTCGGCGGCCGAGAACATCGTGCCGATGCTCAACGACCTGAAGAACAACGTGAACAACCTGCTCGGCGACGGCATGGTGTTCCAGCAGTCCAGCCCGGCGATGCAGGAGGCGTACGACAAGTTCAACACCAGCCTGCTGGCCGCGATGGAGGGCATCAAGGGCTTCGCGAAGCAGTTCCGCCAGATCAAGGACCAGATGCACCAGATGGACCAGGACATGGCGAGCAGCCTGCGCGAGAGCAGCTGACACCGCCACCGCACCGCCGGGGTGCGCGGCTCCGTGCCGCGCACCCCGGCGGTGCGCTCAGTCCTCGGTGCGCAGCACGGTCAGCGGCACCTGCACGGCCATCGCCTCGCCGCCGCGCCCGGTGGTCCAGCCGCGGCCCGCGACCGGGGTGGCCCGGATCAGGTGCACCGGCAGCCGGACCCCGATCATGTCGCCCTCCTGGAGGCTCTTCGGCCCCAGCAGCAGCCCCCGCCGGGCCCGCTTGGCCGCGCTGAGCCAACTGCCCATCGCCAGCTGAAGGGCGTCCGCCGACCCCGCGTAGAGCAGGCCGAGGCCGCGGTCCCGGCCGAAGGCGGCGACCTCCTTGAGCACCCGGTCGCAGGCGGGCGCCGCCAGCAGGTCCGCGTCGTCGACCACCACCACGCGGGGGCCGGCGAGTTCGTCCAGGGCGGCCTGCACGTCCTGCGCGGACGGGTCCGGATCGGTCAGCACCCGGACCCCGGCGTGCCGGGCCAGCGCCCGCAGCGGGGAGTGGCGCGGCGCGAGGACGACCAGCCCGGTGCCGCCGGCGAGCAGGGAGACGGCCAGCGAGGCGAGCGCCGTGCTGCGGCCGGATCCGGGCGGGCCGAGCACCGCGAAGGCCGCGGCGGCCCCGGCGAGGTCCACCCCGACCGGTCCGGCGTCGTCGCCGCCGAGGCCGAGCAGGCCCCACAGCGGGCGGCGGGACTCCTCCGGGACGGCCGCGTAGGCCTCCGCGAAGTCCACCGAGCGGGGCAGCGCGGCGACCGTGAAGGGCCGCAGTCCGGCCGGCACCGCGCTGTCGCGCCGGGTGCTCTCCGCACCGATCGCCGCCAGCGCCCTGGCCTGTTCCCGGCCGCCGGCGCCGGGGGCGAGCAGCGCGACCTGGGTCTCGGTGCCGCTCAGGGTGTGCCAGCCGCGGCCGGCCGGGATGCCGGCCGGCACCTTGCTCGGCGAGAGTCCGACCAACTGGTAGTCGTTGCGGTCGCCCTGGCGCAGCAGCAGCTTGTGGTCGTTGTGCGCGGCGAGCCGGCCGCCCAGCAGTGAGCGCTCGGAGGTGGCGACGACGTGGATGCCGGCCGCGGCGCCCTCCCGCAGCAGCCGGGTGACCAGGTCGGCGAGCCGGCCGTTGTCGTGGTCGTCCAGCAGCCCGGACAGCGCGTCCCAGCCGTCGATCAGCAGCAGTACGTGCGCGGGCCGCTCCGGCTTCGGAAGGGCGGCGCGCAGCTCGTTGAGCCCGGCCGCGTTCCGGTCGCTGCACAGTTCCTGACGTCGCGTCAGTTCGGCCGTGAGCCGGTGCAGCAGGCGTTCGAGCCGTTCGTGGTCGTGCCGGGAGACGACCGCCCCGCAGTGCGGCAGGGCGTTGAGGGCGGCCAGGCCGCCGCCCGCGGCGTCGATCCCGTACAGGTGGACGTCCGCGCAGGAGGCCGTCCTGGCCACCGATCCGGCCAGGGTGCGCAGGGCCTGGGTGCGGCCGGACCGGGGGGCGCCGATCACGTACAGGTGACCGAAGGAGGCCAGGTCGACGGTGGCGACCCGGCGCTGCTGGAGCTGGGGAACGTCCTCCAGCGCGTAGGGGACCACCGGGAGCGCCCCGTCCTCGGGGGCGGCAGCAGCGCCGCCACCTCGTCGAGTTGCACCTCCTCGGGCAGGGCGGGGAGCCAGGGGCTGGGCTGCGGGACGAAGTCGTCGAGGGCGGCGGCGGCCTCGCGGACGGCGGCGACCAGGGCCTGGAGGTCGGTGGGGACGGGTGCGGCGGGTGCGGCGGGGTCGCCCGTCACCGGCGGCAGGGCGAGCGGGCGGCCGAGGCCGCTCCAGGACAGGGCGGCGGCGCGCACCGCCCCGCGGGGCCGCTCGGCGGCGGCCGCGCCGTCCGGGTCGGCCGGGTCGGGGCGGGCCGCACCGGCCCAGGCGCTCTGGAACGGCACCGTGGACCGGTGCCCCAGCCGGACCAGGGCGCGCCCGGGCGCGGAGGCCGGGATGTGCACCGCCTCGGAGGTGTCGATGATGTCCTGGCTCTCGGTGGAGTCGGTGACCCGCAGCGCGATCCGCAGATTGGTGTTGGCGCGGATGTCGCTGGTGACGGCGCCCGAGGGCCGCTGGGTGGCGAGCACCAGGTGGATGCCGAGCGAGCGGCCGCGCTGGGCGATCCCGATCAGCCCGGGGACGAAGTCGGGCACCTCCCGGACCAGGGTGGCGAACTCGTCGATCACCAGCAGCAGCCGCGGCAGCGGGGGCAGCGTCGGGTCCGCGACCCGCTTGGACCGGTACTCCGGGTGGTCCTTGGCCGCGACATCGGCCAGCAGCCTTTCGCGGCGCCGCAGTTCGGCGCCGAGCGATTCCAGCGCCCGCTCCACCAGGTGGGCGTCCAGGTCGGTCACCATGCCGAGGTTGTGCGGGAGTTCGGCGCACTCGCGGAACGCGGACCCGCCCTTGTAATCGACCAGGACGAAGGTGAGCTCGTCCGGGCGGTTGGCGGCGGCCAGCGAGGCGACGAAGGACTGGAGCAGCTCCGACTTGCCGGAGCCGGTGGTCCCGGCGACCAGGGCGTGCGGTCCGTCGCGGACCAGGTCGAGGGTGAGCGGGCCGTCGTAGCCCGTCCCGAGGAGGAAGGAGGTGGTGGCCGGGCGGCGGCGCCAGCGGGCCAGCAGGGCGGCGGGGTCCGGCGGTTCGAGCCGCAGCAGGTCCAGCAGCCGGACCAGCTGGGGCAGACCGGCGTCGTGCTCGGGGCTGACGTCGCGGACCGGTGCGAGCGCCCGGGCCACCTGCTCGCACCAGTCGGCGTCGACCAGGTCGGCGCGCACGTCGGTGAGGTCGGGTGCGCCGGTGCGGCGGACGGTGAGGCGGTGCCCGGCGGCGAGGACGACGGTGCCGCACTCCTCGGGCAGCAGCCGTTCCTGGGCGTCGAGGCAGACGCTGAACACCCGGACCCCCGGCCCGTCGGTGAGCACCTGCACCATGCCGGGCACGTCGCGCAACTGCCTCGCCCCGTCGGCGATCACCAGCACGTCCGGCTCGTTGAACATCGCCTTGCCCATGGAGGACCCGAGCACCCGCCGACGGGCCTGGATCTGCGCGACCAGTTCCGAGATCCGGTTGGCGGTGGACTCCGGGTCGTTGCCGACGGCCACCACCGGCCCGGCGCCGCCGCCCGGTCCGGATGCTCCGCCGGGCGGGCGCAGGTGGGGAAGCCAGCGCACCCAGGCCCAGCCGTCGTCGCGCGAGCGGTCGGAGAGGACGACGACGCGCAGGTCCCGCGGGCTGTGCAGGACGGCGGACTGGGCGACCAGCCAGCGGGCCAGCGCCTGCACCACGGGCCCGGTGCCGGCCACCCCCACCACGCCGAACTCCGCCACCTCGATGCCGATCGGCACGTCCGGGATGTTCCAGCGCACCAGGCGGTGGTTCTCGTCCCGTGCCGGGTCGTCGATCTCCTTGACCGACGGCTGGTCGACCGTGCCGAGCCGCAGCACCAGGTGGTCGGGGTCGTGCCGGCGGCGCTCCCAGAGCCGGCCGCCGGGGCCGGTGGCGGTCAGCGCGACCGTCGCGGGGTCCGGCCCCGCCACTCCGCGCACCCGGCGCTCGCGGTCGGCGGCGGTCCGGACCTCCTGCTCCAGGACCCGGCGCCGCGCCTCGTAACGGGCCACCGCCTCCTCGTGCTGCTTGCGGTTGCCGCGCCGGCCGACGATCCAGTTGGAGACGGCCATCAGCGGGCTGAAGAGGATGAAGACCAGGTAGAAGTACGACTGGAAGACCGCCACCATGACCATGCCGAGCACGATCGGGGCCAGCATCAGCAGCAGCGGGAAAGGCCGCCGGGAGGGGGCGGTCGGCGGCAGGGGCAGCCGGATCCGCTCGGCGTCCAGGTGCGGGACGATCCGCGGCGGGCGGTTGTAGTCGACGCCGATGCCGTCGGCGGACGCCACCACGGCGGCGTCCGGCTCGACCGGCTCGACCAGGCGCAGCAGCGCGGCACCGACGGTGAGGTCGGCGCCCAGCGGCCAGGCGGTGCCGCCGTCGGCGCGGTGGGCGGCCGGGCGCGGGGCGCCGCGGCGGGCGGAGCGGGCGGGGGCGGGGGCGCGCTCACCGGTGGCGGTACGACGGGTGCGGTCGCTGTGGACGTCGCGGTCCGTGGCGGGCGGGCTCGGTGTGCGGAGGGCGACCGCCTCGTCGCCCTCACCCTCGCCCCGGGCCGGGCCGCCGCCCTCGGGGGCGCCCGCGCCGTCGCCGTCCCGGTCGCCGTAGCCGTGGCCGTGGCCGTGGCCGTGGCCGTCGAAGTCACTGCCGCGGTCGGGGTCGTCGTCCGGGGAGCCCCCGGGACCGTCCGGCCGGCCGGGACCGACCGGAGCGCGGTGCCAACCCGCCGAGCCGTCCGGGCCGACGGTCAGCCAGAGGCCGCCCGCCGGAGCGCCGGAGCCACGGAGCCGGACCGTGCAGGACGGATCGGTGCCGATCTCGTGGCTGCCGGGCCCGAGCCGCCAGACCCGCCCCGCCCCCGGACCGGACACGAGGTGCAGTTCCAGCTGGACGGGGTCGCCCGGGCGCCGGTCCGGCGCGCTGCTCCGGACCGGGTCGGGCTCGTCGGCGGGGACCCCGAGACCGAGCACGGCACCCTCCCGTACCCCCGTCCCGGCGACGGCCGTCGCCGGGTCCAACCGCCGCGGTCCGAGGTGGAGTCCGCGCGGGGCGACGGTTCCCGTTCCGGCCAGGAAGGCTTCCATGTCGCCGCCGGACGGACCGGGGCCGTAGCCCGGTCCGGCGGTCGCGACGACCTCCACCGGGTCGGGGTCCCGTCGGTCCAGGGCCGCCGCCAGTTCGCCGACGGTCGCGCCGGGAGGCAGGTCGAGGACGTGGTCACGACGGTCGGTGCCGTCGGCGACGGTGACGGTCAGCTTCACCGGGAGGTCTCCAGGGGGTCGGGCAGGCTGGACTGGGGGTCGGGGCGGGTCGTCGGCCGGGACGGTGCCGGGGCGCGGCCCGGCCGCAGGGTCAGCCGACGTGCCGGGTCGCGGACAGGAGCGCGGTCCCGGAGCGGCGCGCGGAGACACCGGCCGTGGGGCCGGCCGGTCCTGGCTCGGGCTCGGCGAAGTCGTCCTCGACATCCGGCTCGGGGTCCGGTTCCGGCTCGGGCTCGGGCTCGGGCACCGGCTCGGGCACCGGCTCGGGCTCCGGTTCCGGCTTCAGTTCCGGCTCCGGTTCCGGCTCCGGTTCCGGCTTCGGTTTCGGCGGGGGCCAGGACTCGGCCTCCGGCGGGAGCCAGGACTCGGACTCCGCTTCCGGCCCGACCGGCTCCGGCTCCGGCACCGGTTCAGGTCCGCGCAGCAACAGCCGAAGGGCCGTCGGGTCCGGCACCACCGGCCCGACCCGGAACGACGGCGGTTCCGATCCGGATCCGCTCCCCTCGCCCGGCTCCGGATACACCGGCCCGACCCGGAACGGCTGCGCCGAGGACGCCACCGACGCTCCGGTGTCCGGCAGTTCGCCGCCAGGGGCGGACTCCTCCGACAGGTCCGACGGCTCCGACAGGTCCGACGGACCGGACGCGGTCCCGGACGGTTCCTCGGACTCCCCCGGATCCGCCGACCCCGGCGCCGCCGGCAGCTCCTCCGGCTCCGACGGCTCCGACGGCTCCGACGGCTCCGACGGCTCCTCCGAACCGACCGCCGCCGGCAGCAGCTCCGGCTCCGACGGCTCCTCCGCACCGACCGGCGCACCGCCCGGCTCCACCAGGTCGGAGTCGTCCAACTCCACCGGTGCGAAGGCCGGGTAGGGCGGCAGGGTCCGAAGGATCCGGGCCGTGGCCCGGGCCAGTGCGACCGCCTCGACCCGCAGCGTCGTCCCGCGCAGCCGCAGGCCGTCGCGGTCGACCGTGACCAGCCGGGCCGAGCCCCGCGCACCACCGAGCACCAGCAACCGGGCGCCCGCCGCGGGGCGGAACCCCGCGGGGGCGAGGGGACAGACGGCGAAGGCCGGCTCCCCGTCCGCCGCGACCCGGTCCGCCGCGGCAAGCGCCTCGGCCGGCTCCGGACCCGCGTGGCGCACGTGCACACCGTCGGCGACCACGACCGCGCCCACCGGCAGGCGGGCGTCCAACTGCGCCGCCACCGCCTGGAGCACGGCGTGGGCGCGCACCCGGTCGCCTCCGAACTCGGTCACGGCGGGTCCGGTCGCGAGGTCGAGCAGCACCGCGGTGGGACCGTCGGTCCCGACCAGCGCCAGCAGCGGTGCCGGGCCGCCGCCCGCGACCGTCGGCCGCAGCTCGTCCCGGGCGGCCCACCAGAGCCGCGGGTCCGCCGCGTCCACCACCCACGGCCCGGGCGGGCCCGGCGGCCGGCCCGGACCGCAGGACACCAGCACGCCGACGGTGTGTGCGCCGAGCAGCACGGCGTACGGGCGCGCCCCCGCCACCCGTCCGGCGTCGAGGACGGCCCGCTCGGCGTCGGCCCATCCCTCGCGACCGGCCAGCAGCCGCCGGACGGTGCCCAGTTGACGCCCGTACCGCAGTCGCGCCGCGAACGGGGCGGCGAACGCGGCCGCTGTCGCGCGGAGTTCGCGGCGCAGCCGGCGCCGGAACGCCCGCCAGCCGCCCGCCCGGCGGGCGGTGAGGTGGGCCAGCACGGCGAACAGCACCAGTACCCCGCCGATCCCGATCAGCGTGGTGGTGCCGGGCATCGCCGGCAGGAGGCCGGACGGCGGGAACGACGCGAGGGCGGCGCCCGCGGGCCGGACGGCCGGGACGGAGGGCGCTTCGGCCGCGGCGCGGCCGACGGTACCGGTCACGAGGCGACCACACCCCGGTCGGCCAGGTGCCGGCGCAGCGACCGGACGCCGTGGTGGGTGCGCGACTTGAGGGTCCCGCCGGGTATCCCGACAGCGCGGGCGACCTCCGCGCCGGGGCGCCCGAGGAGATGGACGTGCACCACGGCCTCCTGGTGGATGCGGTCGAGCGAGCGGAGCGCGTCGACCAGCACCAGCCGGTCGAGGATCCGGTCGGACGGGTCGGCGGCGTCCGCCGCGACGGGGGCCGGGAAGCCCTCGACCGCGATGCCGACCGGCACCGCGCGGTTCTTGCGCCACTCGTCGATCAGCAGGCGGCGGGCGACCGTGAACAGCCACATCCGGATCGGCCGGCTGTCCCAGTCCAGCGCCTCGGCGGCCTGCCAGGCCCGTAACATCGCCTCCTGGACGATGTCCTCCGCCCGGTGCGGGTCGTTGTCGCCGAGTCCGCTGATGAAGCGGTACAGGACCTCGCGTTCGGCCACCAGGAGTTCCGCCCACGGTGCGGCGGTCGGCCCCGACCGGGCCTCGTCGGCTGTGTGCGCCATGTTGCTGCCTTGCTCTCCTCGCGGGACCGTCCGGACGCTGCCGCGCCCTCGGTTCGGGTCATTCGGATCATGGGTCCGTCCCCGGACGGCCGTCACCGTAACGCCGCGGGGGAACGGGCACCCCACCCGCCGGTGAACTCCGGGCCACTCCGACCTTGCATGAGATGGACACGCCAGGAATGTCGGGTCGCCGCCACTGGAACGACACCTCGGGTTCACACCGCGGCCGGACGGCCGGAGGAGCATGCCAGCGCCCGCCCTCGCCCTGGAGGCCACGTTGTCCGGACCGTCCGACCCGCCGTCAGCCGCCGTGCCCGACGGGGACTTCCCGCCCGTCCCGGCGCCCCGGCCGGACCGGGAGGGCGGCACGACCGCGGCGGGCCGGCACCCCGCGCCCGCGCGCTTCTCCGACAGCTACCTGCGCCACACCCCGAACCCGCCGCGCGGTCTCCTGCCGCAGGCCCGGGTCTGGACCACCACGACCGCCGCGGCCGCGCTGGTCGGCGCCGTCGCCCTCGGCTCCGCCCTGCTGCCCGCCGGGAACGGCGGCGCACCGCATGCCGCGCCGAACGCCGCCACCGGCCCCGCCACCACGGCGACGGCCGTCGCCCCCGGGGCCGCCGACCCGGCCGACGGCACGCCGAGCCCCCCTGCCGGCCCCGAGCCGTCGACCGCACCGCCCGCCGAGCCGCCCCCGGCGACCGACCCGGCCGCGGCCGCCGCCGATCCGGTGGCGGCCGGGCCGGAGCCGGACCGGCCGAACACCACCGACCGGGGCGCCGACCGCCCGCCCGCCGCCGTCCCGCCGTCCACCGCCCGACCGCAGACCCGCGCACCGGCGCCGGCCGGCGCGCCGGACCAACCGGCGTCCGCCACCCAGGCCCCCGCCGCCCAGCCACCGGCGGCCCAGCCCCCCGCCGCGCAGCCCCCGCCGCCCAACCGCCCGCGGCCCAGCCGGCCGCCCCGGCGGCCCAGCCCGCCGTCACCACCCAGGCCCCGGCACCGCCGCCCGCCGCGCCCGCGCCACCGGCGCCCACCACCCAGGCGCCCGCGCCCGCTCCGCCGCCCCCCGGCCGCCCCCTCGCGGGGCGCGGCTCGCAGCGCTGCATCGGCACCGTCGGCCGCCGGCTCGGCGACGGCGTCGGACTGGAGCTCCAGGACTGCACCGGCGGCGCCTGGCAGACCTGGGACTTCCGCGCGGACGGCACCGTCCGGGCCGGCGACCTCTGCATGGACGTGGCCTGGGGCTCGGTCCTCAACGGCACCCGGATCCAGGTGGCGGTCTGCAACGGCAGCCCCGCCCAGCGGTTCGTCCTCGCGGGTCCGGAGGACCTCGTCAACCCCCAGGCGAACAAGTGCGTGGACGCCAAGGACAAGGGCACCGCCGCCGGCACCCCGCTCCAGCTGTGGGACTGCTCCGGCACCCCCAACCAGAAGTGGTACCGCCGCTGACCCGCCCGCCCGGGCCGTGCGCGAGTGCGAGGCCGCCCGCGCGGGCACCGGCACGGACAGGGCCCGTCGGGCCGGGCCGCCGAACGCGAAGGGGGTGGGACTCCCTCCTCGGGAGCCCCACCCCGGTCGTGCGACCGTCGGCCGGGAACTACGGCCGGCGGCGCCTGCGGCGGGCGACGGACAGGGCGATCCCTCCGCCCGCCGTCAGGGCCAGGGCCGCCCCGGCCAGC
This sequence comes from Streptomyces sp. TLI_053, assembly GCF_900105395.1. Classification (NCBI taxonomy): domain Bacteria; kingdom Bacillati; phylum Actinomycetota; class Actinomycetes; order Kitasatosporales; family Streptomycetaceae; genus Streptomyces; species Streptomyces sp. TLI_053. Next base: position 1,787,076 of record NZ_LT629775.1, read on the forward strand.
CCCTCGCTCACGCCCGCCCCGGTGTGCGGGAGGACGCCCGGGTGCCAGGGGGCGGGGTGCGGTGCCGGGCGCGGGGTGGGCGCGGCGGCGGGGTGGGTGGTGACGGTGGTCCGGGCGGGGGGCGAGGTGACGGGGTGGTTGCTGCCGAACGGGGTGCCGGTCGCGGTGGCGGTGTTGGTGAGGGTGCCGCGGGCGGCGTCCTCGGTGGTGACCCGGTAGGTGGCGGTGCAGACCAGCTGCTGACCGACGCCCAGGGCCGACTCGGGGCAGGAGATCGCGGACACGGTGCCGGTCCCGCTGAACTCGCCTTCCCTCACCGCGATGTGCTCGATCGTCACATTGCCGGTGTTGGTGAGGGTGAAGCGGTAGGTCACGGTCGCACCCGCCGCGGCACTCGCCGGGTCCGCGGTTTTGACCAGGTCGAGGGCGGGGTGGTGGGGTGCGGTGACGGTGACGGTGTCGGGCGGGCTGGTGACGGGGGTGCCGCCGCCGGGCGGGGTGCCCGTCGCGGTCGCGGTGTTGCTGATCGAACCGGCGTCGATGTCGGCCTGGGTGGCGGTGTAGGAGGTGCTGCAGACCAGCTGCTGACCGGGCCGCAGTTCGCCGGAGCCGGGCGGGCAGGCGATCGGCGGGCGCTTGCCGGTGCCGGTGAACCTGGACTCGACGGGGTGGACGCCGGTGAGGGTGATGTTGCCGGTGTTGGTGACGGTGAAGGTGTAGGTGATCCGCTCGCCGGCCTTGGTGACGGTGGCGGGCTCGGCCTTCTTCTCCAGGACCATGGCCGGGCGGGACTCGTGCGGCACCGTCACGGAGGACGGCGGGCCGGTGACGGGGGTGCCGCCGCCGGGCGGGGTGCCCGTCGCGGTCGCGGTGTTGCGGACGGTGCCGCGGTCGGCGTCGTCCTGGGTGACGGTGTGGGTGGCGGTGCACAGCACCTGGGCGCCGGGAGCCAGTGACTTCGCGGCGTCCGGGCAGGTGACCCGCGGGGCCGGCCCGGAGCCGGTCCACTCGGTCTCGCTCACACCGACGCCGGTCAGGGTGACGTTGCCGGTGTTGGTGACGGTGTAGGTGTACGTGATGGTCTCGCCGACGACGAGCTGCTGCTTGTCGGAGGACTTGACGACGGTCAGCGCCGGCCTCGGGTCGGTGGGGACGGTGGTGGTGCCGGGGGGCGAGGCGACGGGGGTGCCACCGGGCGGGGTGCCGGTCGCGGTGGCCGCGTTGTCGATCCTCCCGGCGTCCACGTCGGCCTGGGTGACGGTGTACTCGGCGGTGCAGGTGACGATGCGTCCGGGTTCGAGCGACACGGCGTCCTCGGGGCAGCTGACCGGGGACAGGGTCCCGGTGCCGCTGAAGGCGCCCTCGTCCACACGGACGTCGGAGAGGGTGACGTTGCCGGTGTTGGTGACGAGGTACGAGTAGGTGATCCGCTCGCCCGCCACCAGCCGCTGCTTGTCCGCGCTCTTCTCGACCACCAGCGAGGGCCGGGGCGTGAAGGGGACGACGGTGCTGGACGGCGGCGAGGTGACCGGGGTGCCGCCGCCGGGCGGGGTGCCGGTCGCGGTGGCGGTGTTCTCGATCGTCCCCGCGTCCACATCCGCCTGGACGACGGTGTACTCGGCGGTGCAGGTCACGGTCGCGCCGGGGGCGAGGGACTTCGCGGCGTCGGGGCAGACCGTCGTCGGCGCGGTGCCGCGACCGGTGAACGCCGTCTCACCGACGCCCGCATCGGTCATGGTGACGTTGCCGGTGTTGGTGACCTCGAAGGAGTAGTGCAGGATCTCGCCGACCTGCAGCGCAGTGGTCTCGGCGACGGTCTTGCGCAGCGTCAGGTGCGGTCGCGGGGGCACGGTGACGGTGGTCCCGGCCTCCGGGGAGACCGGCGGGGTGAGGCCGGCCGGCGGGGTGCCGGTCGCGGTGGCGGCGTTGTCGATCCTCCCGGCGTCCACGTCGGCCTGGGTGACGACGTAGCGGGCGGTGCAGGTGAGGACGGCGCCGGGGGTCAGCGGACCGCCGGGGCAGTCGACCTCTGGCGCGCCGCCGCTGCCGCTGAACGAGGTCTCGGTGACCTTGAGGTCGGTCAGGGTGACGTTCCCGGTGTTGGTGAGGACGAAGGTGTAGACGACCTGCTCACCGGCCTTGGCGACGGTGGCCGGTTCGGCCTTCTTCGCCACGGTCAGGGCGGGTCGGGAGTCGTGCGGCACCAGGACCGAGTCGGGCGGGCTGGTGACGGGAGGCAGGCCGCCGGGCGGGGTGCCGGTCGCGGTGGCGGAGTTGCGCAGGGTGCCGCGGTCGGCGTCCTGCTGGGTGATGGTGTAGGTGGCGGTGCACCGCACCTGGCCGCCGGGGGCGAGCGGACCCGCCGGGCAGGTCGCCTTCGGCGCGGGGCCGGAACCCGTCCACTCGGTCTCGGTGACGCCGACCTCGGTGAGGGTGGTGTTGCCGGTGTTGGTGACGGTGAAGGTGTAGGTGATGTCCTCACCGGCGACGAGCTGCTGCTTGTCGGAGGACTTGGCAATCGTCAGCGCCGGAGTGCGGTCGGCGGTGACGGTGGTGGTGGCGGGGGGCGAGGTGACGGGGGTGCCGCCGCCGGGCGGGGTGCCGGTCGCGGTGGCCGCGTTGTCGATCTTCCCGGCGTCCACGTCCGCCTGCGTCACCGTGTACGTCGCCGTACAGGTCCGGGAGGCGCCGGGGGCCAGCTCACCGGCCGGGCAGTTCACCTTCGGCGCTCCCCCGCTGCCGGTGAAGGAGGTCTCCGTGACCGTGATGTCCGTCAGGGTGACGTTGCCGGTGTTGGTCGCCGTGTAGGTGTAGGTCAGGGTCTCGCCGGCGACGAGGCGCTGCTTGTCGGCGACCTTGTCGACGTCCAGCGAGGGCCTGGGGGTGAAGGGGACGACGGTGCTGGAGGGGTCGGAGGTGACGGGGGTGCCGCCGCCGGGCGGGGTGCCGGTCGCGGTGGCGGTGTTCTCGATCGTCCCCGCGTCCACGTCCGCCTGGACGACGGTGTACTCGGCGGTGCAGGTGACGACCGCACCGGGGGCGAGCGAGTCCGCCGCGGCCGGGCAGGTGATCTGCGGGGCCGTGCCGCGGCCGGTGAACGCGGTCTCGCCGACGCTCACCGGGGCGAGCGTGACGTTGCCGGTGTTGGTGATCTCGAAGGCGTAGTGGACGACCTCGCCGACCTGCAGGGCGCCGGTCTCGGCGGCGCTCTTGCGCAGCGCGAGGTCGGGCGCGGGAGGCGCGGTGACGGTGACGGTGGACTCGTTGGAGACCGGCGGGTTCGTCCCGGCCGGCGGGGTCGCGGTCGCGGTGGCGGCGTTCTCGATCCGCCCGGCGTCCACGTCGGCCTGGGTGACGGTGTAGGTGCCGGTGCAGGTGACGGAGGCCCCGGGGGCGACGCTGCCGGGCGGGCAGCTGACCTGCGGACGCGTGCCGGTGCCGGAGAAGGACGTCTCGTTCACCACCGGGTCGGTGATCGGGAGGGTGCCGCTGTTGGTGACCGTGAAGCTGTAGCGGACCTGGTCGCCGGCCTTGCCGACGGTGGCCGGGTCGGCCTTCTTCTCCAGCGTCAGCGCGGGGGCCGCGCCGATGGTCAGCGGCCAGTCCTCCACCTCGCCGGAGTCCGCCATGCCCGTCGGCGCCTCCACCTGGGCCTGGTCGTACCCGAGCCGGAACCGGCTCCAGGTCGGACCGGCGACGACTCCCGCGGGCACCGTCCAGGTGAACGTCACCGAGGTCTGCCCGGGGGCGACCGTCGCGGTGGCCCGCTCGGCGGTGCCGAAGCCCCCGCTGCCGTCGAAGTCGATCCACGCCGCCGCGTACGCGGGCGCGGCGGAGCCGGCGGCGGGGCCGTTCACGGGGACGGTCAGCGAGTACGTCCGCCCGGCCGACCCCGCGCTCAGGGTGCCGAAGTCCGGGTTGAGGTCCCGGTCGTCGTCCTCCTGGCGGCAGGCCTGGGTGATCATCGAGGTCTGGACGTTCTCGGAGACCTCCTGACCGAGCGTCAGGTCACCGATCACGTGCGAGGCGTTGCCGTAGGAGACCGGCGCGTTCGAACAGTCGTCCCGCACCAGCGCGGACAGTGCCCAGTCGTCCTGGCCGTCGCTGGCGGACGCCGCCATGGCGACGCGCTGGGTGACGAAGTCGACCGCGAAGGTCAGGGTCGACACCGTGCCGACGACCGGCACACTGCCGCAGCCGGCCCGCAGATTGGCGTTGCCGTCCTGGCAGTTGGCCTGGGCGGTGCCGCTGCGCGGCCGGATCGTGCGCCCGGCCACGAACAGCGTGGCACCGTCGTTGGACTGGGTCAGCTCGGCCGGCTGGTCCGAGCCGGTGAGCGTCAGCTGGGAGTGGGTGCCGGTGACGAAGCCGGGACCGTTGGCGCCCGCGCCCAGGCCCGCCAGGCTGAGGATCGGGTTGCGCACCGGGTGCTTGAAGGTCACGGTGAGCGTGCCCGCCGGGCAGGTGGAGTTCGCCGGGCAGTCCTGCTGCGGCCGGGTGCGGACGCGGATCGCGTACGCCCGGGTCGGGTCCAGCTGCGGCTGGTAGTGGGAGGCGGCCGGGCTGCCGATGGAGCTCAGCGTCAGGCCCTCCTGGACCTGGATGTTGCCGACGACGGACGCCTTCATCGACATGCCCGACGGGAAGGGGATGTCCCGGTACCCGTTGAAACCGGTGACACCGGTGCCCGCGCCGCTCGGGGCCTCGTAGGCGAGAGCGGGCGCGGCGCCGAGGACGACGGCGAGTGCGGCGAGCACGGCGACCAGGCCCCGGGCCGGCCCGCGGAGCAGGGCGGCGGGGAGGAATGAGGACCCGGGTCGCACCGGGGGATTCGAACGAAGAGGGGGCCTGCCGGGCCGGAACATGGAGATCAACCACCTGTCGGACGGACGCGCCATGAGGGACAGGTGACGGCCGCCGTCGTCACATCCCGCGCGGATTCCCGGTCCGGTCACCAGCAGTGACATTCACATGACGCTTATGTGACAGGTCGTAGCAACACGGGAGAAATCCCCTGAACGGACGCAACACCCCTGCGCGAAGGGAGGCGGATCCGGCATGGCGGGATCTTGGCGAACGGCGGCGATCACGACACTCGTGGGCGGCACCGGCCCTGCGACAGGATCGGTGCACCAGCCCGTACCGCTCGATCCCAGGAGTGCCCGATGACCAGCGCCGTTCTCTCCGTTCCGCCCGCCGAGCCGGCCGTCGCCGAGGCGCACTTCCTCTCCCGGCTCAGCTTCGAGGCCGATGTCTCGGACGTGCGCGCCGACCTCACGGCGGGTGTGCCCGGGCTGGTCCTCGTCGACTCGCGGAGCGAGGTCGCGTGGGCGCAGGGGCACATCCCGGGTGCGCTGCACCTGCCCACCGTCCGGATCCCGGAGCTGGCCGGGGAACTGGTCGACCGCGGGGCCACCGTCGTCACCTACTGCTGGGGTCCCGGCTGCAACGGTGCCACCCGGGCCGCGCTCGCCTTCGCCCGGCTCGGCTACCGGGTGAAGGAGATGCTCGGCGGCTTCGAGTACTGGGTCCGCGAGGGCTTCGCGTTCGAGACGGCCGAAGGCACCGAGCGGCGGCCGATCGACGACCTGACGGCCCCGCGCTCGGGCATCTCCTGCGCCTGCTGAGGCGGTGGATCCGCGCCGGGCCCACGGTGGGCCCGCGCCGGGCTCACAGTTCGCGGATCTCGGGGCGGGTGAGGGCGTAGCCGAAGGCGCCGAGCAGGCAGAGGCCGGTGGTCGCGAGGACGCCGCCGCTCCCGAAGGTCTCGACCGCCGCGCCGGCCGCGATCACGGAGACCGGGAAGACGCCCAGCCCGCAGAAGGTGATGGCCGCCATCACCCGGGCCAGCAGGGCGGGCGGCGTGCTCTTCTGGACGCCGGTGACGACCAGGACGTTGGTCACCGTGCTGGCGCCGCCGGCGACGAGCAGCAGCAGCACGGCGCCGACCAGTCCGGTGAACGGCACCAGGCCGATCGCCGCGCCCATCACCAGCCCGGAGAGCATGGCCGTGCGGCCGCGCGAGCGCACCGCCGTGAGACCGGCCGCGAACAGGCCGCCGACCAGTGCCCCGCCGGTGAACGCGGCCAGCAGCAGGCCGAGGCCGACGGCGCCGGCGGCGAAGCCGTCGGTGGCCAGGGTCGGCAGGGCGACCCTGGTGGCGCCGCCGACCGTCAGATTGGCGACCACCGTCACCGTCAGCACCGCGCGCAGCAGCGGCGACTCCCGCAGCAGGGCACGGAAGTTCCTCGGTACGGAGGCCCGTTCGGAGATCGGCCGGGGTGGTGCGACCGTGCTGCCGCGGCCGATCAGCAGCAGGGTCGCCGCCGACACGGCGAAGGTCGCGACGTCCAGGCCCAGGGCGACGGCCGGGTTCAGCCAGGCGACCAGGGGTCCGGCGGCGGCCGGGCCGAGCAGGCCGGCGCCGAAGGTCACGGTGCTGTTGAGCGCGTTGCCGGCGTGCAGGTCCTCGGCGGGCAGCAGGGTCGGGGTGATCGCCCAGGCGGCCGGCAGGAACACCCCCGCCCCGAGGCCGACCAGCAGCGCGAGCGCGCCGATCAGCCAGTAGTTCGCCGATCCTCCGGCGGCGGTCGCGCACAGTCCGGCGGTGGCGAGCAGCCGGCCGAGGTCGGCGGTCATCATCACCCGCCAGGCGCCGAACCGGTCGGCGAACATCCCGCCGAGCGGGGTGGCGGCCAGCCGTCCCGCACCGTAGGCGGCGACGACCAGGCTCAGCTGACGGGCGCCGCCGCCGAGGGACTGGACCAGCAGCGGCAGGGCGACCACCTGGAACGCGTTGCCGAACTCGGAGGTGCCCTGGCCGATCACCAGCAGCCGGTAGCCGCGCGAGCGCAGCGGCGCGAGGCCGATCCGGGGGCGGAAGCGCAGCGGCCCGCCCGGCACGGCGCCGCGGTCGGTGCCCGCGCCGCCGCCCGTGCCCGTGCCCGTGCCGCTAGCCATCGAGCGAGACCGGGAGCGACTCCAGACCGCGCAGCATGATCGTGTTGCGCCAGGGCAGGGTCTCCTCGGCGGCGGCCAGCTCGATCCGGCTGAAGCGCTCCAGCAGACCGGTCAGCGCCACCTCGCTCTCCAGTTTGCCGAGGAAGGAGCCGAGGCACCGGTGCAGGCCCTGTCCGAAGGCCAGGTGGCCCGGGTCGTTCCGGTCCAGGACCAGCCGGTCCGGGTCGGTGAAACGGGCCGGGTCCCGGTTGGCCGCGCCGAGCGAGAGCAGCACCAGCTCGTCCGCCGGGATCTCCACGTCGTCGACCGTCACCTCGGCGTTGGTGAAGCGCATCGTGGCCATGCTCACCGGGGACTCGTAGCGCAGGAACTCGTCGATCGCGACCGGCATCATCGTCGGGTCGGCGCGCAGCCGGGCCAGTTCGTCCGGGTGGTGGAGCAGGGCGAGGGTGGCGGTGCCGAGCAGGTTGACGGTGGTCTCGTGGCCGCCGATCAGCAGCAGGAAGACCATCGAGAACACCTCCTTCTCGGTGAGTTCGCCCGCGTCGCAGGCCCGCACCAGGTCGGTGAGGATGTCGGTGCGCGGGGACGAGCGTCGGGCGATCATCAACTCCCGCAGGTAGTCGTTCAGTTCGCCGGTGGCCTGGTCGAAGGTCATGTCGCCGCCCTGGGTCAGGATCGCCGTCGACCAGGTGCGGAAGTCCCGCATGTCCTCCGGGGGGAAGCCCAGCAGCTCGCAGATGACCATGATCGGCAGCGGGAAGGCGAAGTCCGTCACCAGGTCGGCCGTCCCCCGCCCGCGCAGACCGTCCAGCAGGCCGCCGGCGATGCGCTCGACCATCGGCCGCATCAGGTCCACCCGGCGACGGGTGAAGACGCCCTGGATCAGACGGCGCAGCCTGGTGTGGTCCGGCGGGTCGCTGTTGAGCATGTGGACGACGTCCGAGCCGAGGGTCAGACCGGCGCCGCGGCCGCTGGCGATGGCCTGGCTGCGGCGGACGTCCTGCCCGAACCGCGGGTCCATCAGCGCGGTCCGGACGTCCTCGTACCGCGTCACCAGGTAGACCGGCAGGCCCTCGCCGAACTCCACCACGGAGACCGCGCCGGCCTCGCGGATCCGGGCGAGCGTGGGGTAGGGGTCGCGGATGAACGCGGACATCCGCGCGGCGGCGTCGTCGACCGCGGTGCTCATGGTTCTCTCCTCGGACGGGTGGGGCAGGTCGGGTCAGACGGTCAGCGACGGGAAGGGCCAGCGGCGCACCCGCATGGGCAGGAACCAGGCCCGGCCCGCCTGTTCGGCGATCAGACCGGCCTCGGCGAAGTCCCGGTGCACGGCCTCCGGCAGCAGACCGACCTCGACGCCCTCGGCCAGGGCGTCCAGTCGGGCCAGATGGCCGGGCTCGTCGACGGTGAACAGCTCCAGCGTCCCGAAGCGGCGGTCGCGCACCTCCACGAAACCGGGGCCGCGCCGGTAGACGCACTTGCTCGGGAAGTAGCTCGCCCGCCAGTCGGCGGCGACCCCGGCCGCCGCACCGGTCAGCTCCGCGGGCGGGTAGAGGTGGTGGAACCTCCGCTGCTCGACGCAGCCGTCGGTGCAGACCGCGTGCCAGAGCACGGCCAGCCCCTGCCCGGTCGCGTCGCGCAGCAGCATCAGGGCCCGCGCCGAGGCCGCCGGCGCGTCGGCGCACAGCCGCACCGGTTCGGTCAGTCTCAGACAGCGGACGCCGGCCCGGTGCAGCTCGGTGATCTCCTCCCCCGCCGGTCCGGCCAGGGTCCGGCGGCCGAGCCCGATGCCCGGCAACTCCCGGACGGCGGGGTCGTAGTCGAGCCAGAGCTCGGCCTCCGGCCCGGCCGCCGACCAGGCTCCGGCGTCGGTCCGCTCAGCCGATCGGGACGGCATCCAGCACCTCCTCGGTCTCGGTGCGGGGACGGACGGCGGCGGGGCCGTGCCGGTACCGCATCCGCATCAGCACCTGGTTGTCGGACTCGACGGCGACCTGGAGGTAGCTGTCCCCGTCGTGGAACAGCAGGCCCAGCGCGGTGAAGCGCACCAGGACCGGTTCGGCCGCCGCCGCGCCGCCGGGGAGCTTCGCGGCCAGCGCGGCGGGCGAGCGGGGCTGGCCGAGCAGCCGGAAGGCGGCGATCTCCACCGGGTCGGTCAGCTCGACCACCCGCCAGTCGTACCCGGGCCGGGTGTTGACCAGCACGATCCGCCCGCCCGCCTCCCGGTAGGTGAGCCGGCTGTCGGGGAAGCGGGCGAGCCAGGTGTCCACCGCCTCGCCCAGGCGCTCCGCGACCGGGCCGCCGATCCCCCGCGGCGGTGCGGTGAACACATAGGCCAGTTCGGCGAGTTCGCTCTCCGGCAGCCGGTAGGTCGCGCGGTACTGGAAGGCCGGCCGGGTGATCTGGAAGCCCAGCTCCGGGCGGTCGAAGTACGGGCTGAACCGCTCGATCGCGATCCGCCCCGCACCGGTCGGCGGGTCCAGGTGGTGCAGTACGGGCAGTTGCCGGATCACCGACTCGTAGTCCTCCGGCTGCTCGCCCGGGAAGCCGTAGAGGTAGTTCCAGGTGACCGAGACGCCGGCGCTCTGCGCGTCCCGCAGCGCCCGCACGTTCTGGCAGCCCGTCACCCCCTTGTCCATGATCCTCAGGACCCGGGTGCTCAGGTTCTCGATGCCGGGCTGCACCTGGGCCGCGCCCGAGTCGCCGAGCAGCTGGAACTGGTGGCGGCGCAGATTGGCCTTGATCTCGAAGTGCAGCCGCAGGTCGACGGGGAGTTCGGCCAGGGACTTGAGGACGGTGTCGAAGTAGCCCATGTCCAGGATGTTGTCGACGACGTAGACGTCCAGCAGCTGGTGGCGCTCGGCGAGGGTGAGCACCTCGGCGAGGAAGTCCGCCGGCGGCTTGGAGCGGAACTCCATCGAGGAGCCGTTGAGGCCGCAGAAGGTGCAGTGGTGCTTCTCCCCCCACCAGCAGCCCCGGGAGCCTTCCAGGACGAGCTTGGGGTCGACCCAGCCCGCCGCGACGGAGGCGTCCAGCCGCTCGTAGAAGCCGTCGTAGCGGGGTGTCAGGATCGCCGCGGGCGGCAGCGGGCGGCGCGACATCTCGTTGACGGTCGACTTCCCGGACGCGTCGCGCCAGCACAGCCCGGGAACGGCCGCGAGGTCGCCGCCCGCCAGCAGCGCCGGGAAGGCCGCCTCGCCCTCGCCGCGCACCACGTAGTCCAGGAAGGGGAAGTTGCGGTGCAGCGCGGCGCCCTGCGGGCCGTCGCAGTTGGCGCCGCCGAACACCGTGCGCACCTGCGGGCAGCGCTGCTTGAGCAGGCGGGCGGCGGCGAGGCTGGCCGTGTTCTGCTGGAAGGTGGTGGTGAAGCCGACCAGGTCCGGCGGGTCGGCGGCGAGTTCGTCCACCAGTCGCGCGATGAACTCGGGGGCGATCGCCCGGGTGGCCCGGGTGAGCGCCATCTCCTGCTCGCTCGCACCGTTGGTGGCCAGGTACTCGAAGTACCGCTCGGGGTCGGCGGATTCGGCGAAGCCCGGAGCGGGCTCGTCGTCGCCGTACAGCGCGCCCGCGAACGCCCAGTCCCCCGCGCCCTGGAAGTAGGACTTCTCGGAGAAGTACTCGTAGTCGTCCACGCCGAATCCGGTGGTCCCGGCCGCCCAGTCCACGAAGTCCAGGTTGGCGTACCGTACTTCGACCTCGTGGCCGGCGCGGGCGGCGGCGGTGTGCAGGATCCCGAGCGCCAGCGACGGCACGTCGATCGCACCCCAGGGCATGTGCAGCAGGACGATACGCATGATGGCCACTTCTGTCGTGCGCGGACGGTGGACCCGGGCGGTGGGCGGGGACGGCAGGCGGAGTGCCGCTCCGGAGCGCCGGGGCGCCCCGGAGCGACCCGGAATCACTTCTTGGACTCCGGCTTCGGCTTCGGCTGCCCCTTGAGGGCGGGCGCGACCGGTGCGGCCTTGGTGATGTCGAGCGCGAAGTTCTGGACGATCACCGCGCCACGGTCACGCTCCGGGGTACCGATCGGGTCGTTCTGGATGCTGCGACGCTTCATGGCTGTTCACCTCCTTCCATCGGCTGGGCGGATCCCCCGGAGCGGTCGCCCCGGGGAGGTCGGTGGGGTGGTGCCGGCCAGGCCCGTCCGGCGAACCGGACCATCGCGGCCAGCACCGACCGGTGGTCGGCGGTCCGGCGGCTGTAGTGGCCGCCGTCCACCCTGAGCAGCTCGTGCGGCACCGCCAGCCGGCGCAGGTCCGCGGCGTAGCGGGCCACCTGCTCGGGCGGGCACCGCTCGTCGTCCCGCGAGACGACCAGCAGCACCGGCGAACGGACCCGGTGCACGTACGACCGCGGGTCGGCCGCGCGGTAGCGCTCGGGCACCTCGTCGGGACTCCCGCCGAAGAGCTGCCGGTCGAGTGCGCGCAGGGCCGGGGTGGTGCCGCGGTAGGTGGCGGGGTAGTCCGCGATCGGCTGGGCGGCCATGCCGAGCGACCACAGGTCCGGCTGGGCGCCCATCGCGAGCAGGGTCAGGTAGCCGCCCCAGGAGAACCCGCAGAGGCCGGTGCGGTCCGCGAGCGCCGTGCCGTCGGCGACCAGCTCGGCGCGGACGGCGGCCAGGTCCTCGATCTGGGCCAGCCCGACCCGGTGGTCGTACTCGTGCTGCCAGCGGGCCCCGTAACCGGTGGAGCCGCGGTAGTTGGTGCGCACCACCGCGTAGCCGTGGCCGACCAGGATGTTCACCCGGGGGTCGTAGGAGTCCCGGTCGTGGGTGGCGGGGCCGCCGTGCACCAGGAACAGCGTCGGCCACGGGCCCGGGCCGGGCGGGGTGCTGACGAAGCTGTGGATCCGCCCGTAGGGGCTGGGCGTCCAGCGGCGGCCGCGGGAGGTGCCGTCGAGGTCCGGGTCCGCGTGGTCCGGGTCCGCGTGGTCCGGGTCCGCGTGGTCCGGGTGGTCCGGGTGGTCCGGGTGGTCCGGGTCCAGGTCGGGGCCGGGGCGGGCCGTCGCCCCCGCCTCCGGACGCAGCACCAGCGGTCGGGGCGGGGTGGACTCCCGGCTCCAGACGCAGTGCAGGGTGCCGTCCGGGGCGCAGGACAGGTCGTGGATGGTGCCGCCGGGTGTTCCGAGCTCCCGGACCACCGGCGACGGGCCGAGGTCGGCGAGCAGCAGTCGGCTGCGTCCGGCCCGCTCGTGCTGGATCAGCACCCCGCGCGGACCCCGGTACCAGCCGGCCGATATCTGGGCGTCGAACGACAGGCCCGGGTAGCGGCGCAGGCCGGTGTCCGCGCGCCAGGTCGCGACCGTGTACCGCTCGTCCTCCTCGACCACCAGCAGCAGTTCGGGGTCGAGGAGCGCGAGCGGGTCGAACTCGATCGGCCAGAGCCGCAGTCCGCCGCCCCCGGCCGCACGGACGGCCGGGCCCCCGTCCGTCCGCCACAGCAGCACCGCGTCGTCCCCGTCGGGCCGCCCGCCGAGGGCGAGCAGCCGACCGTCCGGCGACAGGTCGGCCAGGCTCAGGTACCCCGGCGCGGAACCGATCAGCCGCGCCTCGCCCGCGGGCGGTCCGACGTAGCAGTGCGAGGCCCCGTCGACGCCGACCGCCACCGCCGCGAGCGCGCCCGTCCGGTCGAAGGCGACGCCGTACGGGCGACCGGGCGGCACCCCCCGCAGCGCCTCGCCGTCCGCACCGCCGGCGAACGGCTCCCGGCGCCACCGGCCCCGCTCGTCGCTGTCGGCGTCGAACCACCAGATGGCGTCGCCGTCCGGCTCGATCTCGCTCAGGTGGACGCCGCCGGGCCGGTCGGTGACCACCCGGCGGCGGTCCGTCCGGAGGTCCCAGGCCACCGCCTGCCAGCGCTCCTCGACGAGCCGCGTCTCGACCGCGCGGTCCGCGGCGAGCGCGGCGAAGCCCGGGGACTGGTACGCCTGTGTCACGGACCCGCCCTTCCGGCTCGATGGTGGGAACAGGCTGCGCCGAACGATCGAGGGACCAGTGAACTCCTGTGACGTAAAGGTCACTTGTGGAGGAGCGCGGTCCACTCTAGGGGGGTGCTGCGGCCTCGAACAGACCTCTCGCACGGTTGACCGGAAGAAAATTGAAATGGACACCGCCCGACCGGGGGGAGCCGCCCCGGACGTGCCGGCCGTCCGCCGGACGCGGCCTCCCCCGCCGTCGCCCCCGGCGGACTCCGGACCTCGGCGTCAGCGCAGCGAGTCGATCCAGCGCTCCAGCCGGTCCCCCTCGGCCAGCATCAGTCCGGGGTCGCGGAGGGTGTTGGTGAGCAGCGAGATCCCCTGGTAGGCGGCGACCAGTGCGACGGCCAGCTCGCGGGAGTCCTCCCGCCCCATCTCGGCGAACTGCGCCTCGGCCCAGTCGATCAGCCTGCGCACGACCTCCGCGACGGCGACGTCGAGGCCGTCGGCGCGCTTGTCGAGCTCGGACGCGAGACTCCCGGTCGGACAGCCGTACCGGGCGGTGAGTTCGCGCTGTCCGACCCAGCCGGCCAGCAGCGCCTTCAGCCGCTCCTGGGGGTCGGGGAGCGCGTCGAGCCGTGCGATCAGCTCCTCCAGCCCGGCCCCGTGGGCCTGGATCGCGGCCTCGACCAGCTCGTTCTTGGTCTTGAAGTAGTAGTAGACGTTCCCGACCGGGACGTCCGCCACGCGGGCGATGTCGGCGAGCGTGGTCTGCTCCACGCCCTTCTCGTGCAGCACCCGCGCCGCCGCCGCGGCCAGCCGCTCACGTTTTCCCGGGGCGCGCCCGGCGCCCCTCGCGCCCCCCGCGGCCTTCGCACCCTCCGCCGTCCTCGAGGTCTTCACGGCCTTCGCCGCCTTCACGGCCTTCACGGCCTTCGCCGCCTTCGCGGCCTCGGAGGTCTTTGAGTCAGTCACCTGACTAAGAGTAGACGCCTGACGCGGCGTCGGCTACGGTCGTTCTAAGTCAGCCAACTGACTAACTCAACCGGAGCGGCCGACTGCCGCTCCCCACAGGGGGGTTCACGATGATTGTTGTCACGGGTGCGACCGGGAACGTCGGCCGCGAGCTGGTCCGGACCCTGGTCGACGCCGGCGAGCGGGTGACCGCCGTCTCCCGTCGGCCGGGGCCGCTCCCGGCCGGCGTCCGGCACGTTCCGGCAGACCTCGCCGACCCGGCGAGCCTGCGCCCCGCCCTCGACGGTGCCACGGCCCTGTTCCTGCTGGTGGCCGGCGAGGAACCGCGGGAGATCCTCCGGCTGGCCCGTGCGGCCGGGGTGCGCCGGGTCGTCCTGCTGTCCTCCCAGGGCGTCGGGACGCGGCCCGAGGTCTACCGCCACGCCGCCGGGTTCGAGGAGGCGGTGCGCGACTGCGGCCTCGACTGGACGGTACTGCGCTCCGGCGGCCTGAACTCGAACGCCTTCGCCTGGGCCGAATCGATCCGCACCGATCGCACGGCCGCGGCACCGTTCGGCGACGTCGGACTGCCGTCCGTCGACCCGGCGGACGTCGCCGCGGTCGCCGCCGTCACCCTGCGCGAGGACGGCCACACCGGCCGGACGTACGAACTGACCGGCCCGGCCCCGGTCACCCCGCGCGAACGGGCCGAGGCGATCGGCGCGGCCCTGGGCACCCCGGTGCGGTTCGTCGAGCAGACCCGCGACGAGGCCCGGGCCCAACTGCTGGCGTTCATGCCGGAGCCGGTGGTGGAGGGCACCCTCGCCGTCCTCGGCCGGCCGCTGCCCGCCGAGCGGACGCCGGGCCCGGACGTCGAGCGCGTCCTCGGCCGCGCACCGCGCCCCTTCGCCGACTGGGCCGCCCGCACCGCCCCGGCGTTCCGCCGATGACCGCCGGGGGAGGAGAACCGACGAACCGTCATCACCTCGTGCCCTCCCGTCGGTCCACTCCGGTGCCGATGCCCCCGGGAACGCGGCCGTCGCGCTCCCGGGGGCCGGCCCCGGCCGGATCAGCCGAGGGTGGCACCGCGCTCGGCGGCCAGCTCCTCCAGGCCGTACCGGGCGACGTGCTCCGGGTTGGCCAGGTCGACGGTGCGGACGCCCTCGGCGGCCAGCCGCTCGTTGATCTCGTCCAGACGCTCCCGGACGACCTGCTTCTCGGCGTCGGTGGTACGGCCCTTGTGCGGACGGCCGGCGTGCTCCGGGCTCGCGTAGTTGACCCGCTCCCGCCCCGCCCCGGCGGCCGCGGCCTGCACCGGGACCGTCCGGGCGGCGACCCGCTCGGCGCCGCGCAGCACCTCCGCCATCGGCGTCGCCGTGGCCAGCCGGTCGAAGGCCTCGGCGGTCATGACGACCGTCTCCGGCTCCTCCCCGTCCGGGTGGTGCAGCTCGATCGTCACCAGGTCGAGCGCCAGCCCCCGCACCTCGGCCAGCTCCCCGACGAGCGCCTCGATCGCGACCGGCCCGTCGGTGAGGCCCGGGTGGGCGCGGACCACGACCCGCACCAGCTGGTCCTCGTCCTCTGCGTGCCGGCCGGTCAGGTCCGAGAACCGGATGATCTTCTGCCCCATGGCTTCCTCTCCTGCCCCTCATGATCAGCTCAGCGAGCCTACGGCCTGTCCCGCGGGGATCGGCCCCGGCATCGGCCCGGGGATTGGCCCGCCGAACGGCAGATGCGGCACAGTGGCCACATGAGCGCGGACACGAGGGGTCACCGGACATCGGGAGGGACGGCCCCCGGGCGGCGGCGGCCGGTGCAGCAGCGCAGCCAGGAACGCTACGGCAGGATCCTGGACGCGTGCGGCGCGCTGCTCGACGAGGCCGGGGCCGCCGCGCTCACCACCAAGGAGGTGGCCCAGCGCGCCCAGGTGCCGATCGGCACCCTGTACCAGTTCTTCGCGGGCAAGGAGGACCTGCTCGCCGCGCTGGCCGGCCGCAACCTGGACCACTACCTGCACCGGCTGGACGACCGGCTGCGCGCCGAGGCCCCCACCGGGCCGGCCGGGTTCACCGACCTCGCGGTGGACGAGTTCGTCGTGATGAAGCGGACCGTCCCCGGCTTCGGCCAGGTGGACTTCGGACTCACCGGACCGGCCGCACCGGGCGGTGTGCACGACGACCGGCACCTGCTGGACGCCGAGGTGGACAACAACACGGCCGTCGCACTGCGGCTCCAGGCCCTCGGCGGCACCCTGTTCGGCACCACCGACCCGGCCGCGCTGACCCTCGCCCTGCGGGTGGTGCTGGAAGCGGCCGACGCGGTGCTCAAGCTCGCCTTCCGCACCGACCGGGACGGCGACCCGGCGATGATCACCGAGTGCAAGCGGCTGGTCCGGTGCTACCTGGCCGACCTGCTCGGGCCGCGCTGAACCGCACCCTCCCGTGCGGCGCCCGGACGCGCCGTTGCGGGCCGTGCGCGCCCGCAGCAGAGTGGAGGGAGCGGACGGGGAGCCGAGCGGCCCCGTCGGCCGCCGGTGTCCGCACACACCCGAGGAGCACGACCATGCACGCAGCGGTAGGTGACCAGCTCCACGTCCACAGCCGGGCGGTGGGCATGGTCGACCAGAAGGGCGAGATCGTCGAGGTGCGCGGCCAGGACGGCTCGCCGCCGTACGTGGTCCGCTTCGAGGACGGCCACACCGGCCTGGTCTTTCCGGGCCCGGACTGCAACATCGAACCCCGCGGGGCGACCCGCTGACGCCACCGCCCACCGCTCCGCGGCCGTCCGGCCCGGGGCGGTGAGCCGTGTCCCTCCCACCCTGGACGGCGCGGTTCCTCGCCGAGGCCGCGTCCGAGCTGCCGGGGCCGCTCGCCGCGCTCGCGCCGCTGCTGCAGGAGTACGGCTACGCGCTGGTGGCTCTGTTCGTGCTGCTCGACAACTGCGCCGTCCCCGCACCCGGCCAGACCGTGCTGGTGCTGGCCGCCGTCTACGCGGGCACCGGACACCTCGACCTCGCCGCCGTGGTGGCGATCGCCTTCACGGCGGCGGTGCTCGGCAACACCCTCGGCCATCTGATCGGTGCCACCGGCGGCCGGGCCTTCGTCCACCGCTGGGGCCGGTACGTGCTGCTCACCCCGGAGCGGACGGCCCGCGCGGAGGTGTTCTTCGCCCGGCACGGCGGCAAGGTGGTGACGGTGGCCCGGTTCGTCGACGGCCTGCGGCAGACCAGCGGCCTCATCGCCGGGACGACCGGCATGCCCTGGCGCCGCTTCCAACTGTTCAACGTGCTCGGCGCGGCGCTCTGGGTCGGGGTGTGGGCGGCCGTCGGCTACGTCGCCGGGGCCAACGTCGGCACGGTGTGGCGGACGGCGGTGCGCTACCAGCTCTGGCTGCTGGCCGCGCTCGGCCTCCTGGTCGCCGCCCTCGTCGTCCGTCAGTTGCTGCACCGCCGCCGGCGGCGGCGGGCCGAACCCGAGGCACGGGAAGCACCGGAGGCACGGGAAGCACCGGAAGAACCGGATGCACAGGAAGCACCGGAAGAACCGGATGCACCGGAGGCACCGGAAGAACCGGAGGATCAGGCAGCACGGGAGGACCCGCGGCGGGATCGACCGCAGGAGCCCTGAGAGCGGCACCCGCGCCCGGTTGCGGGGGCCGTCCCGGCCGGTGAGCCTGGAAACCACCGGCTGGGAGGCGAGGATGAGCGGACCCGGCACCCCGACGGACTCCGTACCGGCCGGCCAGGTCCGGCCGCCGCGCGACCGGACGGTGGCCGTCGCCGTGCTCGCGGCCACCGTGCTGCTGCTGGCCGCGCAGGCGGTGAGCGGCAGCAGCGCACGGCTCGTGCTGCTGCTGGTGTTCGTGCCCGCGCTGCTGGCCGGCCTGGGCACGCTCGCGCAGACCGTCGCCGCCGCGATCTGGGTGACCGGGGTGATCGTGATCAGCTCGCTGGTCTTCCCCACGCCGTCGGTGGCCGGGCGCGCGCTGACCCTGGTGGCCGTCGTCCTCGCGCAGACGGTCGGCGTGCTGCTCTGCGCGCGCCGCCTGCGCCGGGACCGCGAGCTCTTCCGGATGCGGCAGACCGCCGTCGCCCTCCAGCGCCAGCTCCTGCGCCCGCTGCCCGCCCCGACCCGGCACGCCGGGCTGGACGGCCGCTACCGCCCGGTCGAGGAGGACGCCCTCGTCGGCGGCGACCTCTACGACATCGCCGACACCCCGTACGGCACCCGGGTCCTTGTCGGCGACGTCCAGGGCAAGGGCCTGCCAGCGATCGGCGCCGGCTTCGCCGTGCTCGGCGCCTTCCGCGAGGCGGCGTTCCGCGATCCGACGCTCACCGCGGTGGCGCAGGCGCTGGAGAACGCCGTCGCCCGGCACAACGCCTACGCCGCACAGAGCGGCGAGGACGAGCGCTTCGTCACGGCGACCGTGTTCGGCCTGGACGACGGCAGCACCGTCCAGGCCGTCAACTGCGGCCACCTCGCCCCCTATCTGCTGGGCGACGAGCGCGAACCCGGGGCCGTCCCGCTGGCCGCCGGGGTCCCGCTCGGGCTCGCCGAGCTCGCCGGAGAGGTCCGCGCCGTGCAGCGGTTCGAACTGGCCGAGGGCGAGACCCTGCTGCTGGTGACCGACGGCGTGACCGAGGCCGCGGACGCCGAGGGCGAGTTCTACCCGATCGACCGGCGGCTGCGGGGGCTGTCCGACCGCTCCCCGGACGCGCTCGCCGGGGCCGTCGAGGAGGACGTCCGGCGCCACAGCCACGGCCCGCTGCGGGACGATCTCACCATCCTCACCCTGCGCCGCGCAGCCGGGAGCGACCGGCCCAACAGGAGCGACCGGCCGCGCGGGTCCTGAGGACACCGGAGGACGCCCGAGAACTCCCGCGGGCTCCCGAGAACCCCTGCGGGCTCCGGCTGGCTCCTCCGACTCCGCACGGGCTCAGCCGAGCGGGAACACCTCGAACGGGACGGCGAAGCGGGTGCCGAGGCGGGTGCCCGCCGCGCGGCCGAAGCCCTCCAGGAAGCCGCGCGCGTCCGCCATCGCGCCGCCGAGGCCGGCCAGGTACGCCTTGTGCTCCTCCAGCGAGGCCACCCCCCGGTCGAAGTGCTCGGTGATGTCGACCGCGTGCCCGGACTCCGGCGAGCCGGAGACCAGGATCGCCCGCACCCCGTTCCACGGCTCGTGCCCCTCCGCGGTCAGCTCGCGGAAGATCCAGCGGTTGCCCGCGTCCCGCACCCCGTCGAGAACGGCCCGGCCGACCGCGATGTGGTCGGCCTGGTTGAGGTACGGCCCGCCCCAGGTGTCGTGGAAGTTGATCGTGACGACGACGTCGGGGCGGTGCCGGCGGACGGCGCGGGCGATGTCCCGGCGCAGCGGCAGTCCGTTCTCGACGGTGCCGTCGGGGTGGCCGAGGAACTCGACGGTGTCGACGCCGACCACGGCCGCGGAGGCGATCTGCTCCGCCTCGCGCAGCGGGCCGCACGACTCCGGCTCCATGCTGTCGATCCCGGCCTCGCCGCTGGTGGCCATCACATAGACGACCTTCTTGCCCTGGTCCGTCCAGCGGGCGACGGCGGCGGCCCCGCCGTACTCCATGTCGTCGGGGTGGGCGACGACCACGAGGGCGCTCTGCCAGTCCTCGTCGAGGTGCTCGAACGGCTTCGGCTGCGGCTCGGTCATGGTGCTGCCTCTCCCTGGAACCGGTGCGCGCGATGGAAACGCACCGTGCGGTCGTACGGTCCGACGGTCCTACCGGACGCGACTCTAGAAGATCATCGGACCGCCCGGGATGCGATTCGGGACAATCGCAAAGATGCAGAGGATTCTCTGCAGATGCCTCTATGCAGAGGATCCTCTGCAATCTAGGCTGCCGTCATGACCACCGAATTCCCCGCCGCTCCGGAACCCCCCGCCGCTCCGGAACCCCCCACCGCTCCCGGACCGCCCGATCCCCCGGGACCGCCGCAGCGCCGCCTGGACGCCCGCAGTCTGCGCGGGCTCGCGCACCCGCTGCGGATGCAGATCTTCGAGCTGCTCAACCTCGACGGGCCCGCGACCGCGACCCGGCTCGCCGAACGGCTCGGCGAGAACACCGGCACCGTCAGCTGGCACCTGCGCCACCTCGCGGAGCACGGATTCATCGAGGAGGAGACCGGGCGCGGCACCAAGCGGGAGCGCTGGTGGCGGCGGGTGGAGGTGTCCAACCGGCTCGACACCGCCGACTTCCGCGACGACCCGGACACCCGCGGCGCGGTCTCGCTCTATCTGAACCAGCTGGTCCAGCAGTACTTCAACCGGGTCAACGACTACATCACCGAGGACTGGCCGGACGAGTGGCGCAACGTCGGCACCATCTCCGACTGGCGCCGGCTGCGGCTGAACCCGGCCCAGCTCCAGGCGCTCAACGACGAGATCTTCGCCGTCGTCGAACGCCACACCCCGGCCCCGGACGCCGCCCCGGACCCGGCGGCGCTGCCGATCGTCGTCCAGCTCCAGTCCTTCCCGCGACGGTCCCGCACCGACGCGGCCGGAAGCGCCGAAGACCGGAGCGCCGACACCCGCACCGACGCCGCCGGGAGCGCCGAGTGACGGGCGACGGGCGCCGCCGCAGCCTGCTGCGCCGCCACCGGGACTTCCGGCTGCTCTGGTGCGGCGAGACCGCCGGCAAGTTCGGCGCCTCCGTCACCGGCGTCGCGATGCCGCTCGTCGCCGTCTCCGAGCTGCACGCCTCCACCTTCCAGATCGGCCTGCTCAGCGCCGCCTCCTGGGCACCCTGGCTGGTCATGGGCCTGCCGGCCGGCGTCTGGGTGGACCGCTTACCCCGCCGGACCGTGATGCTGGCGGCCGCCGCCGTCTCGCTCGTCCTGTTCACCGCCGTCCCCGCCGCGGCCTGGGCCGGGCGGCTGAGCACCGGTCTGCTGCTGGCGGTCGCCCTGCTCACCGGCACCGCGGCGGTGTTCTTCCAGACCGCCTACACCGCCTACCTGCCCGACCTGCTCTCCCCCGCCGACCAGCCCGAGGGCAATGCCAAGCTGCACGGCAGCGCCTCCGCCGCCCAGATCGCCGGCCTCGGCTCCGGCGGCCTGTTCGCCCAGCTCGCCGGCGCCGCCAACGGCATGCTCGCCAACGCCGCGACCTTCCTGGTCCCGCTGCTCTGCCTGGGCCGGATCCGGCACCGCGAGACCCCGGCCGACCACTCCGGGCGCGGCGCCGACCGGGCGTTGCGGCGCGAGATCGGCGAGGGCCTGCGGCTGGTCGCCCGGGACCGCTGGCTGCGCACCCTCACCCTCTACGGCGCCACCTCCAACCTGGCCCTGATGGGCTACCAGTCGATCCTGGTCGCCTTCCTGGTGCGCGAGGTCGGACTCGCCCCCGGCACCGTCGGCGGACTGGTCGCGGCGGCCGGCGGTGGCGGAGTGGTGGGCGCCTTCGCCGCCCGCCGGGTGGCCGCCCGGGTCGGCACGGCGCGCGCGATGATCCTGTTCGAGCTGGGCCTGCCCGTGCTCGCCCTGCTGATCCCGCTCACCGGGACCGGCGCGGGCATGCTCTGCTACGCCGTCGGCGGCTTCGGGGTCTCGGCCGGGGTGGTGGCCGGGAACGTCATCAAGTCCGGCTTCCAGCAGCGCTACTGCCCGCCCGAGCTGCTCGGCCGGATCACCGCGAGTGCCGCCGTGCTCAACTACGGCACCATCCCGGTCGGCGCCCTGCTCGCCGGTGTGCTCGGCACCGCGGTGGGCCTTCGCCCGGCGATGTGGATCACCACGGCCGGGGTGCCGCTGGCGGCGCTGGTCCTCCTGTTCTCCCCCGTCGGCCGGGTCCGCGACCTCCCCACCACCCGCCGCCCGGCCGACCCGGCCCCCGCACCGGCACCGGCGCCGGCGCCCGGCACCACCGCCGCCCCCGCCTGACCCGCCCTCACCCGCGCGGTGGGCCCCCGGGCCGGCCCGCCCCGCCCGTGCCCGCTCCGCCCGTGCCCCGCCCCGCCCCTGCCCGCTCCGCCCGTGCGCGCCGCGCCCGGGGCCGTACCGCCGGGCACCGTAGGTTTGGCCCATGGCACAGCGCGCACACGGCGTCCGGCTCTCGCCGCCGACCTGGCTGACGGCCGGCCTGCGGCCGCAACCCGCGCCGGTGCCGTGGGCGGCGGTGGCCCGCGCCGCGGTGGCGCTCTCCGCGCCGCTGGCCGTCGGCCTCGCCGCCGGGCGGCCCGCGTACGGCGCGCTGGTCTCGATGGGCGCCCTGTCCGGCGTGATCGGCGACACCGCCGACGCCTACCGGATGCGGTTCTTCAACATCGCCGTCCCCCAGCTCTTCGGCGCCGTCGGCGTCACCCTCGGCACCCTGGTGTACGGCCGCGACTGGACCGCCGTCGCCGTCCTCACCCTGGTGGCGCTGGTCTCCGGGATGATCTCCTCGATCGGCTCGGTCGCCTCCGTCTCCGGACTGCTGCTGCTCCTCAACGCCGTCGTCGGGGCCGGGCTGCCGATGCCCCGCCCGTGGTGGACGGCACCGCTGCTGCTCACCGCCGGCGGGGCCGTGGTGCTGCTGCTCACCCTGTTCGGCTGGCCACTGCGCGGCGGCGTCCCCGAACGGGCGGCGGTCGCCGCCTCCTACCGCGCGGTCGCCGGGTTCGTCCGGGCCGCGGGCACCCCCGAGCACGACGAACGGCGGCAGGCCGTCACCCAGTCGCTCAACACCTCCTACGACCTGCTGCTCACCCACCGCACCCGCCGGCACGGCCGCTCCCCCGGGCTGACCCGGCTGATCGCCGGACTCAACGCGCTGATCCCGATCGTCGAGGCGGCCTCCGCCGCCAAACTGCGCCCGGCCCGGCTGGGCCCGCTGCCGGAGGCCTGGCCGGCGGCCGTGCTGGCTCTCGCCGACAGCATCGAGCGAGGCCCCCGGACCGGTGCCGCCGTCGCACTCGACCTGCCCGCGCCCACCGGCCCCTCGGAACGCGCCCTGGACCGGGCGCTGCGCTACGCGGCCGCCGTCGCCGCCGAGCCCGACCACGCGCACGCCGCCGATCCCGACCGGCTCGGCCGCCCCGCCGCCCCCTGGGTGCGGACCCGGCGCGCGGCCCGGGCGGCGCTGCTCTCCGGCGCGTCCTGGCGCTACGGCCTGCGGCTGGCGCTCTGCATCGGCCTGGCCCAGGTGGTGGTGTCGGTGCTGCCGGTGCCCCGCTCCTACTGGGTCGCGCTGACCGTCACCTTCGTCCTCAAACCGGACTTCGGCTCGGTGTTCTCCCGGGCCGTGCTGCGCGCCCTCGGCACCGCCGGCGGGCTGCTGCTCGCCGTGCCGGTACTGGCCGAGGTGCCGCGCGGCTGGTGGGACGTGCCGACCGTCGCGGTGCTGGCCGCACTGATCCCGGCCTTCTCCGCCAAGGGGTACGCGTTCCAGACCGCGGCCATCACCCCGGTCATCCTGCTGCTGTCCGACCTGCTCAACCACCAGCGGTTCGGACTCGTCCTGCCCCGGCTCTACGACTCGCTGATCGGCTGCGGGATCGCGCTGGTCGCCGGGTACCTGTGCTGGCCGGAGTCCTGGCACACCCGGATCGGCGACCGGCTGGCCGACACCGTGGCGGACGCCGCCGCGTACGTGGCACTGGCCTTCGCCGGCGCCCCCGGCCACGACCGCCCGGCCCGGCCGCTCCGGCGCCGGCGCCTCTACCGGGACCTCTCGGCGGTCCGCTCCGAGTTCCAGCGCGCGCTCACCGAACCGCCGCCGACCGGACCGCGGGCGGCGGCCTGGTGGCCACTGGTGATCGCGGTGGAACGGGTGGTGGAGGCGACGACCGCCACCCGGGTCCGGGTCGAGCACGGGGAACCGGCGCCACCGCCGGGCGAGGTCGCCGCCATCGCGGCGGACCTGGCCGCGCTGGCCGGGGCGCTGCGCTCCGGCACGCCCCTGCCGGGGCCGGACGGGGAGGCGGCCGCGCGGCCGGCCGCCGTCGCGGCGACCGGCCCCGCCGCGCCCGACGTGCTCGGCCCGCTGCGCAGCGAGGTCCGGGCCGCCTGCGCCATCGCCTCCCCGGTGCTCGGCTGAGCGACCCGCCCCGGACCGCGGCCGTACGGGCCCCGCGCGCCCGACCGCCCCGCCCCCGGTCCTGGATCCGCCCTCAGTCCTGGATCCGCCGCCAGGGCCGGTCCGCCTCCAGGGCGAACGCCAGCTCCAGCAGCACCCGCTCCTCCCCGTGCGCCGCCGACAGGTGGACGCCGATCGGCAGGCCCTCGGCGCTCGCACCGGTCGGCAGCGCGATCGCCGGGCCACCGGTCACGTTGTTGACCGGTGTGATCGCCACGTACCGGGTGAGCCGGTCGATCAGCTCCTCGAAGGCGACGTTCGGGCTCAGGTACCCGATCGGCGGGGCGACGTGCGCCAGCACCGGCGAGAGGACCACGTCGTGGGTCCGGAACATCCCCGCGTACGTCTCCTCGGCGCGCCGCAGCCGCCGGACCACCCCCGGCACCCGGCGGAACTCCCGGTGGAAGAGCCGCCGCAGGCCGGTGGTCAGCCCGTCGAGACGGCTCGCCCGGAAACCGGGGTCGACGGTCAGCCGGCCCGTGGTGGCGATCAGGAAGGCGATGTAGCCCCAGTAGAGGACGAAGTCGCGGGAGAACTCCTCGCCGAACGGCATCACGGCCGGGGTCACCTCGTGCCCCAGGGCCTCCAGCCGGGCCGCGGTCGCCTCGACCGCCGCCCGGGTCGCCGCGTCGCTGGGTGCGACCGGCGAGTCCACCACCAGGCCCACCCGCAGCCGGCGCTCACCCGGGCCCTCGACCAGGCCGAGCGGGGGCAGCGCGGGATTGCGGTAGTGGCGTTCGGCGGCGGCGAAGAACGCGGCGGTGTCGCGCACGGAGCGGGTCAGCACGCCGTCCGTCACCAGGTCCACCGGCAGCCGGCGGCCCTGGGCGTTGGCCACCACCCGGCCCCGGGTGGGCTTGAGTCCGACCAGCCCGCAGCAGGCGGCCGGGATCCGGATCGACCCGCCGCCGTCGTTGGCGTGCGCGATCGGGACCACGCCGGAGGCGACCAGGGCGGCCGCGCCGCCCGAGGAGGCGCCCGGGGAGTGCGAGGTCAGCCAGGGGTTGCGGACGGGTCGGGCGGAGGCGAACTCGGTGGAGGCGTTGAGCCCGAACTCCGGCAGCCGGGTCTTGCCGAGAACACCCAGGCCGGTGCCGAGGAACTGCTCGGCGAAGCCGGCGCTGCGGCGCACGGGCCTGGCCCGGTAGGCCGAACTGCCCTGGCCGGTGGGCATCCCGCGCAGGTCGGTGTTGTCCTTCAGATAGCTGGGCACGCCGTACAGCGGAGCGTCCCGCACGCTTCCGTCCGCCGTGTGCGGCCGCCCGTACGCGGCGAAGGCGACCGGGGCGAGCGCGGCGTCGACCCGTCCGGCCCGGGCCGCCGCGGCCGCGGCCAGCTCGGCGGGGGCGACCTCACCGGCCCGCACCAGGGCGGCCAGCGCCACCGCGTCGTGCTCCCCCAGCGCGTCGTCCGCGTACGCGTGCACCCGCTCGTCGGCCATCCGGACTCCCCATCCCTGCCAGTCGGTGGCGGCGCCCGCGGATACGTACCTACCCGCCGGTAATGCCGCGCGAGCTGAGCAGTCTAAGGGGGGAGCGGCGTGTGCGACAGCCTGTGTCCCGCACGCCGGCCCGTCCTGCGGACGCGGAACGACCGCCCGGGCGCGGCGCCCGGAGCGCCGGTGGTGTCGAAGCCACTGCGGGAATCCCGGGGCACGGGCGTCGGCGACCTCGCCCTCCTGCGGAGTGCCGCGTGCCCGCCGAAAGCCGGGTGGGGCGCGTACGGACCTCGTATACGCTGGCCGGACGAGGGCCGGCCCGGGGGGCTGACGCCCCGGGGCCGGTTCCGACGCAGCAGTACCCGACCGACGACCGCGTCAACCGAAAGCTGGTCCGCATGATCGAGCTCGACTTCGACGACGACGGCTTCCGCCGCAACGGCGTGCCGCACCGGATCGTCTCCGGCGCTCTGCACTACTTCCGGGTGCACCCGGAGCTGTGGGACGACCGGTTGGCCCGCCTGCGCGCGCTGGGTCTCAACACGGTGGACACCTACATCCCCTGGAACTTCCACGAGCTTCCCTCCGGCGAGCTGGACTTCACCGGCTGGCGGGACATCGCGCGGTTCGTCCGGACCGCCGAGCGGCACGGGCTGGACGTCATCCTGCGCCCGGGTCCCTACATCTGCGCCGAGTGGGAGTCGGGCGGCCTGCCGGCCCGGCTGCTCGCCACGGAGGGGACGGGGCTGCGCAGTTCCGACCCGGCGTTCCTGGCCGAGGTGGACGGCTGGTTCGACGCCGTGGTGCCCGAACTGCTGCCGCTGCTGGGCAGCCGGGGCGGTCCGGTGGTGGCCGTGCAGGTGGAGAACGAGTACGGGAGCTACGGCACCGACGCCGCCTACCTCGCCCATCTGCGCGACGGTCTGCTGGCGCGCGGGGTGGACTGCCTGCTGTTCACCGCCGACGGTTCCGAGGACTTCATGCAGCAGGGCGGCGCGATCCCGGGGCTGCTGGCCACCGGGACCTTCGGCTCGCGGGCGCCGGAGCGCTTCGAGGTGCTGCGGCGGCAGCAGCCCAAGGGGCCGCTGGCGGCGATGGAGTTCTGGATCGGCTGGTTCGACCGGATCGGCGAGCCGCACCACGTCCGGGACGCCGCGGAGACGGCGGCCTCGCTCGACGAGCTGCTCGCGACCGGGGCCTCGGTCAACCTGTACATGGCGCACGGCGGCACCAACTTCGGTTTCTGGGCGGGGGCCAACCACTCGGGAACCGGGCCGGACACCGCCGGCTACGAGCCGACCGTGACCAGCTACGACTACGACGCGCCGATCGGCGAGGCGGGCGAGCTGACCGACAAGTTCCACGCCCTGCGGTCCGTCATCGGCAAGTACCTGCCGCTCCCCGAGGGTGAACTCCCCTCTCCGCTGCCCCGCTTGGCGCCCCGCCGACTGGAGCGGGCGACCGGGCGGGCACGGCTGCTGGACTCCCTGGACGCGCTGTCGACACCCGTCCACCGGCCGACCACCGAGCCGATGGAGCGGGTCGGCCAGTCGCTCGGCCTGATCCACTACCGGACGCGTGTCCCCGGCCCGCGCCCCGGGATGCCGCTGCGGATCGACGGCATCGGGGACCGCGCGCAGGTCTTCGCGGACGGCCGCCCGATCGGTGTGCTGGACCGCAACGACCCGGGCGCGACACTGCGGCTGGCCGCCGGCCCGGCCGGGGTCACCCTGGACATCCTGGTCGAGGCCCTGGGGCGCGCCAACTACGGGCCCCAGCTGGACGATCGCAAGGGCATCCGGCGCGGCGTCTCGCACGAGCGCCAGCGGCTGCACGGCTGGGAGATCCGGCCGCTGCCGCTCGCCGACCTCTCCGCCCTGGCCTTCGGCGACGCCGTCGGCACCACCGACGGCGACCCGGCCTTCCACCGTTTCGAGACCGAGGTCGACGCGCCGGCGGACGCCTTCCTCGCCCTCCCGGGCTGGGGCCGGGGGCTGCTCTGGCTGAACGGTTTCCTGCTCGGCCGCTACACCGCGGAGGGCCCGCAGCGCACCCTGTACGCGCCGGGTCCGCTCTGGCTGGCGGGCCGCAACACCCTGGTGGTGCTCGAACTGGACCGGCACGCCGAGGCGTTGGAGATCCGCGACGAGCCGGACCTCGGCCCCACCACCCGCGCGCCCAGCGCGGACTACTGAGGCCCCCGAGGGGCTCCGCCCCGCGTCCGGGCGGGGCCCCTCGGCCACGCGAACCGCCGCCGTACTACTCGACGGTGACGCTCTTGGCCAGGTTGCGCGGCTTGTCGACGTCGCGCCCCAGCGCCACCGCCGCGTGGTACGCGAGCAGCTGGAGCGGGATGTTGAGCAGCAGCGGGTCCAGCTCGGGCTCGCTCCTGGGCACCAGGATGCAGTGGTCCGCGAGCTTGGCCTCGGGCCGGCGGTGGGCGACGGCGAGGACGCGGCCGGAGCGGGCCTTGATCTCGCCGAGGGTGGTGAGGTTCTTGTCGAGCAGCTCGTCGTCCGGGACGAGGGCGACGGTGGGCAGCTCGGGGCTGATCAGCGCCAGCGGGCCGTGCTTCAGCTCGCTCGCCGGGTAGGCCTCGGCGTGGACGTAGGAGATCTCCTTGAGCTTCTGCGCGCCCTCGCGGGCGACGGGGTAGCCGCGCACCCGGCCGATGAACATCATGCCCTCCGACCCGGCGTACTCGGCGGCGAGTTCGGCGATGGCGTCGCTCTGCGCGAGGACCTCGCGGATCTGGTCGGGCAGCGCCTTGAGGGCGGAGACGATCCGGCGGCCGTCGGCGGGCGAGAGGTCGTGGATCCGGCCGAAGTGCAGGGCGATCAGCGCGAAGGCGACGACGGTGGAGGTGAACGCCTTGGTGGAGGCGACCGAGATCTCCGGACCGGCGTGCAGGTAGATGCCGCCGTCGCACTCGCGGGCGATGGCGCTGCCGACGGTGTTGACGACGCCGAGCACCCGGCCGCCCTTGCGCTTGACCTCCTGGACGGCGGCGAGCGTGTCGTAGGTCTCGCCGGACTGGCTGACCGCGATGTAGAGGGTGTCGGCCTCGATCACCGGGTTGCGGTAGCGGAACTCCGAGGCGGGCTCGCTGTGCGCGGGGATCCGGGCGAGCTCCTCGATCAGCTGGGCGCCCATCTCACCGGCGTAGTAGGCGGAGCCGCAGCCGAGGATCTTGACCCGGCGGATCTCGCGCAGTTCGCGGGCGTCCAGGTTGAGGCCGCCGAGGTGGGCGGTGGCGAACCGCTCGTCGAGGCGGCCGCCGAGGGTGCGCTCGACCGAGCCGGGCTGCTCGTGGATCTCCTTGAGCAGGAAGTGCTCGTAGCCGCCGGTGTCGTAGGAGTCGATCTCCCAGTCCACGGTGGACGGCTGGCGGTGGGTGGTGCGGGCGTCCTCGGTGAAGGTGCGGAAGCCGTCGGCGCGCACGGTGGCCAGCTCGCCGTCCTCCAGGTGGACCACCTGGCGGGTGTAGCGAACCAGGGCGGAGACGTCGGAGGCGACGAACATCTCCTTCTCGCCGATGCCGAGCACGATCGGGCTGCCGTTGCGGGCGACCACGATCCGGTCGGGCTGCTCGGCGTCGAGGACGGCGATGCCGTAGGTGCCGACGACCTTGCCGAGGGCGGCGCGCACGGCCTCCTCCAGCTCCACGCCCTCGGCGGCGTGGGCGGCGATCAGGTGGCCGAGCACCTCGGTGTCGGTCTCGGAACGGAAGACCGCGCCGTCGGCGGCCAGCTTGGCCCGCAGCTCGTCGGCGTTCTCGATGATGCCGTTGTGGACGACGGCGATGCGCTCGGCGTTGTCGAGGTGCGGGTGGGCGTTGGCGTCGCTGGGGACACCGTGGGTGGCCCAGCGGGTGTGGCCGATGCCGGTGGCGCCCTTGAACCGGGCGGGGACGGCGGCGGCCAGGTCGGCGACCCGGCCCTTGACCTTGCGGACCTTGATGCCGCCGGTGCGTCCGGCGACGGCGACGCCGGCCGAGTCGTAGCCCCGGTACTCCAGTCGGGCGAGGCCCTCCAGCAGGAAGGGGGTCGCGTCCTTGGGGCCGATGTAGGCCACGATTCCGCACATGGTGGTGGGCTCCTTGGTTGCTTGGTTCCTTGGTTCCGGCCCCGCTACCGGTAGCGGTGGCGGCCGGTTCCGGCGCTCGCCGCTCCGGCACCGGCAGTCGCCGTTCCGCTCCGGCACCGGCCGGTCAGCCGTAGACGATCCGGCGCAGCTGGCGGGCCGAGAGCTCCGGAGCCGCGACCCGGCGGGCGGGCAGCTCCTCCGCGAGCCGGGCGAAGATCTTCTCGTTGGTCAGGCCGCGCGCCTGCAGCTCGCCGTGACGGCGGCGGACGTACTCCTCGGTGGTCTCGGAGAAGTACGCCAGCACCTCCGCCACCACCCGCGCCGCCTCCCGGGGCCCGAGCGGGCTGGTCCGGGTGAGGTGGGCGAGGAGGTCTTCGTGAGGGTGCGAGGAACCGGTCGGGCTGGACACAGTCGGTGAGCCTAGGCGGCCCTCCCGGGAAAGATCAAAGATCCTGCCCGAAATCGGGCAGGATTCAGCGTCAATCGGCGCAGTACCGGGGTCTTGTCCGCATCGGGGCCATCACGTAGCGTGATGCCCTGCTCACACACCGGGGGGTCGCGGGTGACCAGGGGGGCTGGAGCATCGAAAGAGTGTCGGAAGAACCGGAGGCTTGCTGATGTGCGGGATCACCGGATGGGTCGCCTACGACCGCGACCTGACCCTCGAACGCGACGTGCTCGACGCCATGACGGCCACCCAGCTCTGCCGCGGCCCGGACGACGGCGGCTCCCGGCTGGAGCGGCACGCCGCCCTCGGCCACCGGCGCCTCGCCGTGCTCGACCCCGGGGGCGGCGCCCAGCCGATGACGGCCGAGCACGACGGCCGGCTGCTGGCCGCCCTCAGTTACAACGGCGAGGTCTACAACCACCACGAGCTGCGCGCCGAGCTGGTGGCCGCCGGCCACCGCTTCCGCACCCGCTGCGACACCGAGGTGGTCCTGCGCGGCTACCTGGAGTGGGGCGAGCGCGTCGCCGGGCGGCTCAACGGCATGTTCGCCTTCGCGCTCTGGGACGCCCGCACCGAGGAACTCCTCCTGGTCCGCGACCGGATGGGCGTCAAGCCGCTGCACTACCACCCCACCCCGGACGGCGTCGTCTTCGGCTCGGAACCCAAGGCGCTGCTCGCCCACCCCGCGGTGCGCCCGGTGGTCGACCTGGACGGGCTGCGCGAGCTGATCGCCATGACCCGCACCCCCGGCCTCACCCCGTACCGGGGCATCGCCGAGGTCCGGCCCGGCCACCTGGTGCGGGTCCGGCGCGGCGGCGTCTCGGTGCACCGCTACTGGGCGCTGGAGGCACGCCGGCACACCCAGGACCTCGCCACCACGATCGGCACCGTCCGGGCCCTGCTGGAGGACATCGTCCACCGCCAGCTGGAGGCGGACGTGCCGCTCTGCTCGCTGCTCTCCGGCGGTCTCGACTCCAGCGCGGTCACCGCCCTGGCCGCCCGCAACCTGGACGCGGCGGGCACCGGGCCGGTCCGCTCCTTCGCGGTCGACTTCACCGGGCAGCGCGAGCACTTCCGCCCGGACGCGATCCGCACCACCCCGGACCGGCCGTACGCGGAGCTGCTCGCCCGGCACGTGGGCGCCGACCACTCGGTGATCGAGCTGGACAGCGCCGCCCTCACCGATCCGGAGCAGCGGCTCGCCACCCTGCGCGCCCGGGACCTGCCGGGCGGCGTCGGCGACATGGACACCTCCCTGCTGCTGCTCTTCCGCAGGGTCCGCGAGCACTCGACGGTCGCACTGTCCGGCGAGTCCGCGGACGAGCTGTTCGGCGGCTACCGCTGGTTCCACGACCCGAAGGCCCTCGACACCGACGACTTCCCGTGGGCGGCCGCGGTCAGCGGCTTCGGCGGCGCGGGCACCGGCCCGCGCGAGCAACTGCTGGACCGGGAACTGCTCGCCAAGCTCGACCTGCCCGGCTACCGGCGCGCCCGGTACCGGGAGGCGCTCGCCGAGGTGCCGCACCTGCCGGACACCGAGCCGTTCGAACGGCGGATGCGGGAGGTGTCGTACCTCAACCTGACCCGCTTCGTGCGGATCCTGCTGGACCGCAAGGACCGGATGAGCATGGCCGGCGGGCTCGAGGTGCGGGTGCCGTTCTGCGACCACCGGCTGGTGCAGTACGTCTTCAACACGCCGTGGACGATGAAGTCCTTCGACGGCCGGGAGAAGAGCCTGCTGCGCGCCGCCGTCCGGGACGTGCTGCCGGCCGTGATCGCCGACCGGGCGAAGAGCCCGTACCCGATCGTCCAGGACCCGCGCTACCCGGAGCTGCTCCGCCGCGGCCTCGCCGGGCTGGCCGCCGACCCCGCTTCCCCCGCCCTCGCCCTGCTCGACCGCCGCGAGCTGGCCGACGCGCTCGCCCCGGACACCGACCCGCAGACGGTCCGGCTGGCGGCCGATCTGGCCCTGGACCTGGACACCTGGCTGACGGAGTACCAGGTGTCGCTCGAGCTCTGACCCCGGGCGCCCCGGGTGGTGCGCCGTTGCGCCGCCCGGGGGAGGGTGACCCGCCGTGAACCCGCCTCGTTGACCGGGCGGGACGTGCGATAGCGTCGCCGACACCTCCCGAATGGCGGCCGAAAACACGGAATCCGAGACCCGTGCCGTCAGGATGGGGAACGTCCCGTCCGTCCCGATCCGCCGGGGGATCTCCGTCATGCAACCGCGCGCCTTCGCGATCCTCACCGCCCTGCTGCTCGGGGTGCTGGGCCTGGGGTCGGTGGCCGTCACCGACTGGACGCCCCAGCAGACCGCCGACCGCGCGGCCGTCGCCGCGGCCGTCCCGGGAACCGGGGCCGGGGGCACCGCCGGCCCGGCCGGCGCCGCGCCCGCCGGCACCGGCCGGCCGGCCGCGTCGGCCACCGCGACGGGCGACCCGGCGGTGTGGACCCGCTCGACGCTGCGCAACAAGCTGATGGCCGAGATGGACGCCAGCGACCCCGGCGTCGCCCTGGCCGACCTCGACCGGATCACCAAGCAGCTGCCCTACACCGTCCGGTTCTGCCACCCGATCGCCCACGAGCTCGGGCACGCGGCGGTCAAGCGGTTCAACGCCGACTTCCAGAAGGTCATCTCCTTCCCGCACGAGACCTGCGCGGCCGGCTACCTCCACGGCGCGGTGGAGGAGATGCTCAACGCCTCCGCCCAGCCGGAGACCGACCTGGTCAAGCTCTGCGCGCCCAAGAACAGCGGCCCGTGCATCCACGGCGTCGGCCACGGCACCATGTTCGTCGCCAAGCAGGACGTCGCCAAGGCGCGCGAGCTGTGCAACAAGTTCACCACCGACCAGAACCGGATCCGCTGCTCCGAGGGCCTGTTCATGCAGCTCTTCGGCCCGGACGAGGAGGACGAGAAGGCCAAGGCCAACCTCCCCGCCGACAAGCTCGCCCAGGACCCGCTGTACCCGTGCAAGGACCAGCCGGCGCTGTTCCAGTCCGCCTGCTTCTTCTACGCGCCGACCTTCTACCTCTCCTCGCACGACTACCCGAACCACCCCGAGGTGTACGCCGAGGCACTGAAGTGGTGCCTCAACGGCAAGGCCTCCGGCGGGGCGGTCGACTGCAGCCGGGGCGTCGGCTCGCGCACCATGAAGTACAACCTGGACCGCGAGGACTGGGCCGCCCAGCAGTGCGCCACCGCCGCGGACGGCTGGCAGCGCAAGGCCTGCGCCGAGGGACTGGTCAGTTACTACACGGTCAACTACACGGACGCGGGCGCGGCCGGCCGGCTCTGCGCCAAGTTCTCCGACAAGGAGATGCAGGGCTACTGCCGCTCCGCCGGCGGGCTCTCGGCCTCCCTCGACTGAGGAGGTGCGGCGCGTACGGCACGGCGTCCGCGGGCGGCCGGCGCGGGAACTCCGACGGCCGCCCGCTCGCGGACGGATGCCGCACCGGCGGCGGGACGGCAGGGTCCGGCGGCCCCACCGCCGTGGCGGGGCCGCCGGACCGGGTGCGACCGTACGGCCGGGGCCGTACGGTCACGGCACTGCGATCAGAGCACTGCGGTCAGAGCCGGGTGGTCATCACCATCGGCTGCGGGAGTCGCTGCTTCTCGTAGTTGAAGGCGCCGGTGACGGTCACCTCACGGCCGCTGGTGGACACCTTCCAGGACCAGTACGCCGTGCCCGCGCCGGACTCCGGGAAGTCCAGCGAGGTCGCCCGCGAGCCCGTCACCCGCAGCGCGTACGCGTCCTCGCCGCCGCCCGAGACCCGGCCCACCGTCACGATGCCGCCCGGCGCGGACGCGGCGCCGCTCACCGCGCCCGCGCCCTCGGGAGCCTCGACCCGGGTCCAGGCGCGACCGTCCCAGTGCATGAGCAACGCGTGGCCGCGGTCCTTCTCGTCCAGCACCACGCGCCCGACCGCCCACACGTCGCGCGGCCCCTTCACCACGACATCGTTGAACTCGCCGTACAGGCCGCCGAAGACCGGCACCGGCACGACGCTCCAGCCGCGCCCGTCGTAGTGCAGGGCGACCGGCCGGTCGTCCTCGGCGTAGCCGTTGCCGACCGCCCAGACGTCGTCGGGGCCGGCCGCGGCGATCGCGCTGAGGCCCCAGCTCTGGTACGGCGCGGGCAGTTCGACCTGCCGCCAGGAGCGGCCGTTCCAGTGCTGGACGATGCCCACGTGGCTGTCGGCCCCCTGGCTCCAGCCCGCCGCCCAGGCATCGTTCGGCGTCAGCGCGGCGATTCCCAGCAGGCCGCCGCCGGCCGAGTCGGCGGGCATCGGAGCCTGCTCGATCTGCCAGGAGCGACCGTTCCAGTACTGGGTCATGACCGGCCCACCGCCCCGGCCGGAGTCACCGACCAGCCAGCCGTCGCGGGCCGAGGTCGCCGCGACGGCGTTGACCCGCTCCGTCCCGCCGGGAGCGGTCGGCACTTCGGTCCACTTCCCGTCGCGGCGGTCGTCGCGGGTGTAGAGCACGGGGTCGAACCCGACGCTCCCGTCGCCGCCCGGGACGACCCGGAAGCCGGCTGCCCAGGTGGTGCGGGCCTCGGGACGGGTGGAGCCGGTCAGCACGGTGTCGCCACCGGGCAGTTTGGCCGCCGTCCAGCGCGCCGCCCCCGCGGCGGGCGATGGTTCCGGGGCGGCCGAGGCGGTGGCGGGCAGGACCCCGCACGCGAGGAGCGCGGCGAGCGCGCCTGTCAACGACAGTCGGATGCGTGTTCCGACAGCCATGTCGTACCTCCAGACCCGGGGCGCGGTGCCCCGATGCCCGGATGACGCCCGTCCCTCCGCCGGAGGTTGCCCGCCCGGTCCCGGGAATTCGGCGCATGCGAAGTTCTTCTGAGGACATGTCAGTTCCGTTGTCCCGCAGGCGCACCGGGCAACCGCCGCCCCGTTCGGGGCACCGTCGCGGTTCGCCCGGCGCCGGACGATCGGGCGATCGCCCGCGCCACCCGGGCCACCACCGGCGCATCACGGCTCGCGGTCGACCGATCACCCTGGCCTCCCGGGCGCCGGGCCGTCCCGGATTCCGGGCCCGCGCCGCACGGCGCGGGCCCGTTTCCGTAGGATCGCGGCGTTCGGGTGCGCCGAGGACGCCGCGCCACCGGGCCCCGCACCACCAGGAGCCACCGCATGACCTCCGACGACTTCCGCGCCGCCGCGCACACCGCCGCCGACCTGGCCGCCGACCACCTCGCCGGGATCGCCGCCGGTCCGGTCTGGCGGCCGATGGACGACGCCGCCCGCCGCACCCTGCTGGACGCCCCGCTGCCCGCCGCCGGCCGTCCGCTGGGCGAGCTGCTGGCCGCCGTCGGCCGCGACGTCCTGCCGTACCCGATGGGCAACGGCCACCCGCGCTTCTTCGGCTGGGTGAACTCGGCGCCCGCCCCGGCCGGCGTGCTCGCCACCCTGGCCGCCGCCGCGATGAACCCGAGCTCGGCCGGCGGCGACCACGCCGACGTCCACCTCGAACGGGCGGTGGTCCGCTGGATCGCCGAACTCGTCGGCTTCCCGCACCCGCCCGGCGGCGGGCTGCTCACCTCCGGCACCTCGATGGCGACCATCGTCTGCCTCGCCGCCGCCCGGAACCGCGCCGCGCGCGCCGCCGGGTGGGACGTCCGCGAGGACGGCCTGGCCGGGATGCCGCCGCTGGTCGGCTACGTCACCGGCGAGACCCACTCCTGCGTCCGCAAGGCCGCCGAGCTGCTGGGCCTCGGCAGCAAGCACCTGCGCGCCGTCGCCACCGGACCGGACGGCCTCCTCGACCCCGCCGAGCTGCGCACCGCGATCGCCCGCGACCGGGCCGCCGGACTGCTGCCGTTCCTGGTGGTGGCCTCGGCCGGCACGGTCGGCACCGGCGCGGTCGACGCCTTCGACCCGATCGCCGACCTGTGCGCCGAGGAGCGGCTCTGGCTGCACGTGGACGGCGCCTACGGGGCGTTCGGCGTGCTGGACCCGGAGATCGCCCACCGCTACGCCGGGCTGGCCCGCGCCGACTCGCTCGCCCTCGACCCGCACAAGTGGCTCGGCGTCCCGGTCGACTGCGGCTGCGCGCTGGTCCGCGACCCCGCCGAGCTGCGCGCCGCCTTCAGCCTCGTCCCCTCCTACCTGCGCGACGAGGCGGCCGGCGAGCTCGGCTGGTTCTCCGAGTACGGGACCGAGCAGACCCGCCCGTTCCGCGCCCTGAAGGTGTGGGCGACCATCGCCCACCGGGGCCGCGACGGCCTGGCCGCCGACATCGCCCGGACCACCGCCCTGGCCCGCCGGCTCGGCGAACTCGTCACCGCGGACCCGGAGCTGGAACTCCTCGCCGAGGTCCAGACCTCGATCGTGGCGTTCCGGCTGCGCCCCGCCGGCCGGACCGACGAGGCCGCCCTCGACGCCGTCAACCGCGAGCTCCCCGCCGCCGTCCAGCGCCGCGGCCGCGCCTTCCTCACCGGCGCCCGGCTCGACGGCCGGGAGATCCTCCGCGCCTGCCTGCTCAATCCCGCCACCACCGAGGAGGACCTCGCCGTTCTGCTCGCCGAGGTCAAGGCCGCCGGGCGCGAGCACTCCGGGTGACCGGCGACGGTGATCGAGTCACGGCACCATTAACCGCGGGGTCACGGAGGATTCGTGATCGTGAAACACGGAAGCGGCAGATTGATGGCATGGAGCACACGGAGCAGCTGACGTCCACGACCGATCCGACCACGACCCCCTCCCGTGCCCAGCGCCGCGGCCTCCGCAGCCACCGCTGGCGGCGCGACGCGGTGGAGCTCTCCGCCGTCTTCCTCTCGGTGACCGCCGCCGATCTGGTGGCCAAGCTCGTGGTGCACGGGCCGGACGGGCCGGTGGTGCTCGGCGCGTCCGCCGTCGCGCTGCTCGCCACCGCGCTGTTCCACACCTGGTGGGCACACCGCCACCAGTTGCACGGCCCCCCGGCGCCGGACGCGCCCGCGCCGCCGGGGGCGCCCGAGGCCGAGCCGCTGCGGGGACCGCTGCACGACTTCGAGGGCAGCACGCTGTGGCGGGTCCGCACCACCGTGCAGGACTCCCCCGGCAGTCTGGCCCGGGTCTGCGCGGCCCTCGCCGGGCGGCAGGTGAACATCGTCTCGATGCAGTCCCACCCGCTGCCGACCGGCGCCGTGGACGAGTTCTTCGTCCGCGCGCCGCACTCGCTCACCCGGGCCGACCTGACCGCGCTGGTGGCCGGGGCCGGCGGGCACGACATCTGGACCGGCCCGGCCGACGCGCACGACCTGGTGGACGTGCCCACCCACGTCCTGGCCCTCGCCACCCGGACGGCGCTGGACGCCGCGGAGCTGCCGATCGCCCTGCGCCGGCTCTTCGGGCAGTGCAGCATCCGGCAGTACCCGGGGGCGGCCGGGCGCGGCACCGCCGGGGTGGACGGCCATGTGATGCGGCTGCCCGCGCCCTCGGGCGAGCTGATCGAGCTCACCCGCCCGCAGCTGCCGTTCACCCCGACCGAGTTCGCCCGGGCGCAGGCCCTGGTCGAGCTGGACACCCTGCTCGGCCCCCGGGTGCCGGACGTCCGAGCCCGGCCGAGCGTGCCGGCCGGCGCCGAGCTGACCGTGCGCCGCGCGGACGCGGACGACAAGGCGGCCGCGCTGGCGATGCACCACCGCTGCTCGCCCGAGACCCTGCGCAAGCGCTACCACGGGCCGGTCCGGGACGCCGACCGCTACCTGGACCACCTGCTGGACGCCCGGCACGGGCAGGCCCTGGCGGTGGAGACGGCGGACGGGCGGATCGTCGCCCTCGGGCACCTGATGTGGGACGACGACAGCGCCGAGGTGGCGGTGCTGGTCGAGGACGCCTGGCAGCGGCGCGGGCTGGGCCTGGACCTCGTGCGGCGGATGTCCGCGCTGGCCCTGGAGGCCGGGGTGGAGACGGTGTACGCGGTCACCCGGTCGTCCAACACCGGGCTGATCGCGACCATGCGCCGGCTGGCGGCCCCGCTGGACTACGAGGTGGACGAGGGCACCCTGGTGATCACCGCCCATCTGGCGGAGGCCGCCGAGGAGCTCCCGGTGCCGTGGCAGACCCGTCCGGGGCGCTGAGAACGGCCCCTCGGGGCGTGCTCCCCGGGCCGCGCTCGGGGCCGGTCTCCGGGCCGCCCTCGGGCCGCCCGGCGTCGCGCTCGAGCCGTACCGGTGAGCGGATCGGCGAGCGGATCGGCGAGCGAATCCGTGAGCTGATCGGACAGGTCCGGTAATCGTCCGGTCATTTCTTCACCACATCCTCACCAAGAACCTCACCGGCCCCGGGCCGGGCGGCCTCCGTGCCGCCCGGCCCGGGGCGCGCGGGGAACCGCCGCACCCCGCCCACGCGTCCCCGACGGCGAACGGCCCGTCCGTACACCGCCGATCCTGACCCCACGTCAGGATCTCCCGGACCGCCGCTCCCGGGGCGTCGCAGCAGGCGGCACGGGGTCCGGGGCGTCGAGCCGGGCGGCGGAGTCGGTAGGCTGATCCCGTCCCCGCCGCCCGACGGCCCGTAGTCCGGCCCCCGGGCGGTGCCGCAGCAAGGAGGAACCACTGAGCATGGCAGGCACCGAATCGGAGCCCACAGGCGCACGCGACGCCTCGCTGCCGGCACGCGCGAAGATCGCGGTGACCGCCGGCAAGGTGGCGGCCGCCGTGTCCCGCAAGGCCGGCCGAGGCAGCGGCTCGGTGATCGGCGGCAAGGTCGCGCTCAGGCTCGACCCCGATCTGCTCGCCACCCTCGCCGACCACCTGGACGTGGTGCTGGTCAGCGCCACCAACGGCAAGACCACCACCACCCGCCTGATCGCCGAGGCGCTGCGCGCCGCCGGCCCGGTGGTCTCCAACGCCCTGGGCGCCAACATGCCGGCCGGCATCACCTCCGCCCTGGCCGGCGGCTCGGAGGCCCGCTTCGGCGTGATCGAGGTCGACGAGAAGTACCTGGCCGGCGTCGCCCGCGACACCCGCCCCAAGGCGATCGCCCTGCTCAACCTCTCCCGCGACCAGCTCGACCGCGCGGCCGAGACCCGGATGATGGCCGAGAAGTGGCGCGAGGGCCTCCAGGACACCGAGGCCGTGGTGATCGCCAACGCCGACGACCCGCTGGTGACCTGGGCCGCCTCCTCCTGCAAGAAGGTGGTCTGGGTGGCCGCCGGACAGGCGTGGAAGGAGGACGCCTGGTCCTGCCCCGCCTGCGGCGGTGTGATGCAGCGCCCCGGCGACGACTGGTTCTGCCAGGAGTGCGGCTTCCGGCGCCCCAACCCGCACTGGGCGCTCCAGGGCACCCACGTGATCGACCCGCAGCGCGGCGCCTGGCCGATCCAGCTCCAGCTGCCCGGCCGGGCCAACCTCGCCAACGCCACCAGCTCGGCCGCCGTCGCCGCCGTGTTCGGCGTCTCCCCGCAGGTCGCCCTGGAGCGGATGCGCGGCGTCACCGCGGTCGCCGGCCGCTACGACGTGGTGCAGTACCAGGGCCGTGACATAAGGCTGCTGCTGGCCAAGAACCCGGCCGGCTGGCTGGAGACCTTCTCGCTGATCGACGGCCCGCCCACCCCGGTGGTGCTCTCGGTCAACGCGCTCGACGCGGACGGCACCGACACCTCCTGGCTGTGGGACGTCGACTACGAGCGGCTGGCCGGGCACCCGGTCTTCGTGCTGGGCCAGCGCAAGCTGGACCTCGCGGTGCGCCTGGAGGTCGCCGGGCTGCAGTTCCACGTCGTGGACTCGCTGGAGCAGGCCGTCCGGATGGCACCGCCCGGCCGGATCGAGGCGATCGCCAACTACACCGCCTTCCAGCAGCTGCGGAAGGTCGTGGCCGGCTGATGCCGGAGCGGCACCCGCAGCACCCAGCAGCCCACCGCACGTACGTCATGGAAGGCCTTCGAGGATGAGTGAGAGCAGCCTGCGCGTGGTCTGGGTCTACCCCGACCTGCTCAGCACCTACGGCGACCGGGGCAACGCCCTGGTCGTGGAGCGCCGGGCCCGCCAGCGCCATCTCAACGTGACCCGGATCGACGTCCGCTCCGACCAGTCGGTGCCCACCAGCGGGGACATCTACCTGATCGGCGGCGGCGAGGACCGCCCGCAGCGGCTCGCCGCCGAGCGGCTGCGCAACGACACCGGTCTGGTGCGGGCGGCCGAGAACGGCGCGATCATCTTCGCGGTCTGCGCCGGCTACCAGATCCTCGGCCACGAGTTCGTCAACGACCTCGGCCAGCGCGAGCCGGGCCTCGGCCTGCTGGACGTGTGGACCACCCGCGGCGAGGGCGAGCGCTGCGTCGGCGACGTGCTGGCCGACGTGGACCCGGCGCTCGGCCTGCCGCAGCTGACCGGGTTCGAGAACCACCAGGGCGTGACCCACCTCGGCCAGGGCGTCAAGCCGCTGGCCCGGGTCACCGCCGGCCGGGGCAACGGCACCGGCGACGGCACCGAGGGCGCCTGGCGGGACACCGTCTTCGGCACCTACCTGCACGGCCCGGTGATGGCGCGCAACCCCGCCGTCGCCGACATGCTGCTCAAGCTGGCACTGGACGTGAGCGCCCTGCCGCCGGCCGACACCACCTGGTACGACGCGCTGCGCGCCGAGCGCATCGCGGCCACGACGCGCCCCGCGTAGTACTCCCCGGTCCGTCCGCCCGGTGCCCGCGATGCGGTCATGGGCTCCCCGGGCGGGCCGGGACGTACGACAATGGGGCTGCCCCGTCCCGGGGCTGCCGGCTGCACACCCTCCTCGGCAGCAGGCTGCATTTCCACGCGGGGGCGTCGACGACGCCGCTCCCGCGTCGGCTCCTGCCCGGCCGGACGCAGGCGCCGTATGCTCGACTCCACGGCCGGTTTCGGATGTTCTGTCCGGATCGGCCGGTCCTTCACCCGACGGTCACCTCCGCGCCCACCGGCGCGGGTACGGCCTGTCGTGGTGGCGGTCCGTCGTCCCAGCCTGTAGTCCGGCCGTTCCTCGGTTCTGCTCGGGAGTTGCAAAGCAATGCGTATTGGAGTGCTGACCAGCGGCGGTGACTGCCCCGGCCTGAACGCGGTGATCCGGTCCGTGGTCCACCGGGGGGTGGTCGACCACGGCGACGAGATCATCGGGTTCGAGGACGGCTGGCGCGGTTTCCTCGAAGGGCACCACCGGCCCCTGACCCTCGACTCGGTGAGCGGCATCCTGGCCCAGGGTGGCACCATCCTCGGGTCCTCCCGGGTCCAGCCCAGCCACCTGCGCGACGGCGTCGAGCGCGCCAAGAAGTACTGCGCGGACCTCGGCCTGGACGCGGTGATCCCGATCGGCGGCGAGGGCACCCTCAAGGCCGCCAAGCTGATGAGCGACGCGGGCCTGCCGATCGTCGGTGTGCCGAAGACCATCGACAACGACATCGCGTGCACCGACGTCACCTTCGGCTTCGACACCGCCGTGTCGGTCGCCACCGAGGCCCTGGACCGGCTGAAGACCACGGCCGAGTCGCACCAGCGCGTCATGGTGGTCGAGGTCATGGGCCGCCACACCGGCTGGATCGCGCTGAACGCGGGCATGGCGGCGGGCGCGCACGCGATCGTGGTGCCGGAGCGCCCGTTCCACATCGAGAAGCTCACCGCGGTCGTCCGGGAGCGCTTCGACCGGCAGAAGAAGTTCGCCATCGTGGTCTGCGCCGAGGGCGCCAAGCCCGAGCCCGGCACCATGCACTGGGAAGAGGGCACCAGGGACATCTACGGCCACGAGCGGTTCACCGGCATCGCCACCCAGCTCTCCGGCGAGCTGGAGCACCGGCTCGGCAAGGAGGCCCGTCCGGTCATCCTCGGCCACACCCAGCGCGGCGGCACCCCGACCGCCTACGACCGGGTCCTCGCCACCCGCTTCGGCTGGCACGCCGTGGAGGCCGTCCACAAGGGCGCCTTCGGGCACATCACCGCCCTGCAGGGCACCAACATCAGCCTGGTGCCGCTGGCCGAGGCGGTGGCCGAGCTGAAGACCGTGCCGGCCGACCGCTACCTGGAGGCGGAGACGGTCATCTGACCGCCCGCCCCCACGACGTCCGGTGCCCCGGCCCCCGAGAGCGCGAGTCTCGGGGGCCGGGGCCGTTCGCGGCGACTGCCCCGCCGGGAGCGGGACCGGACCGGCGGACCGGCCGGTCAGAAACCGGTGTCGTAGGTGTACTTGCCGCTGTGGTCGAGCAGATCGGCCGGGGTGACCGTGTTCCACGGCTTCATCCGGTCGTTGAGGTCGATCACGTCGGGCGTGCCGGCCGTCGGCAGATAGGTC
Source organism: Streptomyces sp. TLI_053 (assembly GCF_900105395.1). Lineage (NCBI taxonomy): Bacteria > Bacillati > Actinomycetota > Actinomycetes > Kitasatosporales > Streptomycetaceae > Streptomyces > Streptomyces sp. TLI_053. The sequence continues at coordinate 1,829,207 of NZ_LT629775.1, forward strand.
TGGCCGGGGTTGCGCTTCTGCCACTCGGACCAGAGCTTGTCGACGAAACAGTGGTGCAGCCAAAACACCGGGTCGTTGGGCGACATGCCGGTGGCCATCTGACCGCCCACCCAGACGTGCACCCGGTTGTGCAGGTTGACCCCGCGCCACCCCTCCAGGTTGTTGCGGAAGCCGGAGGAGGAGCTGTTCCAGGGCGCCGCGTCGTAGGTGGTGATGGCGAGCACCGACTCGGTGTCGGTGCGGCTGGGCAGCTGGGCCACCCCGGTGCCGAGCTGGCGGCGCAGGTAGGTGCGGCTGTCGGTGTTGACGTTGAGCCGCCAGTTGCCGCCCGAGAAGGCGAACGGGCCGGTGGTCACCTGACCGTCGCTGCTGCGGCCGTTGCCGCCCATGAAGTCGGCGCCCCAGATGCCGGCGGTGGCCGTGCGGTCCGCGGTCCAGTCCCAGTACGGGAGGTTGACGCTCGGGTCGATCGCCTGCAGCGCCCGCTCGAACTCCAGCAGGTACTGGCGGTGCCAGGGCAGGAAGGAGGGCGAGCGGTGCCCGGTGCGCTCGCCGTTGTCGACGTCGCTGAGGATGAACTGGTTGTGCGTGGTGACGAACGGGTCGTAGCCGCCGTTGGCCTTGAGCGCCAGCACGGCGTTCACGAACGCGCGCTTCTCCTGGGACGTCAGGGTCGCCTGGTTCTTGCGGACTCCCATGTGAGTCCCCCCTCTTGTGGTGGTGGTCGGTCGCGGTGGGCGAGTGGCCGGAATCAGACGGTGACGACCGGGACGAGCGTCGCGCCCTGGAGGTCGTTGACGGCGGCCCGGGCGAGCGCGCGCGGCGTCGCGAAGGTCTGGTAGTGGTTGACGACGCTGATCCAGGTGCCGTCGGCGTTGCGCATCATGTGCAGCTCGTCGCCGTCGATCCGCACCTCGTAGCCGGTGCCCCCGCCGGTGCCGGTGCCGCCGCCGTGGTGGTGGCTCCCCCCGGCGGCCGGGCGGCCCTGGATCCGCCGGCCCTGGAAGACCTCGTCGAAGCTGTCGGACGCGCCCGGGTCGGCGGCGGTGGCGGCGCCGCCGCCCGGACCCGCGAGACCGATCACGACGGTGCCGGTGGCGACGGTCAGGGCGGCCGCGGCCCCCTGGAGCATCCGTCGGCGCGTCAGCTCCGTGGCCTGGGTGTCTTCGGACATGGTGATACCCCCTCAGGTGCCCGGGACTGTGGTTCGGGCACTGTTCACGAACGGTTGGTTAACCGTTAAACGAAGGTGATTCCTTGATCGAATCACCCGTTTCGATGGTCGCAATGCTTTTTGACCTACGGAACAGCCGATCGGCGGGGGTGCATAGGGTTGCGTATAAATTCGGTCATTTTCTGTCACCTGCCGAACACGCAGCGGTCGCACCCGGCGGGGCGCACCCGGCCGCCCCCACGGGTTGCGGCTAGCGTGACCGGAGGGCCGCAACGGACCGGACGAACCAGACGAACCGGACGAACCCCCGGAGGGACCAGGCGATGGAGATCCTCGCGTACGGCGTGCAGGCCGACGAGCGACCGCTGCTGGAGAAGGCCTTCGCGGGCCGGCACGCGCTGCGTTGCCTGTCCGTCTTCCTCAACCGCGACACCGCCCCGCTCGCGGCCGGCCACCCGGTCGTCAGCAGCAGCGTCAACGCCGAACTCGACGCCGCCACCCTCGCCGTCCTCGCCGCCGGCGGCACGAAGCTGATCGCCCAGCGCTCCACCGGCTTCAACAACATCGACCTCGACGCCGCCGCCGACCTCGGCCTGACCGTCGCCCGGGTCTCCCACTACAGCCCGTACGCGGTCGCCGAACACGCCTGGACCCTGGCCCTGGCCGTCAACCGTCGCCTCACCCGGGCCGCCAACCGCTCCCGCGAGTTCGACTTCCGCCTCGACGGCCTGCTCGGCCGCGACATCCACGGCATGACCGTCGGCGTCATCGGCACCGGCAAGATCGGCGAATGCTTCGCCCGCATCGCGGCCGGATTCGGCACCCACCTCCTCGGCTGGGACATCGCCGAGAACCCCGCCTGCCGCGACCTCGGCATGACCTACACCGAACTGCCCGAACTCCTCTCCTGCGCCGACCTGATCAGCCTGCACGTCCCCCTGCTGCCGTCCACCCACCACCTGATCGACGCCGCCGCGCTCGCCCGGATGAAGGACGACGCCATCCTCGTCAACTCCAGCCGGGGCGGCCTCGTCGACGCCGCCGCCCTGGTCGAGACCCTGCGCGCCGGCCGCCTCTCCGGCGTCGGCCTCGACGTCTACGAGGAGGAGACCGGCGTCTTCTTCACCGACCGCTCCATCGAGGGCATCACCGACGACACCCTCGCCCGCCTCGTCACCTTCCCCCAGGTCCTCGTCACCAGCCACCAGGCGTACTTCACCCGCACCGCCGTCGGCCAGATCATCGACACCACCGTCCAGAACGTCGACGACTTCGCCAACGGCCGCACCAACGGGAACACCCTCGTGCCCCGCAAGGCCGGCTGACGCCCGGGGCTGGCACTCCGCACACCCGTCACGCCGTCACGCCGTCACGCCGACCCGCCGTCACGCCGTCACGCCGACCCGCCGACCCGCCGACCCGCCGACCCGCCGACCCGCCGACCAAAGTGTTCGAGGACAACAAAGCCTTCCTATCTGTGAAAACGCTGTAAAGTTGGCACTTCCTGACCTCTTGTCAGAGACACCCTTCCTCCCTACCTTCGTGGATCAGGACCGCAGCCCAGCAAGCCGCCGGTCCGCAGCGGTCGCGACCCGCGCCCTCACCCACGCACAGGACTTGGAGGCGTCACATGCCCGTAGCCATGATCGAACTCCCGAAGGTCGACGAATTCCGCAACGCCGGCCCGCTGGTGGTCGACGACGAGGCCATCGTGTTCGAGGACGACGACCGCAGCGACCACGGCGCCACCGCCTGCCTGGCCGACCCCTGGGTGACCGCCACCACCCGCTTCGCCTGCGGGGACTAGGGGTGCTCTGGTCCATCGCCGGCCGCAGCGGGTGGTCGGACCACAGGTGGTCGTATCTCAACGACCCGCGAATGCCTGCGATGGACCACGGCTGGAAGCTCCACATCTCCGCCCGCCCCGACGGGCTCGAGGCCCTGACCGGTCTCGTGCTTCCGGTGCTGGAGCGGTTCGTCTGCCACGCGAAGTCCGCCCGGAGCCCGCAGGTCCTGCGCGAGATCAACTCCGGCACGGCGAGCGCGGGGGTGGTCGGCAAGGCGATCACGGTCTACCCGGCGACGGGCGTCGTGGTCGAACTCGCCGAGGAGCTCGTCTCCGTCCTGGACGGCCTGGAGGGCCCGCAGGTCGTCAGCGACCGACGGGTCGACCCTCGGGCCCCGGTCTACTACCGTTACGGCCCCTTCACGGGCAGCTACCGCACCGGCCGCGGCGGACGGTTGGAGTCGGTCATGGTCGGGCCGGACGGCCGGGTCTTCGACGGACTCGCCACCGGCTCCTACCGGTGCCCCCCGTGGGCCGAGGACCCCTTCGCCGGCCGGCGGCGGAACGTGAGCGCGTCCGGGGCCGGCGGCGAGCCGTCGACGCCCGCGTCCGGCACGTCGACGCCCGCGACCGGCATGGGCGGTGGACGCTACCGGATCACCGGCGGCATCGCGCGCAAGCCCGGGGGCAATGTCTACCGGGCACTCGACCGGGTCACCGGGGCTTCGGTGGTGGTCAAGCAGGCCAGGGCCTTCGTGGCCGAGGACGAATCGGGTGCCGACACCCGGGACCGACTGCGCCACGAACGCACCGTCCTCACCGCGCTGGACGGCGTCACCGGGGTGCCGCGCGCACTGGACTACTTCGGCCACGAGGCCGACGAGTACCTGGTGCTGACCGACTGCGGCGACCGGAACCTGCGACGGGACGTCCGGGACCAGGGACCCTACGGGGACGCCGGACCCCCGCGCGGGCTGCGCGAACTGGCCCTCGGATTGCTGTCCGTCCTCGACGAGGTCCACGAACGGGGCGTGGTCGTCCGCGATCTGAAGCCCGACAACGTCGTACTCGACGCCACCGGCCGGTGCCGGTTGATCGACTTCGGGATCGGCGAACTGCACGGCGTCGGCCAGGACGGCGCAACTCCCGGGTACAGCGCGCCGGTTCGGCGTGCGGCCGGACCCGCCGAGACCGTCGACGACTACTACGCCCTGGGCGCGACCCTGCACTTCGCCGCCACCGGTCTCGACCCGGTGATCGTCGATGCGGACGCCGGGGTCAACCGGGAGCGCACCCTGGCGGGCCTGGCATGGGTCCTCCCGGACGACCGGCACCGGTGGATCCGGACGGTGATCGAGGAGTTGACGAGCCTCGCCCCCGCCGTGCGCGGGGCCGGCGCCGAACGGCTCCGCGCCTCGAGGACCGGGGTACCCGGGGCCCCCGCAGCGCCCGCCACGCCCGCCGCACCCGCCGCACCCGCCGCACCCGCCGCCCGGGAGACGCGCAGGACGTCCGGGGGTCCGCAGCGCCTGCGGCCCGACGCCGGACTGCTCGCGGAGATCGTCGAGCACACGACGGCGTTCTGCGTCGACGAGGCACGCAGGATCGTGGATCCGGCGCTCGCCGCCCGTGCGGACGTCCCGACCCCGGTCGACGTCTACGCCGGCAGCTCGGGGCTCGGACTGGAACTGCTGCGCCACGCGGACCGGCCCGAGGTGCGCGAAGCCGTGGACGCCCTGGCGCTGTGGACGGCGCAGCAGACCCGGAGCCGGTCCACGGGCTTCTACACGGGCCGCACCGGCGTCGAGCTGTTCCTCGCGGCGGCGGAAGCGGGCCCGGTCGGCAGGGCGCGGGCGCCGCGTGCCGACGGACCGGTCGACCACGCCACGCTGCCCACCCGGGGCCCGGACGGCGGACCGCCGGAAGCGGACATGATCGAGGGTGTCGCCGGCATCGGCGTCGGCCGCCTGCTGCTCGCACGTCAGGCGCGCGAAGCGGGCGATCCCGGCCTGGCCGACCGGCACCTCGCCGTCGCCGCCGAGTGCGACCGGATGCTGGCCGACGACCGGGCCCGGCTGACGCCCCCGACCGTCGAACGGGCCGGTGACGCCGCACTGCGGGAGGGCCTGGCCCACGGCACGGCGGGTGTCGCGTACTTCCTGGCGGAGTACGCCGCGGCGACCGGGGATCCCGGGGCGACCGCCAGGGCCCGGCTGGCGTGCGCGCGTCTGGCGGCCGTCACCACGGACATCGTCGCGGCGGCGACCGCACCGGCCGCGACGCGACGCTACGGCTCCTGGTGCCGAGGGCTGGCGGGGATCGGGGCCGTGCTGGTGCGGGCCGCCGACCGGCTGGGCGAGCCGCAGCACCTCGTCCTCGCCGAGCGGGCCGCGCGCACCTGCGCCGTGCTGGCGCCGCGGATGCCGCTGGTCACGCAGTGCTGCGGGCTGTCCGGTGTCGGCGACCTGATGGTGGACGTGGCCCTGGCGACCGGCTCCGAGGAGTACTGGGAGGCGGCCGGGACCGTCGCGGCGATCGTCCTGACCCGCAGCGGCGGCCCCCGGTCCCGTCCGGTCTTCCCGGACGCGAACCTGGCCGCGGCGAGCGCGGGCTGGGCCGGCGGTTCCGCCGGTGTGCTCGCGTTCCTCCGCCGCCTGTACCGGCAGGGCGGCCCGCGGCTCGGCCTGATCGGCTGACATCCCGGGCCGCGAGGTGCCGGTCCGTGCGTGCCCGCGGCGGGAACACCCTCGGCCCGCGCGACGCCGGCCGACCGGGTCCTGTCCGTGGCGACAGTCCGGCGGCCGGCCTTCTTGGCGCCCGCGCCATGGTCCGCGGGCCGACCGGGCGGCACGGTGGGAGGTGCCGCGCCCGGGACGGTCCCGGGCGGCCGGCGTCTGGAAGGACGGCGAACACCATGGACGTCAACTCCCGCGGGCAGTACGGGGACTACCAGAACGAGATCTACTTCGACGGTCTCTTCGGGGTGCAGCCGACGATGCCGATGACCTTCCCCGAGCTGGAGGCCCGCGCGCAGGCCGCGCTGCCGCCGTCGGTGCTCTCCTACGTCGCGGGTGGCGCCGGGGACGAGTCCACCCAGCGGGCGAACGTGTCGGCGTTCGAGCGCTGGGGCCTGGTGCCGCGGATGATGGTCGGCGCGACCGGGCGCGACCTGTCCGTGAACCTGTTCGGGCTCGAGCTCCCGTCGCCGCTGCTGATGGCCCCGGTCGGGGTGATCGGCCTCTGCGCGCAGGACGGTCACGGCGACCTGGCCACCGCGCGCGCCGCCGCGCGCAGCGGTGTTCCGATGATCGCCTCGACGCTGACCGTCGACCCGCTGGAGGAGGTGGCCGCGGAGTTCGGCGACACCCCCGGGTTCTTCCAGCTGTACACCCCGACCGACCGCGCCCTGGCGGAGAGCCTCGTGCACCGGGCGGAGGCCGCCGGTTTCCAGGGCATCGTGGTCACCCTGGACACCTGGCTGACCGGCTGGCGCCCGCGTGACCTCAGTACCAGCAACTTCCCCCAGCTGCGCGGCCACGCGCTGGCCAACTACACCTCCGACCCGGTGTTCCGGGCGCGTCTCGCCAAGTCGCCCGAGGAGGACCCCCGGGGCGCCGTCCGCGAGTGGATCAACGTCTTCGGCAACCCGCTCACCTGGGACGATCTTCCGTGGCTGCGGTCGATCACCGACCTCCCGATCGTCCTGAAGGGCATCTGCGCGCCGGAGGACGTCCGCCGGGCCAAGGACGGCGGCGTGGACGGCGTCTACTGCTCCAACCACGGCGGCCGGCAGGCCAACGGCGGGCTGCCGGCCCTGGAGGCCCTGCCCGGTGTGGTCGAGGCCGCCGACGGGATGCCGGTGCTGTTCGACTCCGGCGTGCGGACCGGCGCGGACGTGATCAAGGCACTCGCCCTCGGCGCCACGGCCGTCGCCGTCGGCCGGCCGTACGCCTACGGTCTCGCCGTCGGCGGCGTCGACGGCGTCGTGCACGTGCTGCGCTCGCTGCTCGCCGAGGCCGACCTGATCATGGCCGTGGACGGTTACCCGACGCTCGCCGACCTCCGGGCCGAGGGCGCGCTGCGCCGGCTCTGACCCGCGCCGTCCGGCCGGCTCACGCACAACCGGCGGAAGGCCCGGCCCCCCGAACCCGCACAGGGTTCGGGGGGCCGGGCCTTCCGCCGTGCGCCGCATCTCCGGCTCTCCGTCTCCCCGTCCCGGGACCTCAGCCGGTCACCCTGGCCAGCCAGGCCACCAGGTCGGCGGTGACCTCCCCGTGGTTGGTCTCGTGCAACAGCTCGTGCCGGGCACCGGGATAGCTGTGGTGGACCACGTCGGTGAATCCCACGTGCCGGTAGCGGCGGGCGACCAGGTCCGCGGGCACCAGACCGGCCGCGAGCGGGTCGTCCTCCCCCGCGAAGACCGCGACCGGCAGGTCGGGGCGGACCCAGGAGGGGTCGGTGAGCCGGGGTGCGGCGGCGGTCAGCCCCGCCAGCCCGGCGGCGTCCAGGGCGAATCCGCACAGCGGGTCGGCGAGGTAGGCGTCGACGGCGTCCGGGTCGCGGCTGAGCCAGTCGGCCGGCGTGCGGGCGGGCCGGAACGGCTCGTTGAGGGCCGCGAGCAGCTGTGGCCCGGTCCCGGTGAGGCTCCGGGCCAGGTGGTCCAGCGCGGTGGTGCCGAACAGTGCGAGGCCGGACAGCCGCGCGGCGTGGTCGAGGGTGTACTGCTGGGCCGCGAACGATCCCAGGCTGTGGCCGAGCAGCACGACGGGGAGTCCGGGGTGGCGGCGTTCGACGACGGCGGTGATCCGGGCGAGGTCGCCCACGAGCTCGTTCCAGCCGTCCGGCCCGAGCCGGCCGCGCCCCGCGTGCATGGTCAGGCCGTGGCCGCGGTGATCGCCCGCGTAGACGGCGCAGCCCGTCGCGGTGAGGGCCTCGGCCAGGCGCGCGTAGCGGCCGCTGTGCTCGCCCATGCCGTGGGCGATCTGGACGACGGCGCGGGGCGGGCCGTCGGGGGCCCAGGTCCGGACATGGAGGCGGATGCCGCCGGGGCTGGGGAGGGTGAACAAAGGGGGCTCCAGGTGTCGAGGGTGGTGGAGACGTACGGCCGCCCGGCCCGTGGCGGGAGCCTCGGGCCGGGCGGGGGTAGGAGGGTGCGGACGAGGAGCCGCCGGGCTCAGCCGGTCGTGGCGGCGAATTCGACGATCAGCCGGGCGACCGCGTCGGGGCGGTCCAGGTGGACGGGGTGGCCGGCCCCGGGGACGACCGCGGCGCGGGCCAGCGGACTGAGGGCCGCGGTGGCACCGGCGTGCTCGCTCGACCAGAACTGGCTGTCGGCACCGGCCACGATCAGGGCGGGCACGGTGAGGCCGGCCACGACGTCCCGCCAGTCCTGGCAGGCGTGGTCGAACAGCAGCGGGTAGGTGTCGTCGGTGATGAGCCGGCTCATGCCACGCCCCCCGGCCCGTCTGATCCCCGCGTCGACGGCCACCGGGTCGGGCCACGCGCGGCCGCGGCCGGTCGCGACGGCGTCAGGCCGCAGGAAGAAGGTGCCCAGGTTCTCGGTGGTCAGCCCGTGGAAGCCGTACGGCCAGTCGGGGCCGTTGACCATCCGCGGGGTCTGGTCGAGCGTGACGATCCCGGCGAGCCGCTCGCCACCGAACAGGCTGACGTACGACCAGACGGTGCTCGCGCCCATCGACGCGCCGACCGCGGTGACGTCGTCGAGGTCCAGCCCGGTGAGGAACTCGTGCAGGTCCGTGCCGTGCCGGGCGATGCGCTGCCCGCCCGCGGGCCGGTCGGACTGCCCGTGCCAGCGCCGGTCCAGGGAGATCACCCGGTGTCCGGCCGCGCGCAGGGCGGCCCACTGCATCGCCCAGCTGTCGGCGGGCGCCCCGTAGCCGGCGATCAGCACGACCGGTCGGCCGGTGCCCTCGTCGTAGTAGTGCAGGGCGGTGTTGTCGCTCGTGACGAACCTGGGCATGGCGGCCTCCGGGAGGGTGTCGGGGCGGGGATGTCGGAAGAGGAGTACGACGGGGGGTCAGTGGGCGGCGGGCCTCCGCCGCCAGGGGTGACCGACGGCAACGGCGACCCCGCAGGCGAGGAGGGTGTCGACCAGCCGGGCGGTGATCACCCGGCCGTCCGAGGGCGGACCGGGGACGGCGAGCACCAGGACGACGACGCTCGCCAGCGCTGTGTGCAGGGCGTAGGAGCGGTCGGTGGCCCCGGGGAGGACCGCGCCCACCAGGACGGCGAGCAGGACCAGCGTCCAGCCGGACAGCGTGCGGGCCGCCAGCGCGGCGCCCAGGACTCCCAGGACCGTGCCGGCCACCCGGTCGCCGACCCGGCGCAGCACCGAGGCGTCGGCCGGACGGAAGGCCAGGGCCGCGGTGAGCGGCAGCCAGAAGGCGTGCTCGGGCCGGAGCAGCTCGGCGAGGACCGCGGCGGTCCCGACGCACAGCGGCAGCCGCAGGACGGCGTCCCGGCGGGCCGGACCGGACCGGACCGCCCGTGCCGGGCGGTCCGTGGTGCCGGCGGCGGGGCGGCCGCGCAGGCGGGCGAGGACGAGAAGCAGACCCATCGGCGCGCAGCCGAGTCCGTAGAGGGCGACGGTCCGGACGGACGTCGGACCGGCGCCCATGCCCATGCCGATGGCGGTCAGCACCATCAGCTTGAGGCCGAACAGCTGGTCGGCGGGCCGGGCGAAGCCGACGACCGCGGCGGCAAGGGCGGCCAGCACCATGCACAGGGCCTGGCCCCAGCCCGGCGTGGGCGCGGTACGGCCGAGGAGCAGACCGGCGGACCCGCCGACCAGGATCGCGGCGAACCGGACCGCGCGCTCGCGCACCGGACCGCTGTGGTCGCCGTTGACGCTGCACACCGCGCCGGCCACGGCCACCGGCACCCCGGCGGCACCCGCCAGCGCGTGCGCGCCGAGCAGGGCCGCGGTGATCGCGACCGCACTGCGCACCGTCCGGTCCCACGGGATCCGTCGCCCGGGCGGGGCGGCGGCGGGACGGTCGGGGCGAGGCATGGCGGACGGCTCCTGGGCTGGACGGGGCTCGGGCGGGACGGATCCGGGCGGAACGGGATCCGGCTCCCGGTCTCCACGGTGCCCCGCGGCCGGCTCGGCGGCCATGGTGCGCGGCACAGTGTCGGCGGGGCCAGAATTGTCCGTGTGAACAAAGGAACCGGGTCGACCGTGGCCGAGGAGCGCAGGCGCGTCCTGGCGGATCTGTCCCCCGACGACATCGCGACCGCGGCGGCGGCCACCGTGGTCCGCGAGATCCCGGCCTACCACGGGCACGACACCGGCCGGGTGCGCGGCGACCTGCTCGCCGTCCTGGCACCGGTCCTGGCGATGCTGCGCGAGGGACGCGACGCCACCGCCGGGGAGCGGGCGGCGTTCGCCGCCTTCGGGGCGCTGCGTGCCGAGCAGGGCATCGGTCTGGAACCCCTCCTGGAGGCCTTCCGGCTGACCACCCGCCGCGCCTTCGACGCCCTCTACCTGCAGATCCGCCGCGTCGACGCCCAGCAGGCCGGGCTGGAACTCGCCCGCGACTTCTGGGACTGCTGCGACCGGTTGTCCGCCGCCGTGGTCCAGGGACACCGGGAACGCGACCTGGCCGAGGCGACCGCCGCGCAGGAGCACCGCACCCTGCTGCTGCGCCAGTTGCTCACCGGGGACCTGCCCACCGACTACCTGGCCACCGCCGCGGCCGCGCTCGGCCTCGATCTGCGCAGCGAGTACCACGTGTGCCACGCCCGGCCCGGTGCGGGCCGGACGATCGCGGTCGTGGAGCGGGAGCTGCGCCCGTACACGGTCGCCCTGCTGGCCGAACCCGGGACCGACCGGGTGGTCGGCCTGACCGCCCGCCCACTGCCGGACCGGGTCGCCGTACCGTCCGGCCTGGGGGCGGCCCGGCCGCTGGCGAGGCTGCGCGAGTCGCTGGCCGAGGCCGAGCGGTGCGACGAACTGGCCGTGGCGTTCGGCCTGGCCCGCCCGGTGCGGACCGGGGAACTACCGCTCCACCTGGCGGTGCTGACCCTTCCGGCGGTCGGCGGGCAGCTGGTCGAGCGGTGCTTCGGACACACCTCCGGTGACCGCCGGGCCACCCTGGTGCGTACCGTGGACGCCTACCTGGCCGCCGACGCCAACGCGGAGCAGGCCGCGGCCGCGCTGTTCGTCCACCCCAACACCCTGCGCTACCGGCTGCGCGCGCTGACCGCCGCCACCGGCCTGGACCCGGCCCGCACCGAGGACGCGCTGTCCCTGTGGTGGGCGGTTCGGCACCTGGAGGCGGTGAACGGGCGGACCGGCGGGGAGCACTGAGGCGGCGCCCCGCCGGAAGGCCGGGGCCGGAGCACCGGGGCGACCGGACGACCGTGCCCGGTACGCCGGGCGGGTGAGGCCCGTCCGCGCCTGCCCGGTGCGCCCGGCGCCCGCCGCGACGATGGACCGGTCCATGCCCCGAACCCGGTCAGGAGCCCCCCGTGCCCAGGATCACCACCAACGACGGCGTCTCGCTCCACTACTACGACGAGGGCGACGGACAGCCGGTCCTGCTCGTGCCCGGGTACGGCGCGCCCGCCGACGACTGGGCGCTGCAGTGGGCCCCGCTGCGCGCCGCCGGGTACCGGGTGATCTCGCTGGACCGCCGCTGGCAGGGGCAGTCCGACCGGCCGTCCTGGGGGCAGCGGATGTCCCGGCACGGCAAGGACCTGGACGACCTGGTCACCGCCCTCGACCTGCGCGGGGTGGTCGCGATCGGCCAGTCCATGGGGGCGAGCACCATCTGGGCGTACGTCAGCCTGTTCGGCACCGGCCGGCTCGCCGGGGTCGCCACCGTCGACCAGTCCCCGAGGATGGTCAACGCCCCGGACTGGTCCTACGGCTTCTACGGCCTCACGGAGGAGAACCTCGGCACCTTCTTCGGCTCGCCGACGGCCTTCGCCACCGGCCACGGCCGGGACTGGCCCGACCCGGCCGCGCTGGACGCCGCGATCAGGGCGGCCGGCGGGCGCGGTGCCGAGAGCCTGATCACGCCCGACACCTATCCGCTGCTGCTGGACCACTCTCGCCAGGACTGGCGCGACGTCGTCGCCCGGGCCGAGGTCCCGCTGCTGATCACCGCGGGCGCGGAGAGCCAGTTCTGGCCGGCGGCGCACGCGGAGGCCACCGCGGCGCTCAACCCGCGGGCCGGGTGGACCGTCTTCGAGGGCGCCGGGCACACCGCCCACGTCGACCAGCCGGAGGCCGTGGCCGAACGGCTGGTGGCCTTCGCCGGTTCGACGCGCGCGGACGGCTGACTCCGGACGGCTGACCCCGGACGGCTGACCCCGGCCGGAGGCCCCGGGTAAGGCCCGCCTAGGCTGTACGACGAAGCAAAACGGGCGAACCGGACCCACCCAGGGGCCGCGAGGACGGAAAGCAGGACCCGCCGATGGGCGACGGAATGTCAGGCATGCACCACCACGGCGGGATGACCGAGCTAGGACCGTTCTCGTTCTCCAATGTGCTCACCTGGTCCCCGGACTGGGTGTTCCTGGCCGCCGCCCTGGCCGGGCTCGCGCTGTACCTCCTCGGCGTGGTGCGGCTGCGGCGGCGCGGGGACGGCTGGCCGGTCGGGCGCACGGTGGCCTGGGTGCTGGGCATCGGCTCGGTGATCCTGGTCACCTGCAGCGGGCTGAACGACTACGGCATGGTCCTGTTCAGCGCGCACATGATGCAGCACATGGTGCTCTCCATGCTGTCGCCGATCCTGCTGCTGCTCGGGGCGCCGATCACGCTGGCGCTGCGCGCGCTGCGGCCGGCCGGGAAGGGGCGTCCGCGCGGGCCGCGCGAGTTGCTGGTGGCACTGCTGCACAGCACCTACGTGAAGGTGATCTCGCACCCGGCGTTCACCATCCCGCTGTTCATCGCGAGCCTGTACGGGGTCTACTTCACCCCGCTGTTCGACTTCCTCATGGAGTACCGGCTCGGGCACATCTTCATGATGGTCCACTTCCTGGCGACCGGGCTCGCCTTCTTCTGGCCGATCATGGGCGTGGACCCGGGCCCGAACCGGTCCGGCCACGTGATGCGGATCATCGAGCTGTTCATGGGCATGCCGTTCCACGCCTTCTTCGGTGTCGCGGTGATGATGGCCAACCACCAGCTGGTCAAGACCTTCACCGCCGAGGGGGCGCCTCCCGGCACCGACCTGCTGGCGGACCAGAAGCTGGCCGGCGGCATCACCTGGGCGTTCGGCGAGATCCCGACCGCGATCGTGCTGATCGCGCTGGTCTACCAGTGGATGCGCTCGGAGGAGCGGCTCTCGCGCCGCCGGGACCGCGCCGAGGACCGCAGCGGTGACGCCGAGCTGGCGGCGTACAACGCCTACCTGGCCTCGCTGGACCAGCGCAACCGGCGGCCGGCGGCCGACGCCGGCTGATCCGGCCCGACCTGGCCGACCTGGCCGACCTGGCCGACCTGGCCCACCGACCAAGAACCACCGACGAGCCCCCGTCCGACCGCGGACGGGGGCTCCGTCGTACCCGGGGGCGGCCTCAGGCCTGGCGCGGGACCTGCCGGGCGAGGCCCGCGACCAGGATGTCCAGGCCGAACTCGAACCGCTCGTCGCCGACGTTGCGGGTGAGCGCGGCGGCCATCGAGGTGATCATCGGGTAGCGCCCGGTCGGGACGGTCGCGAAGTAGTCGCGGATCCGCTCGGTGAACTCCTCGGTGTTGCCTCCGCCCCGGGTGGACGCCTCGAAGGCGGTCGCGGTGGTGTAGAGGCCCAGCAGGTCGACCCCGTAGGCGGCCGTCTGCTCGTCCAGCCCGCCGGCCCGCAGCATGGCGAGCATCGTCTCGGCGATGTCCATCGCGTGCGGGGTGACCGGGACGTTCGCGACCACGGCGGCCTTGGCCAGGTCCCGGTGCGAGAGCAGTGCCTCGCGGGAGCGCCGCAGCAGGCCCTTGATCTGCTCCTCCCAGCGGGCCGGATCGGCCTCCTCCAGCTCGATTCCGGCGTAGGCGAGGTCGAGGACCAGCTCGACCAGCTCCTCCTTGGAGCCCACGTGGGCGTAGAGGCTGGCCGCGCCGGTGCCGAGCTCCTGGCCGACGCGGCGCATGCTCAGGGCGTCCATGCCCTCGGTGTCGACGATCCGCAGCGCCGCCTCGACGATCCGCTCCCGGCTCAGCGGCTGCCGCCGGGGTGCCCGCTCCCTGTCCTGCCAGTGCTCGGGCCAGCCGGAGCGCGGGGCGGCACTGGTCATGGGGGCTCCTTCGTGGGTCGGTGACAGGACCCACAGTACTTGACACGAACACCGTTCCATGGGAGAACACTGTTCGTTCAGAAAAACAGTGTTCGTTATGACGAACGTCGTTCGTCGCTGGCTCTCGCTCCGGAGACCTCCCCATGACCAGTCAGATCGCCCCACCCGCGCCCGTCGGAAAGCCGTCCACCGGCTACCGGCTGCGCTGGGCGGGACTCGCCGTCGTCCTCGCCGCCGAGGTGATGGACCTCCTCGACACCACCATCGTCGGCGTCGCCGCCCCCGCCGTCCGGGAGGACCTCGGCGGCAGTGACGCCCAGATCCAATGGATCACCGCGTCCTACACGCTCGCCTTCGCCGTCCTGCTGATCACCGGCGGCCGGCTCGGCGACCTCTTCGGCCGCAAGCGCCTGTTCGTCCTCGGCGCGACCGGCTTCACCCTCGCCTCGGCGCTCTGCGCGGCCGCGCCCGGTGCCGGCACCCTGGTCGCCGCCCGCACCGTGCAGGGCCTGTTCGCGGCACTGCTCATCCCGCAGGGGCTCGGGCTGATCAAGGCGATGTTCCCGCCCAAGGAGCTCGGCACCGCCTTCGGCCTGTTCGGCCCGGTCCTGGGACTCTCCTCGGTGCTCGGCCCGACCCTCGGCGGCTACCTCACCGGGGCCGACTGGTTCGGCCTCGGCTGGCGGGCGGTCTTCCTGATCAACCTGCCGGTGGGCCTGCTCACCGTCCTCGCCGCCGGGCGGATCCTGCCCGGCGACCGCACCACCACCAACCGCACCACCAGCGCCGCCACCGGCACCGGCACCGGCACCGGCACCGGCAGGGTCGACCCGGTCGGTGTGCTGGTGCTCGGGCTGGCCGTCCTGCTGCTGGTCTACCCGCTGGTGCAGGGCCGGGAGCTCGGCTGGCCGCTGTGGACCTTCCTCTCGATGGCCGCCTCGGTACCGACGGCCTGGCTCTTCACCGTCCAGCAGCGCGGCGTCCTGCGCCGCGGCGGCACCCCGCTGATCGAGCCCTCGCTCTTCGGGAAGCGGGCCTTCGTCTCGGCGCTCGCCACCGGGCTGGTCTTCTTCGCCGCCCTCTCCGGCCTGATGCTGGTCTTCACCCTCCACCTCCAGCTCGGTCTCGGCTGGACACCGCTGCACGCCGGGCTGTCGATGATCCCGCTCTCGATCGGCGTGGTCGTCGGAGCCGTGCTCTCCGGTGCCCTGCTCGCCCCCCGGTACGGCCGCCGGGTGCTGCACCTCGGCATGGTGCTGGCCGCCGCGGGCGCGCTCGGCCTGTGGGCCACCGTGGACGGGGCCACCGGCCTCGGCTCCTGGCAGCTGGCACCGGGACTCGCCGTGGCCGGCCTCGGTCTCGGCCTGATCATGGCGCCGTTCTTCGACATCGCGCTCGCGGGGGTCGAGGAGTCCGAGACCGGCTCCGCGTCCGGCGTCCTCAACGCCCAGCAGCAGCTCGGCGGCTCGATGGGCGTCGCCCTGCTCGGCACCGCGTTCTTCGGCTGGGCCCCCACCGAGGGGTTCGGGCACGCGGCCGGGCTGACCTACGGACTCGTCGCCGCGCTGCTCGCCGCGGCCTTCGTGATCGCCTTCCTGCTCCCCCGGCAGGCCCGTCCGGACGGCGAGGGGCACTGAACGCCCCTGCGGGGGGAACGCCGGGAGGCCCCGGGGTCCGTGGGTACGGACCCCGGGGCCTCCCGGGTCGTGCGCGGTGCGGGTGGGATCAGCCGAGGTTGGCGATCGCCTCGTTGAGCGTCTTCGAGGGACGCATCACGGCCGCGGCCTTGGCCGGGTCCGGCTGGAAGTAGCCGCCGAGCTCGACCGCGGAGCCCTGCACGGCGACGAGCTCCTCGACGATGGCCGCCTCCTGCTCGGTCAGCGTCTTGGCCAGGCCGGCGAAGGCCTCGGCCAGGGCGGCGTCCTCGGTCTGGCCGGCCAGCTCCTGGGCCCAGTACATGGCCAGGTAGAAGTGGCTGCCGCGGTTGTCGATGCCACCGAGGCGGCGGCTCGGCGACTTGTCCTCGTTGAGGAAGGTGCCGGTGGCGCGGTCCAGGGTGTCGGCCAGCACCTGGGCGCCGGTGTTGCCGGTGGTGCGGGCCAGGTGCTCGAAGCTGGCGGCCAGCGCGAAGAACTCGCCCAGGCTGTCCCAGCGCAGGTAGTTCTCCTTGACCAGCTGCTGGACGTGCTTCGGGGCGGAGCCGCCGGCGCCGGTCTCGAACAGGCCGCCGCCGTTCATCAGCGGGACGACCGACAGCATCTTGGCGCTGGTGCCCAGCTCCAGGATCGGGAACAGGTCGGTCAGGTAGTCGCGCAGCACGTTGCCGGTCACCGAGATGGTGTTCTCGCCGCGGCGGATGCGCTCCAGCGAGAAGGTGGTGGCCTCGACCGGGGCCAGGATCTCGATCCGCAGGCCGGTGGTGTCGTGCTCCGGCAGGTACGCCTTGACCTTCTCGATCAGCACGGCGTCGTGGGCGCGGGTCTCGTCCAGCCAGAAGACGGCCGGGTCGCCGGTGACCTGGGCGCGGGTGACGGCCAGCTTCACCCAGTCGCGGATCGGCAGGTCCTTGGTCTGGCAGGCGCGGAAGATGTCGCCCGGCTGGACGGCCTGCTCCAGGACGACCTCGCCGGTGGCGGCGTCGACCAGGCGGACGGTGCCGGCCGCGGCGATCTCGAAGGTCTTGTCGTGGCTGCCGTACTCCTCGGCGGCCTGGGCCATCAGGCCGACGTTCGGGACCGAGCCGATGGTGGCCGGGTCCAGGGCGCCGTTGGCGCGGCAGTCGTCGATCACGGCCTGGTAGACACCGGCGTAGCTGCTGTCCGGCAGCACGGCGAGGGTGTCGGCCTCCTGGCCGTCCGGGCCCCACATGTGGCCGGAGGTGCGGATCATGGCCGGCATCGAGGCGTCGACGATGACGTCGCTCGGCACGTGCAGGTTGGTGATGCCCTTGTCCGAGTCGACCATGGCGAGCGCCGGACCGGCGGCCAGCTCGGCCTCGAAGGAGGCCTTGATCTCGGCGCCGTTCTCCAGCGCGTCGAGGCCGGCCAGGATGCCACCGAGGCCGTTGTTCGGGTTCAGGCCGGCGGCGGCCAGCACCTCGCCGTACGTGGCGAAGGTCTGCGGGAAGAACGCCCGGACCACGTGGCCGAAGACGATCGGGTCCGAGACCTTCATCATGGTGGCCTTGAGGTGGACCGAGAACAGCACGCCCTCGGCCTTGGCGCGGGCGACCTGCGCGGCCAGGAACTCGTTCAGCGCGGCGGCGCGCATGACCGAGGCGTCCACGACCTCCCCGGCCAGCACCGGGACCGACTCGCGCAGCACGGTGGTGGTGCCGTCCTCGGCGAGCAGCTCGATGCGCAGCGCGCCGGCCTCGGCGATCACGGTCGACTTCTCGGTGGAGCGGAAGTCGTTCACGCCCATGGTGGCGACATTGGTCCTGGAGTCCGCCGACCAGGCACCCATGCGGTGCGGGTGGGTCTTGGCGTAGTTCTTGACCGACGCGGGGGCGCGGCGGTCGGAGTTGCCCTCGCGCAGGACCGGGTTGACGGCGCTGCCCTTGACCTTGTCGTAACGGGCGCGGACGTCCTTGTCCTCGTCGGTCCGCGGGTCGTCCGGGTAGTCCGGCAGCGCGTAGCCCTGCGCCTGCAGCTCGGCCACGGCGGCCTTGAGCTGCGGGATCGAGGCCGAGATGTTCGGCAGCTTGATGATGTTGGCACCCGGGGTCTTGGCCAGGGCGCCCAGCTCGGCGAGGGCGTCGCCGATCCGCTGGTCCTCGGTCAGACGCTCCGGGAAGCTCGCGATGATCCGCCCGGCGAGGGAGATGTCGCGCGTCTCCACCTTCACGCCCGCGGTCGAGGCGTACGCCTGGACGACCGGCAGGAACGAGTACGTTGCCAGGGCAGGCGCCTCGTCGGTGTGCGTATAGATGATGGTCGAGTCAGTCATCGGTACTCCGCTTCACGTCTCCAACGTCTTGACGTCAAGATATCTCGTGACCGGCCCTCCGCTCCACCTCCCCCCGGCACGGATCAGCTCCACGGTCGACCCGATGCCGTCGCGGGGCAAGCCGGACGGGTCACCCGGAGGGCCGGTGGGCGCCGTTCCGGGCCTCGCGCAGCGCGTCGATCCGGGCGTCGAACTCGGCCTCGTCGGCGAGGAACCACAGCTGGCGGCCCCGGTTACTCTCGCGGACGAAGTCCCGCAGCGCACCGCTGGCCCCGGTGTACGCGGAGAGGTCGCCGACCACGGCGAGGCCGACCCGGTACTGGGCGAACTTCTGGGTGACCTCCCCGGCGAGTCGGGTGCCCAGGGTGAAGAACTCCGGCCCGAACCGGGCGGCGGGCACCACCAGCCACTCGGCGTCCTGGGCGAAGGCCTCGCCGAGCAGGTCCGTGCCGTCGCGCGGGGCGCGGACCACCGGGCCGTCGGCGGACAGCCGCACCACGACCGGGGCGGGGACGGCCCCGGGGACGGACGCGGGGACGGACAGGGGCGCGGGCGCGGGCGTCGGGAGCGGCTCAGACATGGCGGTTCTCCGTGGTCAGGGTGTGAATGAGGAGCAGCAGCTCGGCGGTGTCCGCCGGGGCGCCGAGGACGATCACCTTGAGGGTCGCGCGATCCTCGTTGTGCAGCGTCTCGATCCGCAGCGGCACGGCCCCGCCGCGCGGACCGGAGACCGCCGCGAGCAGGGTGTTCGACAGCCGGGCGGCCTCCCGGACGCCGATGCCGTCGATCTGCACCACGGCGGACGCCTCGGCGTGCAGCGGTGCCGGGGCGGCCGGCGGCGCGGCGTCGGCCCCCGGGGCGCCGCCGGGGGTGTCGGCGACGGTGCCGCCGGCGAAGGACTCGAAGTCGCGGCGGGCGATCCGGTACTGCTTGCCGATCCTGGTGGCCCGCAGCCGGCCGTCGCGGACGTAGCCGCGGACCGTCCGGACGTGCAGTCCGAGCAGTTCGGCAACCTGCTCGACCGAGAAGTACTCCGGGGGGTGCTCCGGCACCGGCCGCCTCCTTGACTCTGTCATTTCATTACGCAAACTACCATGACACAGGGCACGATAAGGAAGGATAAGGAAGGGCGTCCGGTGAGCGGTGCACCCGACCGTCAGGACTTCGTCAACGCGGCGCTGCATTCGGTCAACGCTGCGTCAGGAAGGTTCTCCCGTCGGGCGCGACGGTCCTAGCGTCGGAGGTGCAGTTCCGGCAGGCCCCTCTCCACCACTCGGGAGCACCCGCATGGCCCGCGTCGTCGTCTGGCACGTCCCGGTCACCGTCACCGGACGGACCACCTCCCTCCGCCTCTTCCGCCTGCGCGACGGGCGCCGTTGCGCCGTCGGCTTCAGCTCCGCGGGCGCGCTCGCCGAGCTCCTCGGCCCGGAGCAGGCCGCCGTCGAACTCGGCGAACCGGCGCTGCGGGCGCTCACCGCGCCGCTCGGCGTCGAGGAACTCGTCCTGGACCCGCGGCTGGTCGCCGCGCCCGTCGTCCCCCCGGGCGGTCGTCCGGCCCCCACCGACCGGGGCACCGGTCCGGGTGGACGCCCCACCGGCCGGCCCGGCGCACAGCTCCAGCACAGGTGAGCGCACTCCACCTGGTCCCCGGGACGCCCGGGCCGGAGCCGGCCCGGCCGCTGCACGCCCTCGCCCGGGTGAGCTTCGGCCCCGTGCCGCTCGACTTCGACCGGCTGGTCGCCGAACTCCCGGCAGTGCAGAGCGGGTTGGCGCTGGCGGGCGGTGCCGACCTGGAACTCCGGCTGGCCTGCACGGGACCGGAGGAACTGCGCGCCGTCTCGGCCGCCCTGCTCCGGGCCGGCGCGGCCCACGTCCACGTCGATCTGGTGCTCCGTGCCCTCGTCCCGGCCCGGCCGACCCTGCGGCCGGTGCCCTGAGGACTCCCGGGGGCCGGGTCGGTGCGCCCGGGCCCCCGGGTCGCGGCACCCCGTCGCCCCCGTCGCCCCCCGTCGCGGCACCCCCCGGGCCGGTCAGCCGATCCCCTGGCGGTCCGGGCGCAGCGCGAAGGCCCGGACCTCGGGGTCGCCCTGCTCCTGGGTCACCGCACGGACCAACAGGACCTGCTGCTCCAGGAGTTCGGGCCGGCGCCGGTCCGGGGCGATTCGCAGCAGGTCGTCCAGCGCGGCGGTCAGGCGGCGGGTCACCTGGGGGTGGCCGGCGCCGCAGAGCCGGATCTCGGTGAAGGCGAGGTCGACGACGGCCGACCAGCCCGGCACCGGTTCGACCAGCCGGACCGCACCGTGCCGGTCGCGGTGGCAGAGGTCGCCGAAGCTCTCGTGCAGGAGCATCGCCAGCAGTTGGTGGATCCGGTCGACGGCCTGCACCGCGGTGGTCGGGTCGTTGACGGCGGGCGAGAGCGCGCGGATCGCGATGTCCACGAGCTGGCGGAAGCCGAAGCTCAGGTCCTGGTGCATGGTGCGGTCGACGCCGACGTTGAGCGCCTGGGCGATCCGCCGCGAGGGCGGCGGGCGCTCGCCGGCCACCCGGACGATCGGGGTCCCGGGGGCGATGAAGTCGCCGATCCTCGGTACCAGGTGCAGTACCGCGTCGTGCTTGCGGGCGATCCGCAGCAGCCGCCCGATGTTCACGTCCCGCAGCACGCCGGAGCGCCCCTCGTGGAGCAGGGTGTACGCCTGGTCGGGCACGGGCGGCGCGGGTTCGGCCGGCATCAGCCGGTACTGGAGCAGGACGGCCGTCGACTCGTTGGCCACTCGATCAATGACGTGCGGGACGCGCAGCAGCCGCATCGTGGACTGCACGTAGAGCACGAACAGGGCGAGGCTGAGCACGACCAGGAGCACGGCCACCACGCTGGAGAAGACCGGCACCGAGGTGAGCTTGGCCGGGTCGGTGGAGTCGTCGTAGCTGAACTGGACCAGCAGCGCGAAGAGGAAGGTGGCCAGGCAGACCGAGAAGGCCGCTTTGGTCAGCCGGCTGCGGACGTAGAGCCGCAGCACCCGCGGGGAGAACTGGCTGGCGGCCATCTGCAGCGCCACCAGGGAGATCGAGAAGACCACGCCGATGAACGTCAGCATCGCCGAACTCACCGTGGAGACGACGGACTTGGCGGCGCTGTTGAAGCGCAGCAGCTCGTCCACCGAGCCGGTGTCGGCGACACTCTGGCTCACCACGGCCTCGTCCAGCTCGGCGGTCAGCCCGGCCAGCAGCACGGCGGCGACGCAGGCGAGCAGCGGGGCGAACCAGAACGACTCGCGCAGGTGCTCGCGCAGCGGGGAGAGCGGTCGGTAGCGGACCGGCGGCCGCGGCCCGGTCTGGCGGTCGGTCATCGCCCCAGGCTAGGTGCCCGCACGCGGCAGCCCCCGGCACGCCACGCGCCGGTATTTCTATGCACTCCGGCCGATTTCTATGAATCGGGATGCCCTCCATATTGCACGAGTACGGACCGAGGCTCAATTCGCGCTCAGATACCGGAACTACTGGTGAGTCACGTAACGGGCACATGAACACATGGCCTCCTACCTGCGGGAATATCCCGCGAAGTAGGTAAACATTCAGTAATGAAATCTGTGCAGAGGTCTATGAATACGCCTACTGTGTGGCAACTCTCCGCGCTCCGTTCAGCCGGAGCTCCCACAGCACAGAGAGATTGCGCATGGCTTCCCTCAACCAGCTCTCTCCGCCCGGATCGAGCACCGGCACCACCGGCACCACCACCCACCGCTCGCTCCGGCGCGAGGTCGGCCTGATCGGCCTCATGTGGGCCTCGGTCGGATCGATCATCGGCTCGGGTTGGCTCTACGGAGCCAAGAACGCCGTCGTCGTCGCCGGCCCGGCGGCGATCGTCGCCTGGGGCATCGGCGCGGTCGCGATCGTCCTGCTCGCGTTCGTGCACGCCGAGCTCGGCGGCATGTTCCCGGTCGCCGGCGGCACGGCGCGCTACCCGCACTACGCCTTCGGCGGCCTCGCGGGCATGTCGTTCGGCTGGTTCTCCTGGCTCCAGGCCGCCACCGTCGCCCCGATCGAGGTCGAGGCGATGATCGGCTACGCGGGCCACTGGGAGTTCGCGAAGAGCCTCCTCAACGACAACGGCACCCTCACCGCCAGCGGCTTCGTGGTCGCCGTGCTGCTGATGGGCCTGTTCGTCGCGGTCAACTTCCTCGGTGTCCGGGTGCTCGCCCGCACCAACAGCGCCACCACCTGGCTGAAGATCTTCGTCCCGCTGTTCGCGATCTTCGTGCTCGCCGTGACCAACTTCCACGGCTCCAACTTCACCTCGCACGGCTTCGCCCCGTTCGGCGTCAAGGGCGTGCTCACCGCGGTCAGCGCCAGCGGCATCATCTTCGCCCTGCTGGGCTTCGAGCAGGCGATCCAGCTGGCCGGCGAGAGCAAGAACCCCAAGCGCGACATCCCGCGCGCGGTGCTCGGCTCGGTCGCCATCGGCACCGTGATCTACGTCCTGCTGCAGGTCGTCTTCATCGCCGCGCTGCCCGCCGCCTCCTTCGCCAACGGCTGGGACAAGCTGGACTTCCCCGGCATCGACGGCCCGTTCGCCGGCCTCGCCACCCTGGTCGGCCTGGGCTGGCTGGCCTGGGTGCTGTACTTCGACGCCATCGTCTCCCCCGGCGGCACCGGCCTCATCTACACCACGTCGACCTCGCGCATCGCGTACGGCCTGAGCAAGAACGGCTACGCGCCGCAGCTCTTCGAGCGCGTCGACAAGCGCGGCACCCCGTGGTTCGGCCTGATCATGTCCTTCGTCACCGGTGTCATCTGCTTCCTGCCCTTCCCGAGCTGGCAGGAGCTGGTCGGCTTCATCGTCTCCGCCAGCGTGCTGATGTACGCCGGCGCCCCGCTGGCCTTCGGCGCGCTGCGCCGCCGGCTGCCGCACCGCGAGCGTTCCTACCGCCTGCCCGGCGGCGCGGTCATCGCCCCGGCCTCGTTCGTGGTCTCCAGCCTGATCATCTACTGGTCCGGCTGGCACACCCTCTCCCGCCTGGGCATCGCCATCGTGGTCGGCTACGGCCTGCTCGGCAGCTACGCCTTCTACGCCACCCGCAAGGGCCTGCCGAACGCCCCCCGCCTGGACCTGCGGGCCGCCCAGTGGCTGC
Organism: Streptomyces sp. TLI_053; assembly: GCF_900105395.1. Classification (NCBI taxonomy): domain Bacteria; kingdom Bacillati; phylum Actinomycetota; class Actinomycetes; order Kitasatosporales; family Streptomycetaceae; genus Streptomyces; species Streptomyces sp. TLI_053. The sequence goes on from NZ_LT629775.1 coordinate 1,852,497, forward strand.
CGGTCTACCTGCTGGGCCTCGGCCTGATCTCCTGGCAGGGCGGCTTCGGCGACGGCACCGGCCGGATCCCGATGTGGTGGGACATGGCCGCGGTCGCCGCGTTCTCCCTGGCGATCTACTACTGGGCGATCCGGGTCGCCCTGCCCGCCGAGGTCATCGAGCAGAACATCGAGGACGTCGAGGTGGTCGACGCGGGCGGTCACTGACCCGCGCCACCCAGCACGACGGGCCCGCCGGTACGCACCGGCGGGCCCGTTCCGCTGTCAGACAACCCCTAGAGCGAGAGCACCAGGCGCAGCGCCCGCTCGACCACCCCGGCCGGGTCCTCGGCGGGACCCTCGGAACGCCAGGCCACGAAGCCGTCCGGACGGACGAGCAGCGCGCCCTCGGGGCCGATGCCGTGCAGGGCCGCGAAGTCCTCGCCCGGCTCGGGGGCCAGGTCGTCCTCGCCGTCGGGGCCGATCCGGAACGCCTCCAGCGGGACGGCCAGCCGGTCCGCCGCCCGACGGGCGCCCTCCTGCCAGGCGGTGCCCGCCGAACCGGTCAGCAGCACCATGCTCTGCTCGTACAGGTCGAGGGTGGAGAGCCGGACCCCGGCCCGCAGCAGCCACTGGTGCGGTGCCCGGCTGCCCGGCTCGCCCGTCGACCCGAAGGCCTCCGGCACCACCGGACCCTCCGGGTCGGTGCCGGTCACCGCGCCCCGCGGGTAGCGGTAGCCGAGCGCCACCGCCAGTACCCCGGCCTGCCGGCCGACGCCCGGCACCACCGCGTAGCCCGGGTGGCTGTGCTCGGCGGAACGGGCCGAGGCCCGCTCACTGGTCACCCGCGCCACCGGGCGGCGCTCCTGCCCGTAGGTGTCCAGCAGGCCGGGACCGGCCCAGCCGCAGAGCACCGCGGCGAGCTTCCAGGCCAGGTTGTGCGCGTCCTGGATGCCGGTGTTGGAGCCGAACGCCCCGGTCGGGGACATCTCGTGGGCCGAGTCCCCGGCCAGGAACACCCGCCCCGAGGAGTAGCTCCCGGCCACCCGCTCGGCGGCGTGCCACGGAGCCCGGCCGGTCACCTCGACGTCGAGCTCCGGCATCCCGACGGCGGCCCGGATGTGCCGGGCGCAGCGCTCGTCGGTGAACGCCTCAAGCGGCTCGCCGTGCTCCGGGTGCCACGGCGCGTGGAACACCCACTCCTCCCGGTTGTCGACCGGCAGCAGGGCGCCGTCCGCCTCCGGGTTCGTCAGGTAGCAGGCGATGAAGTGACGGTCGCCGACCACCTCGGCCAGCCGCTTCGCCCGGAAGGTGATGCTGACGTTGTGGAACAGCTCGCCCTTGCCGGTCTGGCCGATGCCCAGCGCGGTGCGGGCCGGGCTGCGCGGGCCGTCCGCCGCGACCAGGTACTGCGCCCGGACGGTCCGCTCCTCCCCGGTCTCCCGGCTGCGCAGCAGTGCCGTCACCCCCTCGTCGTCCTGCTCGAAGGAGACCAGCTCGGTGCCGAAGCGGATGTCCGCGCCCAGCTCCCGGGCGGCGTGGCGCAGCACCGGCTCCAGGTCGTTCTGGCTGCACAGGCACCAGGAACTGGGGCTGAAGCGGGCCAGCCGCCCGCCCGGGTCGATCTCGCGGAACAGCCACTCCTGCTCCTCGCCGGTCAGCGAGGGGGCCTGCAGGATGCCGTGGTTCGGGGCCAGCACGGACGCCGCCTCGCGGATCGCCGCCTCGATGCCGGCCACCCGGTACAGCTCCATCGTCCGGACGTTGTTGCCTCGGCCACGCGGGTGACGCGAGGTGTCGGCGTGCTTCTCGACCAGCAGGTGCCTGACACCCAGTCGGCCCAGGAAGAGTGCGGCCGACAGCCCGACCAACGAGCCGCCGACGATCAGGACCGGTACCCGGTCGTCCACCTTCGGATTCATCAATTGCTCCAGCCTGTACGGGAGTTCGGGGCCGAATGCGGGGCTCGGCGCGACCCTCGGAGGGGCCCGCGGACACGGCGGCCCGGTCCTACCGTCCCCCGCGCCGGGTCCGTTCTGGCGGTTCATCGCTCGGATGGCCCGCATGGCTCGCGCCACCCGGGAGCACCGCGCACGATCGACCTCAGACCTGGTGGCCGACGCCACCCCAGCACCCCTCCCCGCCGGAGACCGCCCGGCTCTTCCGGCACCGGAGCCGCCGCACGCGGCCCCCGACGCGTGCGGCCCAGAAGCAGAAAGTGGATCATGACGACTCTGTCCGAACCGCCCGCGCGGCACCACTCCGCCTCCGACACCCGGCTGCGGGTGGTGCTGATGCTGGAGATCCAGGACGGCGCCCAGCAGCGCTTCATGGACGTCTACGAGCAGCTCCGCCACCAGGTCGCCTCCGTGCCCGGCCACGTCAGCGACCAGCTCTGCCAGAACATCAACGACCCCCGGCAGTGGCTCATCACCAGCGAGTGGGAGGACCAGGACACCTTCCTGGAGTGGGTGGACAGCCCGGCCCACCGCGAGATGGTCAAGCCGATGCACGGCTGCGTCAGCGACACCTTCCGCTCGATGCGCTACACGATCCTGCGCGAGACCTCCGCCGCCGGTGTCACCGGCACCCGCGCCCCGGCCGAGGTGCCGGCCGGCCTGCCGCGGACCGCCCCGGCCGGGCAGGTCGGCCCGCCCAAGGCCGACCCCGGCCCGGACGGCGTGGTCCGGCACGCGCTCACCTTCACCGTGAAGCCCGGCACCGAGCCCGAGGTGGCCCGGATCCTGTCCGGCTACGCCTCCCCCCGGGCCGAGGTCGACGGGACCACCCGGCTGCGCCGCACCTCCCTGTTCATGCACGGCAACCGTGTCGTCCGCGCGGTCGAGGTGATCGGCAGCCTCGGCGACGCGCTGCGGCACGTCGCCATGCAGCCCGAGGTGCGGGCCGTCGAGGAGGCGATCAACCCGCACCTGGAGGAGGCCCGTCAGCTGGGCGACCCGCAGGCGGCGCGCGCCTTCTTCGCCCGGGCCGCGCTGCCCGCCGAGAACCAGGCCGTGGCCGGCACCCCGGCCGCCGGACGGCCGCACCGGCACGCCGTGCTCTACCCGGTGAAGCCCGGGAACGGCCAGGCGGTCACCGACCTCCTCGCCGAGTACGACGAGCTCGCCACCGTCGACCCGACCGGCCCGGTCGCGACCAGCACCGTGTTCCACCGGGACGACGTGGTGGTCCGGCTGGTGGACCTGCGGGTCCCGCCGGAGGCGGACCCGGCGGCGGCGCTCGGCATCGCCGGCGAGCGCGAGGCCGCCGTCCTGGGCCGGCTGCTCGACCTCGGCCCCGAGGTCGACCTGCGGACCGACGCCGGACTGCGCGCCTTCCTCGCCGCGCGGGCGATGAACCCGGTCACCGACCGCACCTCGCAGGACTCCTGACCCTCCGCCGTCCCGGCGCAGTCCCCGCAGGCGCCGCACCGCGGAACACGGCCGCACATCCGGCACCACCCGGCACCACCCGGCACCACCCGGCAAGAAGGAAGAAACCATGTCCACGCAGTACCCACCGATCGTGAACGTCTCCGACGCCCCGGAGAACCGCCGGCGCGGCGGCGACCTGCGCGCCATGCTCACCCCGACCACCTGCGGCGCCACCAGCGGGTTCATGGGGCTGGCCATCGTGCAGCCGGGCGAGCGGATCGGCGAGCACTACCACCCGTACTCCGAGGAGTTCGTCTTCGTCGTCGCAGGCGACCTGGAGGTGGACCTGGACGACGAGACCCGGATCCTCAAGCCCGAACAGGGGCTGATGATCCCGATCAACATGCGCCACCGGTTCCGCAACGTCGGCGACACCGTGGCCAAGATGGTCTTCCACCTCGGCCCGCTGGCACCGCGCCCCGAACTCGGCCACGTGGACACCGAGGAGACCGGGGCGGCGGTCAACGCCGGGCCGCCGGAACACGCCAAGGTGGCTTCGTGAGCCGCCGACGGGTCGCCGTCACCGGAATCGGCGTGGTCGCGCCCGGTGGGGTCGGGGTCCCGGCGTTCTGGGACCTCCTCACCGCCGGGCGGACGGCGACCCGCGGCATCACGCTCTTCGACCCCGCCGGGTTCCGCTCCCGGATCGCCGCCGAGTGCGACTTCGACCCGGCGGCCCACGGGCTCGGCCCGGACGAGGTCCAACGGGCCGACCGCTACGTCCAGTTCGCGATGGTGGCGGCGGACGAGGCGATCAGCGACGCCGGACTCGACCTGACCGCCGAGGACCCGTGGCGGATCGGCGTCTCGCTCGGCACCGCCGTCGGCGGAACCACCCGGCTGGAGCACGACTACGCCCTGGTCAGCGCCGGCGGCGCCCGCTGGGACGTCGACCACCGGCTGGCCGAACCGCAGCTGCACCGGGCCTTCGCCCCCAGCACGCTCGCCTCGGCGGTCGCCGAGCGGACCGGCGCCCACGGACCGGTGCAGACCGTCTCCACCGGGTGCACCTCCGGCCTGGACGCGATCGGCTACGCCTTCCAGACGGTCGAGGACGGCCGGGCCGACATCTGCATCACCGGGGCCTCGGACTCGCCGATCTCGCCGATCACCGTCGCCTGCTTCGACGCCATCAAGGCCACCAGCGAACGCAACGACGACCCGGCACACGCCTCCCGGCCGTTCGACGCCCACCGGGACGGCTTCGTGCTCGGCGAGGGCGGCGCCGTCCTGGTGCTGGAGGAACTGGAGCACGCCCGGCGGCGCGGCGCCCGGATCTACGGCGAGATCGGGGGCTTCGCGACCTTCGGCAACGCCTACCACATGACCGGCCTGACCCAGGAGGGGCTGGAGATGTCCCGGGCGATCGACCACGCGCTCGCCCACGCCCGGGTCGACCGCACCGAGGTCGACTACGTCAACGCGCACGGCTCGGGCACCAAGCAGAACGACCGGCACGAGACGGCGGCGGTGAAGCGCTCGCTCGGCGAGCACGCCTACCGGACGCCGATGAGCTCGATCAAGTCGATGGTCGGGCACTCGCTCGGCGCGATCGGCGCGATCGAGGTGGTCGCCTGCACCCTCGCACTGGACCGCGGCGTCGTGCCGCCGACCGCCAACTACGAGACACCCGACCCGGAGTGCGACCTGGACTACGTGCCGCGCACCGCCCGGGAGATCCCGCTGCGCCACATCCTCTCGGTCGGCAGCGGCTTCGGCGGATTCCAGTCCGCCGTCGTGCTCACGAGAACGGGGTGAGATCCATGACGTCACGTCAACAGGAACGCCGGGCGGTGATCACCGGCCTGGGTGTGGTGGCACCGAACGGCGTCGGGGCCGATGCCTTCTGGAAGGCCACCAGGCAGGGCGTGAGCGTCCTCGACCGGATATCGCGCGAGGGCTGTGCGGACCTCCCGCTGCGCGTCGCGGGCCAGGTGCGGGACTTCGACCCGCAGGCCGTCATCGACAGCCGCTACCTGGTGCAGACCGACCGGTTCACGCACTACGCGATGGCCGCCGCCGACCAGGCGGTGGCGGACGCCGGCTTCGTCGCCGATCCGGAACACCCCTACGCGGTGGGCGTGGTGACCGCGGCCGGCTCGGGCGGCGGCGAGTTCGGCCAGGGCGAGCTCCAGCAACTGTGGGGCAAGGGACCGCAGTTCGTCGGCCCCTACCAGTCCATCGCCTGGTTCTACGCGGCCAGCACCGGCCAGGTGTCGATCCGCGGCGGCTACAAGGGCCCGTGCGGGGTGGTGGCCAGCGACGAGGCCGGCGGACTGGACGCGATCGCGCACGCCGCCCGCTCCGTCGTGCACGGCACCGACGCGGTGGTGGTCGGCGCCGCCGAGGCCCCGCTCGCGCCGTACTCGATGGTCTGCCAGCTCGGCTACCCCGAACTGAGCCTGGCCGACCGGCCCGACCGGGCCTACCTGCCGTTCTCCCCCGACGCGGCCGGCTTCGCCCCCGCCGAGGGCGGCGCGATGCTGCTGCTGGAGGACGAGGCCACCGCCCGCCGGCGCGGGGCCGCCGTCCGGGCGTACGTCGCCGGGCACGGCGCCACCTTCACCGGCGCCTCCCGCTGGGCGGAGTCCCGCGAGGGCCTGGCGGCGGCGATCCGGATCGCCCTCGACCGGGCCAGGATCTCGCCGGAGGAGGTGGACGTGGTCTTCGCCGACGCCCTCGGCATCCCGGCCGCGGACCGCGCCGAGGCGCTCGCGCTGGCGGACGCGCTCGGCCCGTACGCCGAGCGGGTCCCGGTCACCGCCCCCAAGTCCGGTACCGGGCGGGCCTACTGCGGCGCACCGCCGCTGGACACGGTGGCCGCCGTGCTCGCCATGGAGGACGGCGTGCTGCCGCCCACCCCGAACGTCACCGAGGTCGCCCACGACCTGGCCCTGGTGACCGGCCGCGCCCGCCCGGCCGAACTGCGTACCGCCCTGGTGCTCAGCCGCGGGCTGATGGGCTCCAACGCGGCCCTGGTGCTGCGGCGCGGCGAACCGGACTGACCCCGCCGGTCCGCCCGCCCGCGGCCCGCCCCACGCTCCACCGCTCAACCACTGGCTCGCTACGAAGGGACACCTCGTGAGCAACACCCTCAACTATCCCGAACTCGCGGAACTCATCCGGGCCCGGGCCGGCGTCGAGATCGACCCGGTCGAACTGGAGCGGCCCGGAGCCGACTTCGACGAGTTCGGCGTGGACTCCCTCGGCCTGCTCGGCGTCGTCGGCGAGCTGGAGAACCGACACGGAGTGAAGGTCACCAACGGCGCCGAGTCGGCCAGGACCCCGGCCGAGTTCCTGGCCCTGGTGAACTCCGCCGTGACTGCGAAGGCGGGTGCCTGAGATGCCCGGACACACGGACAACGAGATCGTCATCGAGGCCCCGCTCGACCTGGTCTGGGAGATCACCAACGATCTGGAGAACTGGCCGCAGCTGTTCAGCGAGTACGCCTCGGTGGAGGTGCTGGAGCGCGACGGCGAGCGGGTCACCTTCCGGCTGACCATGCACCCGGACGACGACGGCAAGGTCTGGAGCTGGGTCTCCGAGCGCACCACCGACCGCCCCTCGCTCGAGGTGCGGGCCCGGCGGGTCGAACCCGGCCCGTTCGAGTACATGGACATCCACTGGGAGTACTCCGAGGTGCCGTCCGGCACCCGGATGCGGTGGGTGCAGGACTTCGCGATGAAGCCCACCGCGCCCGTCGACGACGACGGCATGGTCAATCACATCAACCGCAACTCCCGGATCCAGCTGCAGCTGATCCGCGAGAAGGTCGAGAAGAAGGCCGCGGAGCTCTGAGCCATGACCTCCCCCACGACCGAGAACCGGGCCACCGGGATCCACCGCGCCCTGATCGTCGCCCGGATGAAGCCCGACGCGGCCACCGGCATCGCCGAGGTCTTCGCCGACTCCGACAACCGGGGTGAACTCCCCCATCTGATCGGCGTCACCGGGCGCAGCCTGTTCCAGTTCGGCGACGTGTACCTGCACCTGATCGAGGCGGACCGGCCGCCCGGGCCGGCCGTCGCCCAGGTGGTCGGCCACCCCGAGTTCCGGGCCGTCAGCGACGCGCTGACCAGCTATGTCCAGGCGTACGACCCGGCCACCTGGCGGGGGCCGAAGGACGCGATGGCGCGCGAGTTCTACCGCTGGGAGCGCCGCGGCTGAGCGCGCACCGGTGACACGACGAGCGGACACCCCGCGGGCCTCGGGCCCCGGGGTGTCCGCTCGTGCGGGCGGGTCGTACGCCGGCGCCGGGGCGTCAGTGCGCCCCGGCGGGCTGCGCCGTCATCGCGGCGAGCACGGCGCGCCAGTCCTCGCCGGGCTCCGGGGTCAGCGGCCCGGCGAGTGCGTCGGCCCGGTAGGACCAGGGGCGCAGCAGCTCCGCCTCGGCGGCCGGGCCGTGCGCGACGGTGCTCGACGAGCCGAGCAGCCGCACCAGTTCGGCGGCGAAGTCGGCCCAGGAGACGTGGCCGGTGACGGCGTTGACGATCCGGCCGGGGGCGAGGCCGAGGCCGGCCGTCACCGCCCGGGCCAGCGCGGCGGAGTGCACCCAGCTCGCCCCGGCCCACCCGGCCGAGGGCTCCGGCAGCAGGATCGGGCGGCCGGCCAGCGCGGCCTGGTAGAGCGCGCCGGTGGCGCCCCAGCGGAGCTGGTCGCGCAGCCGCCGGTGCGGGCCCCAGACGATCGGCGAGCGGACCACCGCGACCGGGCCGGAGGCCGACGGGGCGGCGTCCAGCAGGATCCGCTCGCAGTCGAGCTTGGCCTGCCCGTACGCGGTGAGCGGTCCGGCCGAGGGGCCGCCCTCGGCGACCTCCCCGGGCGCCGGGCGGCCGTAGGCGTCGATGCTGCTGACGAAGACGAATCCACCGGTGCCACGCCAGCCCTCGACCAGGGTCCGCATCGCGGCGAGGTCGACGGCGTGCTCGGTGAAGGTGCAGGCGGCGTGGATCACGGTCTCCGCACCCTCCGCGGCCCGGCGCAGGCTGTCCAGGTCGGCGAGGTCCCCCTCGGCGACCTCCACCCCGGCGCCGGCCACCAGATGGGCCGACTCGGGGCGGACCAGGGCGCGCACGGGGCGGCCCTGGGCGACGAGTTCCTGGAGCAGGGCGGCGCCGACACCGCCGCTGGCGCCGGTCAGCAGCACCGTCCCGGCCCGGGCGGCGGGGACGGCGGCGGTGCCGGCGGCGGTGCGGCGGGCGCCACCGCGTTCGGCCGCGCGTTCTGCGGCGCGTTCGGCCAGCAGGGCGGCCAGGGCCCGGGGGGTCCGCCGCTCCAGCACGTCCAGGCCGGTCAGCGGCAGGCCGAGGCGCGCGCGGAGCCGCTCCGCCAGTTGCACGGCGACCAGGGAATGGCCGCCCAGGCCGAAGAAGTCGCCCTCGGCGGGCGGCCGGGCGCCGAGCAGTTCGGCGAAGACGTCGCGCACGGTGTCCAGGTGGGCGGCGGGCGCGCCGGGGAGCCGGGCCGGGTCGAGGGCGCCGTCGGAGCGGCGCGGGATGCGGTCCAGCAGGGTGACGGCGTGCGGGAGCGCGTCGGGGTCCGCGAGCCGGCGGCGGAGGGCGGCGCGCAGTTCGGCGCCGCTGGGGGCGACCGGGCCGCGGACGGTCGCGTAGGCGAGGGCGGGACCGTGCTCGGCGAGGTGCAGGGCGGCGTCGGCGACCCGGGGGTCCGCGAGCAGGGCGGCGACGGCGGGATGCCGGTCGGGGTGGTCCACCGGCCCGGTCGCACCGGGGAGTTCGCCCGCGAGCCGCTCGTCCGGATGCCGCTCGTCCACGAGCCGCTCGACCGGACGCCGCTCGTCCACGAGCCGCTCGCCGGGGAGGCGGGACAGCGGGCGGTCGGCATCGGTGGCGACGGCTGCCAGCAGTTCGGCGAAAGCGGTGTGCAGCCGACCGGCGGTGGCCCCGTCCAGGGCGGCCGGGTCGTGCTGGAGCAGGCAGCGCGGCTCCGGACCGTCCTCGACCAGCAGGGTCAGGCCGAACTTGGCGAGCCCGAGGTCGACCTCCACCGCCTCGGCGGTGAGGCCCGGCAGCGCCAGCGGCTCGGCCGGGTGGACCAGGTCGCAGCTCACGGCGAGCAGCGGGGTGCCGTCGGCGCCGCGGGCGGCGGCACCGAGGCGTTCGACGACCAGGTCGAAGGGCACCTCGTGGTGCTCCTGGGCGTCCAGCAGGGCGGTGCGGACGACGGCCAGCAGTTCGGTGAAGGCCGGGTCGCCGTCCGGCTCGGGCAGCCGGGCGCGGACCGGCAGGGTGTTGACCTGGAGGCCGATCAGCCGCCGCAGTTCGGGCCGGGCTCGGTGGCCGCCGGCGCAGCCGAGCACCAGGTCGGAGCCACCGGTGGCGGCGCGCAGGGCCGCGAAGGCGGCGGCCAGGACGACGGTGAACACGGTCGCGCCGTGCCGGGCGCCGAGCCGGCGCAGTCCGTCCACGGTGTCGGCGGTGAGCGGTGCGCTGTGCAGGACGGCGCGGCGCTCGGGGGTGCCGGGCGGGACGGGGCGCAGCAGCGGGAGCGGCCCGGCACCGGCGAGCCCGGTGGCCCGGGCGGCGGCCGCGGCGGCGAGCCGGTCGTCGCGCTCGCGCTCCCAGCGGGCGTAGTCGGCGTACTGGATCCCGGGTTCGGGCAGGTCGGCGGGGCCGCCCCCGGCCGCGGCCGCGTACAGCGCGCCGAGTTCCTCGGCGAGGACGGGCAGCGATCCCCCGTCGACGGCGATGTGATGGATCGTCAGGAGCAGGGTGTGGTCGTCCGGGGCGTGCCGCAGGAGCAGCGCGCGCAGGACGGGGCCGGTGGCGAGGTCGAACGAGCGGGCCGCCTCGTCGCGCAGCAGGGCGGCGGCGTCCTCGGGGGCGGCGTCCCGGACCGGGAGCGGCACCGCGGCGGGCGGCGCGGGCTCCTGGTGCGGCCGGTCGTCCTGGTGGCCGTAGCGGGTGCGCAGGACGTGGTGGCGGGCGGTGAGGCCGGTCAGGGCGGCGGCGAGGGCGTCCCGGTCCAGCGGGCCGCGCAGCCGGGTGGCGAGCGGGACGTGGTAGCGGGGGCCGCCCTGGCCGAGGCGGTCCATCAGCCACATCCGCTGCTGGGCGTGGGAGAGCGGGGCCGGGCCGGGGGCGGTGGCGCGCCGGACCGGGCCGGCGGCCGGGGTGCCGGGCGCGGGCTTCCCGGCGCGGCTCCGGGCGCGGCGGAGCAGTTCGGCCTGGTCGATCGGGGCGGTCATCGGGCGGACTCCTGGGGGCGGGCGCCGGCGGTCACGAGGTCGGGGTCGGCGGCCCCGGTCGCATCGGCGGACGCGGCGGACCCGGCGGACCCCGCCGAATCGGCCGCGAGCAGGGCGCGTTCGATCAGGGCGGCCTGACCGGCCACGGTGGGCCGGCCCAGGAAGTCGCCGAGCGGCAGCTCGACACCCAGGTCCTCGCGGAGGTCGTCGACCACCCACATGGCGAGCAGCGAGTGGCCGCCCAGGGCGAAGAACTCGGCTTCTGGGGTCGTCACTTCGGTCTCCAGGGCGCGCGACCAGGCGGCTGCGACGACCTGCTCGATCGGGCCGAGAGCCGCGGGGCCGGTGACGGGGCGGGCGGTCCCGGCGCTGGTGGCGGTCCCGGCCGGCTCCTCCTCGGCGGCCAGCGCGCGGCGGTCGACCTTGCCGCTGCCGGTGAGCGGGAGGGTGTCCAGCACCGTCCAGGCGGTCGGCACCAGATGGGCCGGAAGGCGCTCGGCGAGCTGTCGGCGCAGCGACTCCGGCGTCGGGCGGGCGCCCTCGGCGGCGACCAGGAAGGCGGTCAGCGCGGCGTCCTCGCGCCCCGCGCGGCGGACCACCACGGCGGCCTCGGCGACCTCGGGCAGGCGGCGCAGCGCGTGCTCGACCTCGCCGGGCTCGATCCGGTAGCCGCGCACCTTCACCTGGTCGTCCAGCCGGCCGTGGAAGTCGAGGGTGCCGTCCGGGCGCCGGGACACCAGGTCGCCGGTGCCGTACGCCCGGCCCAGGCCGGGGAGTTCGACGAAGCGCTCGGCCGTCAGATCGGGCCGGCCGAGGTAGCCGAGCGCCAGCCGTCCGGTCAGCCAGAGTTCGCCCCGGGTGCCGTCCGGGACGGGTCGGCGGTCCCGGTCGAGGACGGCGGCGCCGGTGCCGCCGAACGGACGGCCGATCGGCACCGGGCCCGCGCAGTCGGCGGGCCGGACCCGGTGCAGGGTGGCGAAGGTGGTGGCCTCGGTCGGGCCGTAGCCGTTGACCAGTTCGAGCCACGGGTAGGCCCGCAGCACGGCGCCGGCGTGCTCGGCCGCGAGCGCCTCGCCGCCGACGACGACGTGCCGCAGCACGCCGAAGATCCGTGAGCCGCGCGCAGCGAGCTGGTGGAACAGGGCGGTCGCGAGCACGGCGTGGGTGACGCCGAACCGCTCGACGTCACGGGCGAGTTCCTCCGCGCTCGGGCGGTCGGCGGTCGGCACGGCGAGCGCGGCACCGTTGGCCAGCGGGCCCCAGAGTTCCAGGGTGGAGAGGTCGAAACCGGCGGAGGTCCGGACCAGCATCCGGTCGCCGGGGCGCAGCACGACCCCGTCGGCGGCGGTGACCAGCCCGGTGACGGCGTGGTGCGGCACCAGCACGCCCTTGGGCCGCCCGGTGGAGCCGGAGGTGAAGTACACGACGGCGGCGGCGTCCGGGTCGGGGTCGACCGGAGCGGGCCCGTGCTCGTCGTCGCCGGTCCCGGCGGGGCCGGTCTCGGTGAGCACCAGCGAGCGGTCCTCGGTCAGATCGAGTTCGGCCAGCAGCGCCTTGTCGCCGAGGGTGAGCCGGACGGCCGCGTCGTCGAGCATCGCGGTGAGGCGCGCGGCCGGGTACGCCGGGTCGAGCGGCAGCACATGGCCGCCGGCCCACCAGACGGCGAGGTGGGCCACGGCGATCCGGCTGCCGCGGGCGCAGAGCACGCCGACGGCGCTGCCGGGGGCGACTCCGCGGGCGGTCAGCTCGGCGGCCAACCGCCGTGCGTTCTCGACGAGTTCGCGGTAGGTCAGGGTGGTGGTGCCGTCGGTGACGGCGAGCGCCTCGGGGCGCTCGGCGGCCTGCCGGGCGACCAGCGCCGGGACGGTGGCGGCGGCAGTGGTCGGAGCGACGACGGCCGCGGCGACGGCGGTCGGAGCAGTGGTGGAGCGGGAGGGAGTCATCGGAGGTCAGCCTTCCGGGCGCCCCGGCGGTGGGCCGGGGCGCCGTGCGACGGTGGGCGGGCGGGAGGGGGCGGCCGGTCAGTCCGTGACGGCGCCCGGACGGCGCTCGTCGACCAGCCGGGCCACCGCGCGCAGATCGGGCTGGCGCAGCAGCGACGGGGCCCGCAGCCGGACCTCGAACTCCTCCTCCAGCGCGGCGAGCAGTCGCGCGGCGGTGACCGAAGTCCCTCCCGCGTCCAGGAAGTTGTCCGAGGGGCCGAGGTCGGTCCGGCCGAGCAGCCCGGCGCAGATCCGGAGCAGCGTCCACTCGGTCGGCGTGGCGGCCGCGTCGGCCCCGGCCCCGGCGGGGCGCGCGGCACCCTGCTGGGCCTCGGCCTCCTCGGCCTTGAGCAGCGCGGCCCGGTCGATCTTGCCGTTGGCGTCCAGCGGGAAGCCGTCGACCAGCCGCAGGGCGCTCGGCACCGCCTGCTCGGGCAGCCAGGGCCGCACCGCCGCCAGCAGTTCGGCGCCGTCCACCGGGGTGCCCCCGGTCACGGGCTGGGCGAAGGCGATCAGCTGTGCGCCGCCCACCTGGGCCGGGCGGGCGACCACGGCGGCGCGCCGCACCCGGGGGTCGCGCTCCAGGGCGGCCTCGACCTCGGCCGGTTCGATCCGCACTCCGCTGACCTTGACCTGGTCGTCCAGCCGGCCGAGGAACTCCAGCACGCCGTCGGCGCGCATCAGCACCCGGTCGCCGGTGCGGTAGACCCGGTCGGTGCCCTCGAGGTCGTCGGGCGCGGAGACGAAGCGCTCGGCGGTCAGTCCCTCGTCGAGGTAGCCGATGGCCAGGCCCTGGCCGCCGATCCGCAGTTCACCGGCCTCGCCGCGCGGCAGCGCGCGGCCGTTCTCGTCGGTGACCAGGACGATCGCGCCGGGGACGGGCCGGCCGATCGGCGGCGCGCCGGTGCCGTGCCCGGCGCCCGGCACCATGCTGTGCACGGTGGTGGTGACGGTCGCCTCGGCCGGTCCGTAGGCGTTGTGGACGGTCGCGGTGACGTCCGGACCGGGGGTGCGGCGCAGCCGGTCGCCGCCGACGGTGAGGTGGCGCAGCGGCAGGTCGGCGGGCCAGGGCCGGTCGAGCACCGGCTCGGCGAGCGGGGTGGGCAGCACACCGACGGTGATGCCGGCGGTGCGCCACCAGTCGGTGAGCGCGACCGGGTCCCAGCGGACGGCCTCGGGGGCGACGCAGAGCGCCGCGCCGGAGGTGAGGCCGGCCCACAGCTCCATCAGGTGCGGGTCGAAGGCGACGCCGATGAGCAGGCTGTGCCGGTCGCCCGGGCCGAGGCCGGTCAGTTCGCGGTACCAGGTGAGCAGCGCACCGAGCGCGGTCTGCCCGACCGCGACGGCCTTCGGCAGGCCGGTGGAGCCGGAGGTGAGCACGGTGTACTGGGTGCCCCTGGGAGCGCGGACGGCCTCCGCGCCGTCGCTCTCCCCGGCGAAGGCGGCCACGATCCCGGTCGCGCCCGGAGCGGTGACCGGGTGGTGCCGGCCGTCCCGGTGGGCGGGCGGGAGCAGCGCCGGGTCCCCGATGAGGCAGGCGGGGCGCAGCTGTTCGGCGACGGCGCGGAGCCGGCGCTCGCCGGGACGCGGGCCGAGCGGCAGGTGGACGGCGCCGAGCCGGGCGACGGCCAGGGTGGCGGCGACCAGGGCGGCGGAGTGGTCGAGGCAGAGGCCGACCAGGTCGCCGGGGCGGACCCTTCCGGCCAGCTGCCCGGCGATCCCGTCGGCGAGACGGTCGAGTTCGGCGTAGCTCAGGGTGAGTCCGCCGTCGATCAGCGCGGGCGCGTTCGGGGTGCGGCGGGCCCAGCTGGTGAAGAGGTCGAGCACGGCGCCGTCGCGGTGCGGGCGGCCGTAGGCGACGGAGAGGCCGGGCAGAAGGCCGGGCAGGGGCCGGTCCTGGATGGTGGTCATGACGGGGTCCTCCGGACGTCGGTGGATGGTCGGTACGGGTCAGCCCAGGCCCATGGCCCGGGCCACGATCACCTTCTGGACCTCGGAGGTCCCTTCGATGATGGTGGTCATCCGGACGTAGCGGTAGAGGTACTCCAGCGGATGGCCGCGCACCCAGCCCGTGGCACCGTGCACCTGGAGGGCGCGGTCGACGGCCCGGACGGCGGTCTCGGAGGAGGTCAGCTTGGCGAGCGCGGCGTTCTCGGGCGCCTCGGTGCCCTCGTCGACGAGCCGGGCGCAGGCGAGGGTCAGCAGCTTGGCGGCCTCGACCTCGGCGCGGGTGCGCACCAGGTGGTCCTGGATGTGCTGGTAGTCGCCGATCGGCTGTCCGAAGGCCTGCCGCTCGCGGGCGTACTCGACACCGAGCCGCAGCGCGAACTCGGCGATGCCGTCGCACATCGCGGCGACCACCAGCCGGCCCCGGGAGAGGCTGTCCATGGCGAGCCCGGTGGCGGCGCCGATGCCGCCCTCGCCGCCGATCACCGCGGCGGCCGGCGCGTGCAGCCGGTCGAGCACCAGCTCGAACAGCGGCTCCCCGGACATGCCTTCGTAGCGCTGGCCGATGCGCAGCCCGGGGTGGTCCATCGGCAGGACGAAGGCGGTGGCGCCGGCGGTCGGCCCGGCGCCGTCGCCCAGGTCGGTGGCGGCGACCACGAGCGCGAGGTCGGCGCGGTCGGCGTTGCTGACGAAGGTCTTGCGGCCGTTCAGCAGCCAGCCGTCGCCGTCGCGGACGGCGGTGGTGGTGAGCCGGAACGCGTCGGACCCGGCCTGGGGTTCGGTGAGTGCCAGGCAGCGGGTGCGCTCGCCGCGGACCAGCGGGACCAGGTGGCGCTCGATCTGCTCGGGCGTGCCGTGCCGCAGCAGCGGGCTGGGCCCGTCGGAGCCGGCCAGCGCGTAGGGGGCGAGCGGGCAGCCGCTGCGCCCGGCGGCGTGGTGGAGCAGCACGACGGCGGTGAACGGCATGCCGGAGCCGCCGAGTTCCTCCGGGTAGTCGCCGGCGTAGAAGCCGAGGGCGGCGGAGCGCTTGCGGACGTAGGCCCGCAGGTCGGCCGGCGGCTGTTCGGCGGACTCCGCCAACTCGGCGGCGAGCGGCTCGAGTTCGCGGCGCACGAAGCTCTCGAAGGCGGCCACGAGTTCGCGGTGCTCGCCCTCCAGCACGGCGGAGGGCGCGGACAGGCCGGTGCTGTTGGCCGGTCGTGCAGCGGGGCGGGCGGCGGCGGGCCCGGGGGCGGTGAGGGTCACTGCTGGGCTCCGGTGAGGGCGCGGGCCTGGTCGGCCAGGACGGGGTGCTGGAAGAGGGTGCGCAGCGGGGGCCGGTTGCCGAGGTGCGGCTCCAGCCAGGCGGCGAGCCGGGCGGCGAGCAGCGAGTGGCCGCCGACCTCGAAGAAGTGCGAGTCCGGGGCGAACCGGTCGTGGCCGAGCACCTCCCGCCAGGCCTCGGCGATCAGCAGCTGGGCGGGGTCGGTGAAGGCCGACGGGGCGGTCTCCGGCGGGGCGGCGGCGGGTGCCTCGGCGGCCAGGCGGGCGAGGGCCGCCCGGTCGGGCTTGCCACCGGGCAGCAGCGGCATGGCGTCCAGCGCGGTCCAGCTCGCCGGGACGAGACCGGCGGGCAGCCGGCGGGCCAGGGCCGCGTGCAGGGCGGCCTGGTCGGGCTGCGGGCCGCCGTCGAGGAAGCCGAGCAGGCGCGGTCCGGCGCTGTCGCCCCGGTGCAGCAGGACGGCGCAGGAGCGGCCGCCGAGTTCGGCGGAGGCGGCGGCCTCGATCTCCTCCAGCTCGATCCGGAAGCCGCGCAGCTTGACCTGGTTGTCCTGGCGGCCGAGGAAGCGCAGCCGTCCGTCGAGGTCGCGGTAGCCGCGGTCACCGGTGCGGTAGACGCGCTCGCCGCCGAGGGCCGGGACGACCGGGAAGCGGGCCCCGGTCACCTCCGGCAGGCCGAGGTAGCCGTCGGCCAGGGCCGCTCCCCCGACGGCGAGTTCGCCGACCGCTCCGGGCGGCAGCGGCTGGCCGCCGGTGTCCAGGACGTGCATCCGGACGCCGGGGAGTTCGGTGCCGAGCGGGATCTCGGCGGTGTCGTCGACGCCCTCGGCGGCGGTACCGTCGGCGGACGCGCCGTCGGCATCGGTACGGTCGGCGACGGCAGCCGGGGCCAGGTCGGCCGCGGTCAGCTCGTGCACGGTGGAGGTGACGGTGGCCTCGGTGACGCCGTAGGCGTTGAGGACGGTGACGGCGGTGCCGTCGGTCAGCCCGCGCAGCGCCCGGGCCGGCAGCCGCTCGCCGCCGAGGACGAGCAGGCGCGGCGCCCAGCGGCCGTCCGCCAGCGCGTCGCGCAGGTCCTCGCGGACGGCGAGCGCGTAGCTGGTCGGCAGGTTGGCGACGGTGACGCCGCGGGCGGCCAGCACGGCGACCAGTTCGGGCCCGGTCGGGACCTCGCGCTGCGGCAGCACCAGGGCGGCGCCGGCCACCAGCGAGGGCAGCACCTCCTCGAGCGCCACGTCGAAGGACGGCCGGGCGAACAGCAGCACCCGGTCGGCCGGGCCCAGGCCGTAACGGGCGGTCACCGCGGTCAGGTACCGGGCCAGCGCGGTGCGGCCGACCAGGACCGGCTTGGGCACACCGGTCGAGCCGGAGGTGTGGATCACGTAGGCGGCGCCGTCGAGCACGGCGGCCGGGCGGGCCGCGGGGAAGGCCGGGCCGTCCAGCAGGGCCGGGACGGTGTCGGCGGGCAGCGCGAGGGCGCTCTGCCGGGTGGCCAGCACCAGGGCCGGGGCGAGCCGCTCCAGCAGCAGGGCCAGCCTGGCCTGCGGGTCCTCGGCGGAGAGCGGGGCGTGCACCGCGCCGAGGCGCAGGCAGGCGAGCAGGGCGACGACGCTGTCGACGCCGCGCGGCAGCACGGTGGCGACCGGCTGCCCGGGGGTCACCCCCGCGGCGCGCAGGCGCTCGACCAGCTCGCCGACCCGGCGGTCGAGGTCGCCGTAGCTCAGCCGCTCGGAACCGGCGAGCAGGGCGAGCGCGCTCGGGTCGTGGACGGCGACCGGGTCGAGACCGGCCGGCTCGGGCAGCGCGGCGGGGGTGGTGTCCCCGTCCGTCGCGGTGCCGGTCGTGGCGGGCGCCACCGCGAGGTCGGCGAGCAGGGCGTCCGGGCCGTCGAGGTAGCCGCGCAGCAGGTCGAGCAGCCGCTCGGAGAGCAGGGTGGCGATCCTCTCGCCGAACAGGTCGGCGTCGTAGTCCCAGACCAGGGTCATCCCGGCCGCGCCGTGCTTCTCGCCGACCACCCGGCGGTCGTCGGGCAGCAGGACGAGGTCGAGGTCGAAGCGGGTGGTGCCGGTGTTGAAGCCCTCGTAGAGCGAGACCTCCAGGCCGGGCGCCTGCACATCGGGCAGCGGCGCGTCGTGCGCGCTGAACATCACGCTGAACAGCGGGTTGTCCGCACCGGTGGTGTGCCGGCCGAGCGCGCGGGTCAGCTCCTGGACCGGCACGTCCTGGTGGGGCAGCGCACGGAACAGCACATCGGTCACCTCGTCCACCGCGTCGGTGCCGGGCGCGGCAGGGTCCAGTCGCAGGCGCAGCGGCACGGTGTTGACGAACATCCCGACGGTGCCCTCGAAGCCGGGCGGCCGGTTGCCGACGGCGGTGCCGACCATCAGTTCCCGGTGGCCGCTGTGCCGGCGCAGCAGTTCGGCGAAGAGGGTGAGCAGGGTGGAGAACGGGGTGTGGCCGTCGGCCTTGGCCCGCTCGCGCAGCCGCTCGGCGAGATCGGCGCCGATCGACTGGCGCAGCTGGCCGCCGCGGTGGCGGCGGCGGGCGCCGGGACGGGCCAGGCCCGGCAGCGCGAGGTCGAGCGGGGCGTCCGCCAACTCCTGCTTCCAGAAGGCGAGTCCACGTTCGCGGCCGGCCTCCCGGACGGCCTCGGCGGCGTGCACGTGCTCCTCGTAGGAAGGCGCGGCGGGAAGCGTGACCGTGTCGGCCTCGCCGAGGACGTGGGCGCGGTACACGGTGAAGAGGTCGCGCAGCAGGATCGCGAACGAGTGGCCGTCGTGGACGAGGTGGTGCTCGACGTGGATCAGCCGGTGGTGGTCGTCGCCGATCCGGACCAGGTGCCAGCGCAGCAGCGGGGCGTCGGTGGTGTCCAGCGGCTCCTCGGCCTCCGCCGCCAGCAGGGTACGGAACACGGCCTCGGGGTCGGCCTCGGCGCTCAGGTCGCTGGTGCGCAGCCGCGGCTCGGTCCGGGCGCCGACCCGCTGGAGCGGCAACCCCTCGGCGCGGGGGACCAGTTCGAGCCGCAGGCCGGGGTGGTGGGCGAGCACGGCGGTGAGGCCGGCCCGGAGCGCGTCGGTGTCGAGCGGCCCCCAGAGGTCGAGGGCGGCGGTGAAGTTGTAGGCACGACTGCCGGGCTGCATCTGCTCGTGCAGCCAGACGATCTCCTGCGAGGAGGAGAGTACGAACATGGGCAACTCCCTGGTTGTGTCGGGTTGTTGATTCGGTTCGACAGCTCGGGGCGGGCGCTGTGGGGCCTGCCCCGGGCCGGGACCCGCCGGGGGTGGTGGCGGGCCCGGCGGAACGGGTCGGGATCGGTCGACGCGGGTCGACGCGGGTCGGGGTGGGTCGGGGTGGTCGTGGCGGACCGGCCGGCCGGCGGGTGCGGCGGTCGGCGAGCGGAGCGGTCCGGGGGATCGGGACGGTGGTGGATCGGGACCGCGGCGACTCGGGGCGGCGGCGGCTCGGGACCGTGGCGGCTCGGGACCGCAGCGGGGCCGGGACGGCGGAACGGCCCGGCGGGTCAGGCCCCGGTGCCGAGGTGGTGGCGCAGGGTCGCGAGCAGCACCGCGAAGGCGGCCTCCGCCGCGGCGTCCGGGTAACGCTCGCGGTCCCAGGCCAGCCGGACCAGGAGGTCCTCGCCGTGCGAGGCGGACACCGCGATCGGTGCGGCGAGCGGACGGCCCGCGAGGTGGACCTCGCGCCCGGCGACCCCGCCGAGCAGCAGGGGCGGTCGGCGGTGCAGGTCCTCGAAGGTGAGCAGTCCGTCGAGCGCACCGGACCAGCTCGCCCCGGCGGACCGGGCGGCGCGCACCACCTCGTCGTACGGGGTGTCCGCGTGGTCGAGGTCGTCCCACCAGTCGGCGCCGAGCGCGTCGAGCGGACGGGGCGGGCCGGGCGGCGCGGGGTGGACCAGGGTGTTCAGGAAGCAGCCGAGCACCGGTGCGGTGTCGGCCGGGCGGCCGCCCCACGGGTAACCCAGCGCGAGCACCCGGTCGCCGCCGTCGAGCCGGTGCGCCGCGGCGGCGACGGCGTCCAGCAGTGCCGGGAAGACACCGCTCCGGGCGGCGCCGGTCACGGCGGGCAGCCGGTCCACGGCCATGCCGGTCGACCGGGCCGGACCGGCCGGTCCGGCGGCGTCCGGGGCGTCGGCGAGAGCGCCGAGCCGGGCTGCCCAGTGCCGCTGGGCAGCCTCGCCGGCCGCCCGCGCCTCGGCGTCCAACTGCCCCTCCACCGCCACCCGGTAGGCCTCGACGGCCTCGGCCTGCGCGGCGTCCGGGGCAGTCTCGCCCTCGTCCGGTTCGGCGTAGGCGGCGCCGAGCCCCTCGGTGACCAGGCCGAGCGACTGCTCGTCGCAGGCGGCGTGGTCCAGGGCGACGGCGAGCAGTTCCTCCTCGTCCTGCGGTCCGGCCGCCAGCAGCAGCCGCAGCGCCGGTCCGTCGGTCGGCCAGTCCAGCAGCGCCCGCAGCAGCGCCGCCCGGGCGGGCCCGTCCGGCAGCCCGGCACCGGCGGCCCCGTCGACGGCGGTTGCGCCGATCCCGGCTCCGGGGGCGGCGACGGCTCCGGGGGCGGCCGGACCGGACGGGTCCACCAGCACCCGGGCCACCTCGACCGAGGGCTCGCCGAGCCGCAGCACCGGCGTACCGCGCAGCACCGTGAACCCGCCGCACAGCGCCGGGTGCCGGCGGGCCAGCCGGAGCGCGGCGCGGCGCAACCGGGGCAGGTCGACGGTCCCCCGGGGGAAGGCGAAGAACAGCGGGACGATGTCCGTCCGGGCCAGCCGGTCGCGGTGGCGGGTGATCAGGAAGCGGCGCTGGGCGCCGGTGAGCGGGAGCAGCGGTACCGGGTCGGGGCCGGTCCCGGCGGCGGAGGCGAGGGACCGGTAGCGGGTCAGGTAGGCGGCCGTGATGCTGGAGTGCACGGGAGGGTCTCCGCTTTCGGTTCGGGACATCGGTGGGTCGGCGTGGTTCCGGGCCCGGGCGGCGCGTTCAGCGGGCCCTTCCGGCGTCGGCGGCTTCGGCCGGGTCGCGCCCGGCGGCGCCACCGGCGGCCGGGTCCGCGTCCACGGCGGACCGCACGCCCGCGGTGGGCCGCACGCCCACCGTCGGACCGGTGACCGCGATCGGGGCCGTGGCCGCCGACGGAGCCGTGGCTCCGGCCGGGCCGGAACCCTCGGTCGGGGCGTCGTCCGCCGACGGCCCGGCGTCGGCTTTCCCTTCCTCCGCGGGCGCGGACGGCAGGTCCCGCATCCCCCGCAGCGACGAGAACAGCAGCGGCACCGGCACCACCAGGAAGCCCGCCGCGCAGAGCCAGAGCGCGGCGCGCGGACCGGCCTGCTCGGCGACGGCGCCGCCGAGCAGGGCACCGAGCGGCAGGGTGCCCCAGACCAGGAACCGCATGGTGGCGTTCATCCGGCCGAGCAGCCGGGGCGGGCACAGGCTCTGCCGGAAGCTCACCTGGGCGACGTTGTAGACCACCGCGCCGAACAGCACGGCCACCCCGCCGATCGCGAACAGCACCGCCCCCACGCCCCCGTCCGCGAGCGGCCAGAGCAGCGCGAACGGGCCGGTGACCAGCGGGGCGAGCCAGATCAGCCGGGCCTGCCCGATCCGCGCGGCGAGCCGGCCCGCGCACAGCGCACCGGCGAGCCCGCCGACCGCCGAGGCCGAGAGCAGCACCCCGATCGCGGCCGGGGAGAGGTCCAGCACCCGCACCCAGAAGACGGTCTGCACGGCCATCAGCACCGCGCTGAACAGGTTGGACGCCGCGGTGGTGGCGGCGATCACCCGCAGCAGCGGGTGGCCGAGCACGAACCGCAGGCCCTCGGCGACCTCGGCCCGCAGCGACCGCCCGGGCTCGGGCGCGGGCAGTCGCTCCTCGGCCCCGATCCGGGAGAGCAGGACCGCCGAGGCGAGGAAGCCGAACGCGTCGGCGACGATCGCCAGCGGGGCGCCGAGCAGCTGGACCAGTCCGCCGCCCAGACCGGGTCCGGCGATCTGCGCCGAGGACCGGACCGTCTCGATCGCCCCGTTCCCCGCCACCAGTCGGTCGCGCGGCAGCAGGACGGGGAG
This sequence comes from Streptomyces sp. TLI_053, assembly GCF_900105395.1. NCBI lineage: Bacteria > Bacillati > Actinomycetota > Actinomycetes > Kitasatosporales > Streptomycetaceae > Streptomyces > Streptomyces sp. TLI_053. The sequence continues at coordinate 1,874,374 of NZ_LT629775.1, forward strand.
GAAGGACTGGTGGGCGACGTCGAAGAAGACCGTCGCCACCCCGGTGACCAGGGCCACCAGGTAGAGCTGGAGCAGGCTGAGCACGTCCAGCGCGGCGGCCAGCGGGATCGAGCCGACGGCGAGGCAGCGCAGCACGTCGGCGCGGACCAGGACGGGCAGCTTGCGCATCCGGTCCAGCCAGGCGCCGGCGGGCAGGCCGACCAGGAGGAAGGCGGCGGTCTCGGCGGCGGTCAGCAGGCCGACCTGGAAGGGCGTGGCATCGAGTTCCACCACTGCCACCAGGGGCAGTGCGACCAGGGTGACCTGACTGCCCGCCTGCGCCGTGACGGCCCCCGAGAGCAGGAGGCGGAAGTCGCGGCGGGCCGACGGACCGGTACTGGGCAGGTGAGGCGTTTCGTTCATCAGTACGACCCTCGGTTACCGATTCGCTACAGGGCAACCGGCTGGCCGGATTCCGGCCCCCGCCCGAATCGGCCGGATACCGCCGCTCGCTCAGTCTTCCCTCACCTGCTCCTTATCCGCCCGCGAGGGCCCGGAACGGGCGCCCGGGGGCGGGACCAGCGACGTCGCGCCGACCGGTCTTCCCGTTCGGGATGTCCAACCGAGTGTCCGCTATCCGGACCATGGATTTCAGCCAGCGGACAGCCGGCCTCAACTTGGCCGGAACCCGGGGAGTGCTGACTTTCCGTCACCTGGCGGTGGTGCGGCCGTGATATCGGCGCACGGAAGCGGCCCCCGGACCGGGGTCGGTCCGGGGGCCGCGGGGCCCGCTGAAGGGGGGACGGGCTAGCCGAGGGCCGCGTCCGGGGTGCGGCCCGCCTGGGCCTGCTCGATCCGGGCGACCAGCATCGCGGCCAGCCTCCGGGTGCCCGCCGGGTCCACCGGACCGCCCTCGGTGGTGACGGTGGCGACCACCGTGCCGGCGCGCAGCACGATCGCCACACCGTCCCGGCCCGCGAGGTCGCCCTTGAACGCGCGACTCTCCGTCCCCAGCAGGCCGACGTCGGCCGGGCCGTACTTGCTCGCGTCGGCGTACGCGCCGTACGCCTCCTTGTACCGGTCCTGGGCCTGCGCCCGGCCGGGCAGGGTGTCGACGCCGAAGCGCACCACCACCTCGCCGGCGGCGAACCTGGCGCTGCCGCTCAGCGGCTTGCCCTTGCAGGGCGCGGCGGCCGTGCAGGTGGTGGCGTGGTCGGCGGTGTCGACCCGCCGCTTCTCCTCCTCCCAGCCGGTCATCGCCTTCTGGTCGGGCAGCAGCAGGGCGACCAGCGCGGAGTCGAGCAGGGCGGTGTCCGAGTCCGGACCGGTCGCCGGCTGCCCGGCCCCGCCGGTCCCACCCGCTCCAGCCGCTCCACCCGCTCCACCCGCTCCACCGCTCGAAGCGCCCCCGGTGGTCGTTCCGGTGGCCCCGGCCCCGGCACCGGCCGTACCGGCGGTCGAGCCGCCCGCCGCCGTCGCCCCGGGCGTGGCCGCGCCCGGACCGCTCGCCCCGGCCGCCGGGGTACCGCCGGCGGCGGCGCCACCGGCCGGGTCGCCCGACGGCGCGGCGGTCCCGGACCCGGCCGCCGCCGAGGGCGCACCGGTACCCCCGGTGGCCGCGTCGGCCGTCGCCCCGGGGGTCGCCGACGCGCCCGCCGTGCCCTTCGCCGCGTTCTCGGAGCTCGTCGAGCTCCCGGAACCGCAGGCGGCCAACGCCGCCAGCAGCGCACCCGTCGCCGCCGCGGCGGCCACCTTCCGACCGGCCGTGCCCATGTGCGCCCCTCTCGTGTCCGTGGCCCCTCAAGATAGACGCGGCCCCGCCCGACCGGTTCCCCGGGGCCCGCTGCCTCGGGGAACGGCCGCCACGCGCGAGGCAGGGCGGGGCGGACAGGGCACGGACTGTCTGGTCGGGCCAGGTCGGGTCGGGCCAGGTCAGGTCAGCCGAGACCGGCCGGGTCGCTCCCGGGGGCGCCCGGCGGCAGCGGCTCGATGCCCACCACCCGGCTGATCCTGGTCGGCTCGACCAGCACCACCACCCGCCGCTCCCCCGGGATGCCCCAGCCGTACCGCTCCACCCCGAGGTACGTCCGCGCCAGCCGGTCCATGTTCCGGACCGCCTCCTCGCCCTCCACGAACCGCACCGCCCGCCCCCGGATCTGCACCCGGTCGTACGGGTTCCCGGGGTCGGCGAGCGACAGGCAGACCCGCGGGTCCCGCCGCAGATTGCGCTCCTTGACCCGCCCCACGGAGGTGTTGAACAGCACCAGGTCCCCCTCCGTCCCCACCCACATCGGGCTCACGTGCGGCGAGCCGTCGGCATTGACCGTGCCGACGTACCAGATGTGCCCCGCCTCGATCCGCTCACGGACGTCCTTCGAGATCTCGACCATGCGCCGAGTCTGCCCGTACGCCCCGGGCGCCACTCCCGCCCCTCGTACACGCACCTCACCCGGATCGCCCAGGGCACTCGGGTGAACACGCCCGGGACTCCACTCGAAGGGGTCACCCGCCGGGCCGGGGCTGCCGCTCTCCGGTGGCAGCGGGCGTCAGGGTGGTTGACGGTGAATCAGGCGCCCACTCCGCGAGTCCCCCGCCCGATGATGTGTCGGCGATCGCGGTACCGCGCCGGAAGGATCATCATCATGCGTTCCGCACGTACCCTGCTCGCCGGAGCAGCCGTCGCCGCCGCCCTCACCGTCGGTGCCCCGCTCGCCTACGCCGACGGCGCCGCCGACCAGGGCAAGAACCTCACCTGGCAGGAGAAGCAGGACAAGGCCGCCACCTCCGACGGCCAGAAGACCTGGGACGAGAAGCAGAACGGTTCCTCCGGCACCGACGCGAGCAAGGGCTCCGAGGGCAAGGCCCCGGAAGGCAAGGGTTCCGAGGGCAAGAGCTACGAGAGCAAGGGCGAGGAGAAGACCCCGCACGGCGGCGTGCACACCGGCGGCGGCGGCCTGGCGCTCTCCGGCGGCGGCCTCGCCTCCGGCGCGGTGCTGCTGCTCGGCGGCCTCGGGGCGGGCGCGATCGCCCTGCGCCGTGGCCGCCGCACCGCGGACGCCGCGATCTGACCGCGCGCCGTTCCCGCCGCCTCCCCGTCGTGGCCCGCGCCCGGTGCGCCGGCCACGGCGGGGGCGTGCGGGGCGGCGCTCCGCCGTGTCCGGCCCGCGGCGCCCCGAGCGCGGGCCACTGAGAGGAGTACGAGCGACGATGGCCGGTCTGATCCCCGGTACGTCCCGGCTGCTGCGCGCGGGCATGGGCGCGGCCGCGGTCGGTCTGCTGCTGATCTACAACTCGGTGGACAGCGTCCCGGCCGACGACGCGGCCGCCGCCGGGGCCGCGCCGCCGGCCGCCGCCGCGTCCGCCGCACCGGGACCGGCGCCGGGGTCCCCGGCGGCCACCGGCCCCGGCGCCCCGGCCCCCACCGCACCCGCGGGGGCCGCCGCGACCGCCCCCGCCGCGCCGGTCAAGGCGGCGGCGCCGCTGAAGCGCTCCAAGCCGACCAGGCTCCGGATCCCGCAGCTCAACGTGGACGCTCCCTTCACCGAGCTCACCCTGAGCCCCGCCGGCCAGCTCAACGCCCCGCCCGCGGACGACAAGAACCTGGTCGGCTGGTACCGCGACGGCGTCACCCCCGGGGAGCGCGGCGCCGCCGTGGTCGCCGGACACGTCGACACCACCAAGGGCCCGGCGGTGTTCCTGCTGCTCAGCCTGATGCTGCCGGGCAACAAGGTGGAGGTCCGGCGGGCCGACGGCACGGTCGCGGTGTTCTCGGTGGACGCCGTCGAGACCTTCGCCAAGGACGCCTTCCCCGACCAGAAGGTCTACGGGAAGACGCCCGACGCCCAGCTCCGGCTGATCACCTGCGGCGGCACCTACGACAAGAAGCGCCGTGACTACCTGGACAACGTGGTGGTCTTCGCGCACCTGGAGTCCAGCCGCAAGGCCTGAGTCCCGCTCCACGACGCGAAGCGGAGCGACGCACGACGAGGCCGCCGGTCCCCCCTCGGAAGGGGACCGGCGGCCTCGTCGTTCCGGCAGGCCGGGTCAGCCGCGCACCACGGCCTCGAAGGCGTGCAGGTACGGGTTGACCGGGCACACCTCCCGGACCTCCAGCCCGGCCTCGGTCATCAGCCGGACCATGCTCGCCTCGGAGTGCTTGGCGCCGCCGACGTTGAGCATCAGCAGGAGGTCCATCGCGGTGGTGAAGCGCATCGAGGGGCTGTCGTCGACGAGGTTCTCGACCACCACGACCCGGGCGCCCGGGCGGGCCGCGGCGACCACGTTCGCCAGCGTGCGGCGGGTGCTCGCGTCGTCCCACTCCAGGATGTTCTTGATGATGTAGAGGTCCGCGACGACCGGGATCGCCTCCCGGCAGTCACCGGGGACCAGCCGGGCCCGGTCGGCGAACGAGCCGCCCTCGCGCAGCCGGGCGTCGGCGCCCGCGACCACCTTGGGCAGGTCCAGCAGGGTGCCGTGCAGCGACGGGTGCTTCTCCAGCAGGCTGGCGAGGACATGGCCCTGGCCGCCGCCGATGTCGACCACCGCGTCGATCCCGGTGAGGTCGAGGTAGGCCGCGAAGTCGGCGGCGGACTGCCGGCTGGAGGTGGTCATCGCCTTGTCGAAGACCTTGGCGGACTCGCCCGCGTCGCTGTGCAGGTAGTCGAAGAACTCCTTGCCGAACAGCTCGGGGAAGACGTTGCGGCCGGAGCGCACCGCCTCGTCCAGCTTCGGCCAGGCCTCCCACGTCCACGGCTCGGTGCACCACAGGGAGATGTAGCGGAGGCTGTTCGGCGCGTCCTCGCGCAGCAGCCGGGACATGTCGGTGTGGGTGAAGCGGTCGCCGTCGAGCTCCTCGAAGATGCCGTAGCAGGTGAGGGCGCGCAGCAGGCGGCGCAGCTGGCGGGGCTCGGTGCCGAGCTCGGCGGCGAGGTCGGTGACGGGGGTGGGGGTGTCGCCGAGCTTGTCGGCGACACCGAGCCGGGCGGCCGCGCGGACGGCGGCGGCGCAGGCGGCGCCGAAGACGAGCTCCCGCAGGCGCATGGCTGCCTGCGGGGTGGTGGCGGCGGGTGCGGTGGTCATGGGGCCGGGTCTCTGCTTTCTGCGGGGGGACTTGGACTGGGCTCAGGAGGGCGGGGCGAGGGCGGGACGGGGCGAGGGCGGGGCGGGCTCGGGTCCGGTCAGCAGTGGCCGGCCGGCTCGGAGACCGCGCACTGGTTGCGGGCGAAGGAGTTGTCGGTGCCGGTGTCGCGGTCGGCGAGGTCGGCCGGCCCGTTGCCGAGCACGAGGTTGTCGGCGACGGTGTTGCGGGCGTTGGCCACCCCGACCACGCTGTGGACGAGCACGATGCCGCCGGAGAACGGCGAGGCGCCGACGTTGTCGCGGACCTCGTTCTCCGTCACCGCGGTCTCCTCGGCCCCGGTGAGCACGATCCCGGCGCCCTGGATGTGGTCGAGCCGGGGGTTCGGCGGGCAGTAGCGGTTGTTGGCGACGACCTGGTTGCGGGTCACGGTGAGGGCGCCGGCCCGGGGCACGCCCTCGTCGCCGACGACGAACACCCCGCCGCAGTTGCCGTGGATCCGGTTCCGCTCGACGCTCAGGTCGCGCAGCCGCCGGACGGTGACGCCGACCCGGTTGTCGGTCAGCAGGTTGGCGCTGACCAGGGTGCCGTCCGCGGAGAGGGCGCCGCCCTCGCTGTCCACCGAGTTGGCGAGGAAGACGCCGGACTGGCCGTTCCGGGTGGACTCGTTGGCGGTGATCACGCCCCGGGTCGACTTCTCCTGGCTGATGCCCTGCTGGCCGTTGTCGTGCACGAAGGTGGCGCGCACGGTCAGCCCGGTGGTGCCGGAGGCGCTGATGCCGTTCTTGCGGAAGCCGGTGACGGCGAGCGCCTCGACGGTGACGCCGGCGAGCGGCCGCTCGTCGGTGCCGGCCACGCAGAGGCCGTGGCCGGCGGTCGCGCAGGCGGCGGCGCCGTCGGCGGCGGGCACCTCGGCCGGGAGCAGCACGCTGTCCCGGCCCGCGCCGCGCAGGGTGAGGCCGGGCGTGGTGATCCGGACGCTGCCCCGGTACTCGCCGGGGAGCAGCTGCACGGTGTCGCCCGGCAGAGCCGCGTCGACGGCCTGCTGGATCGATTCGCCGGGCCGGACCAGGTGCAGCTCGCCGGCGGCGCGGGCGGGCGCGGCGCCGACGGCGGTCAGCACGGTGGTCAGGGCGGTCGTGGCGGCGGCGGTGGCCGCGGCGAGGTGGTGGACCCGTCGCGTGGGCATGAGTGGTGACCTGCTTTCTGACGCGCCGACCCGGGGGCGCGCTCGCGGGGACGTCGGCACGATGACGCGGGGTGGTCGGGAGGTGACGGCCGGTGGGTGTCGGCCGAACCGACGCTAGGGGCGGGCGGAAGGCCCCGCCACCAGGGTTGGGCTGCCGGGCTGACGGGGCGTCGGCCGGTCGGGGCACCGGCCCGGCCTGCGGTGGTGCGCCGTGCGCGTGCCATGCTCGGAGCCATGAGCACCAGCACCGCCGCAGCCGCCGCCCCCGCGGCCGACACCGTCCCGGCCGGCACCACCACCGCCGGCCCTGCAGGTCCCCGCGACCCGGCGGTCCGCAACCCGATCGGCGCCCATGTGCCGGTGGCCGGCCGCGGACTGGCCGGCACCGGCCTCGCGTACGCCGGGCGGGTGGGCGCCGAGACGGTGCAGGTGTTCGTCGCGAACCCGCGCGGCTGGGCGACGCCGACCGGCAACCCGGCGCAGGACGCGGAGTTCCGCGCGGCCTGCGCGGAACGGGCGGTCCCCGCGTACGTGCACGCGCCGTACCTCATCAACTTCGGCTCGGACAACCCGCTGACCAGGGAGCGCTCGGCCGACTCGCTGCGCCACTCGCTGCGGCGCGGACACGCGATCGGCGCGCTCGGCGTGGTGCTGCACACCGGGTCGGCGGTCGGCTCCGCCCCGGGCGGCGGCTCCCGGCGGGCCGAGGCGATGGCCCAGGTCCGCGAGGACGTGCGGCGGCTGCTGGACGAACTCGACGCGCTCGGCGAGGACGCGCCGTGGCTGCTGCTGGAGCCCACGGCCGGCCAGGGCAGCTCGCTCTGCGCGCGGATGGAGGACCTCGCCGGGTACCTGGAGGCCCTGGACGGCCACCCGAAGGTCGGGGTCTGCCTGGACACCTGCCACGCCTTCGCGGCCGGTCACGACCTGGCGGCGCCGGGCGGCGTCCGGGCGACCCTGGACGCGCTGGTCGAGGCCGCCGGGCCGGGCCGGCTGCGGCTGATCCACGCCAACGACTCCGAGGACGCGGTCGGCGCCCGCAAGGACCGGCACGCCAACATCGGCGCCGGCCTGATCGGCGCCGAACCGTTCCGCGAGCTCTTCGAGCACCCGGCCACGGCCGGCGTCCCCCTGATCGTGGAGACCCCGGACCGCAAGCACGGCGGCGAGGGCGCCGGTCACACCCTCGACATCACCGCCCTGAAGCGGCTCCGCTCCCGCGCCGCGGCGCCGGCCCCCGCACCCGGTGCGGCCGCCGGCCCACTGCCGGTGTGAGGGCCGGGGCCCGCCACGACGGCCGCGGCCCCGAGCCGGGTGGCTCGGGGCCGCGGGACGTGCGGAATCAGCGGGATCAGCAGGATCAGCAGGATCAGCAGGTGATGGTGCCCCTGCGGAGGGCGTGGCCCCCGGTGTTGCTGTCGTCGGACCAGTAGACGGGCTTGCTGCCGCCGACGCACTCGGCGGCGCCGGCGATCGCGAAGCCCTCGTTGTTGAGGTTGGACATGCCGGTCGGGCGGTTGAAGACGGCGGTGGTGGCGAAGGCGCCGGAGGCGTTGACCTTCAGGGTGCGGTGCTGACCGTTGCAGGTGTCGTCGCAGACCACCCACAGGCGCGAGGTCTGCGGCTCCCACTGGACCTCCATCACCCCGGCCAGGCCGGTGCTGATCGAGGCGACCTTGGTGAAGCTGCCGCTGTCCTGGAGCACGAAGCCGTGCACGGCGCCGGTGCCCTCGACCCCGACGAAGAACACTCCGCCGGTGTGGGCGGCGTACCCGGCCGGGTTGTAGGCCGCTCCGGTGGACTCGTCCTTGAAGCCGGCGGCGGTCAGCGCGCTGTCCGGCACCCAGGCGATGCCCTCCAGCCCGAGGTTGGAGCCGACCGCGGGCAGGCTCGCGGTGAGGTTCCACTCCTTGCCGGCGGTCAGCGTGCTGCCGGTGCCGCTCACGTCGTAGCGCAGGACGGACAGCCGGCTGGTGCCGGACGCGTCGCCGTTGCGCTCGCTGGAGACGAAGACGCCGCCCGCCGCCCCGGCGGAGGTGACGGTCACGCCCTCGCTGTCGGGGCTGCCGGTGCCGCCGGGGAAGCGCAGCGTCTTGCCGGAGCCCCAGCCGTTGGCCGTGTCCGGGGTCCAGCCGCCGGAGCCGTTGGGCAGCAGGCGCCAGAGCTTGCCGGAGTTCTGCGCGCCCCACAGCACGCCGCCGTCCTGGTAGAGACCGCTGAGGTCGCTCCCGAAGACGTTCGAGGCGTCGGCGGTGGCGACGGTGCTGCCGCCGGGCCAGGCCACCGGGGTGCCGCCGCCGGAGCCGCAGCTGTTGGCCGCGCCCAGGGTGAGCTGGGCCTGGGCGAAGGCGCCGGTGCCGTCGGGGCAGCGGGACCAGGACGGCGCGGAGTGGGTGCTCCAGGTGAAGCTGTCGACCAGGGTGCTGCCGCCCGGCAGGTAGAGCCGGGCCTTGTCGGCGGAGCCGAGGCCGAAGGCGTTGTGGACGTCGAAGGCCTTGAACGCGCCGGCGGCGAGGGTGGTGCCGGAGGCGATCTTGTAGCTGGAGCTGTTGTCGTCGTCCTTGAGGACCCAGCCCGAGATGTCGACGGCGGCGGTGCCCTTGTTGACGAGCTCGATCGAGTCGTTGACGGATCCGGTGGTCACCACCTCGTTGATCCGGATGTCGTCGGCGGGCGCGGCGGCGGCCGGGGACGCCCCGAGCACGCCGGTGGCCAGCACGGGGCCGAGGGCGGTGGCGAGGAGGAGGGCGAGGCTGCGGCGCCGGCGCGGTGCACGCGATGCGGTCACGATGTCCGTCCTGGGGGGAAGGGCTGACAGGGCGCCACCACCGTCCCGGTAACCCGCCAACACCGCAACGCCTGCAGGCGAGCGCGGTGTGAACGACGGAAGAACCACAGCACGCCGGGACCACCCGGGCACCGTCCGCGCGCATCCGTCCCACCCGACCCACCGGACGCTCGGAGCGCGCGGCACGCCCGGGGTGACACACGGTCGGCGGCCCGCCGGTGCCGCCCGGGCTGCCGGGTCCGGGGGCCGGTGCCAGGCTGGAGCGGACGATGCCGACGCGTGGTGGCGACCCGCGCCGCCGCAGCCCCGAGAACGGTGGTCCCCCGATGAGCCCGACCCGGAGACTGGCCGAGCTGCCGTGCGGACGCCGCGGCAAGTGGGTGGTACTCGCCCTGTGGCTGGTCCTGCTGGTGGTGGCCGGCCCGCTGGCGGGCAAGCTCACCGACGTCGAGGACAACCAGGCGTCCAGTTGGCTGCCCGGCAACGCCGAGTCCACCCGGGTGCTCGACGAGCAGCGCGCCTTCCAGCCGGTGGACACCGCCCAGGCGGTGGTGGTCTACGTCCGGGACGGCGGCATCACGGCCGCCGACAAGGCCGAGGCGGCCGCGGACGCCCGCGCCTTCGCCTCCGCCCCGCACGTGGTCGGCCCGGTGACCGGGCCCGTGGAGTCCTCGGACGGCGAGGCGCTGCAGACCGTCGTGTCGGTGGACATCGGCACCGGCGGCTGGAAGGACCTCCGCCCGGCGGTGGACAGCCTGCGCGCCACCGCCGCCGAGCACAGCCTCGGCATGACCACCCATGTCACCGGTCCGGCCGGGGTCGGCGCCGACCAGGCCGAGGCCTTCGCCGGGATCGACTCCACCCTGCTCGCCGCCACCGTCGCCGTGGTGATCGTCCTGCTGCTGCTCACCTACCGCAGCCCGGTGCTGTGGATGCTGCCGCTGTTCTCCGCGGCCGGGGCGCTGGTGGTCTCCCAGGCGGTGATCTACCTGCTGGCCGACCACGCCGGACTGACCGTCAACGCGCAGAGCGCCGGCATCCTCGTCGTGCTGGTGCTCGGCGCGGGGACGGACTACGCCCTGCTGCTGACCGCCCGCTACCGGGAGGAACTGCGCCGGCACGAGGACCGGCACGAGGCGATGGCCTTCGCCCTGCACCGGGCCGGTCCGGCGATCCTCGCCTCCTCCGCGACCGTGGTCGCCTCGATGCTCTGCCTGCTGGTCGCGGAGATGAACTCGACCAGCGGCCTCGGCCCGGTCTGCGCGATCGGCGTGCTGGTGGCGCTGGCCGCGATGCTGACGCTGCTGCCGGCGCTGCTGGTGATCCTCGGACGCTGGGTGTTCTGGCCGGTGAAGCCCGCCTACGGCACGCCGGAGCCGACGCGCTCCGGACGCTGGGCGCACGTCGGCGAGTGGATCGCGCGGCGGCCGCGCAGGGTGTGGATCGGCACCGGGCTGGCGCTCGCGGCCTGCTGCGTCGGGCTGGTCTCGCTGAACGCCACCGGGCTCAGCACGGCCGGCAGCTTCACCGGGACACCGGACTCGGTGGTCGGCCAGCAGGCCCTGGAGGCGCACTTCCCGGCCGGCACCGGTGCACCGCTGAGCGTCGTCTCGGCGGCCGCCGAGAGCGGCACGGTCCGTGAGGTGACCGGGGCGACGCCCGGGATCGCGAGCACCACGGAGCCGATGTTCCACGAGGGGCGGGCGCTGTTCCGCGCGACACTCACCGACCCGCCGGACAGCCAGGCCGCCAAGGACACCGTGGACCGGCTGCGGAGCGCCGTCCACGCCGTGCCGGACGCCGACGCCCAGGTGGGCGGTTCGACGGCGGTGATCCTGGACGCCGGCCGGGCCGCGACCTCCGACAACCGGACCGTCATCCCGCTGGTACTGGGCATGGTGCTGGTGATCCTCGCCCTGCTGCTGCGCGCGGTCACCGCGCCGCTGGTGCTGATCGCCACCGTCGTCCTCTCCTACGCGGCGGCGCTGGGCATCAGCGCGTTCTTCTTCGAGCACGTCTTCGACTTCGAGGGGCAGGACAACGCCTTCCCGCTGTTCGTCTTCGTGTTCCTGGTGGCACTGGGGATCGACTACAACATCTTCCTGATGACCCGGGTGCGCGAGGAGGCGGCGCAGCAGGGCACCCGGCGGGGGGCCGTGGCCGGACTGGCCGCGACCGGCGGGGTGATCACCTCGGCCGGTCTGATCCTGGCCAGTACCTTCGCCGTGCTGGGCACCCTGCCGGTGGTGGGCTTCGCCGAGATCGGCTTCGCGGTGGCCCTCGGCGTGCTGCTGGACACCCTGGTGGTGCGCTCCGTCCTGGTGACCGCGCTGACCGTCGACCTGGACCGGCACATGTGGTGGCCGAGCGCGTTGTCCGGACAAGTTCCTCCGTCCGAGGACGAGTTGGCCAGACAGCTTTAAGTTACCAATGAGTTCATATGGTTATCGTTCACTGTCTGGACGAGCGTGGCCCGATCTCGCTTCACTGCGCACATGCCAACTCCCTCCACGCGCCGCCCCGGCGCGCGCCTCGCCGCGGTGTGCACCGCGGCCGCCGCCCTGCTCGCCCCGCTCGCCGCCGCGCCGAGCGCCCTCGCCGCCCCCGCGGAGGGCACCGCCGCCACCGCGCTGCCGACGGTCGCGCCGCTCAAGGTGCTGACGTACAACATCTTCCTGATGAGCAAGAGCCTCTACCCCAACTGGGGCCAGGACTACCGCGCCAAGGCCATCCCGGCCACCGGCTTCTTCCAGGGCCAGGACGTCGTGGTGCTCCAGGAGGCCTTCGACAACGCCGCCTCCGACGCCCTGGTCGCCCAGGCCTCGGCGCAGTACCCGTACCACACCCCCGTCGTCGGCCGCTCGACCAGCGGCTGGGACGCCACCTCCGGCAGCTACAGCTCCACCACGCCCGAGGACGGCGGGGTCACCCTGCTCAGCAAGTGGCCGATCCTGCGCAAGGAGCAGTACATCTTCAAGGACGCCTGCGGGGCGGACTGGTGGTCCAACAAGGGCTTCGTCTACGCCGTGCTGAACGTCAACGGCGTACGCACCCACGTGATCGGCACCCACCTCCAGTCCACCGACTCCGGCTGCTCGAACGGCCAGCCGGCCACCGTCCGGGCCGCCCAGCTCAAGGCGATGAAGGCCTTCGTCGACGCCAAGAACATCCCGGCCGCCGAGCCGATCGTGCTCGCCGGCGACCTCAACATCGACTCGCACGGCAGCGAGTACCCGTCGCTGCTGGCCAACGCGGGCGTGGCACCGGCCACCACCCGCGACGGCTGGGTCAACTCCTTCGACACCGCGGACAACTCGATCGCGGCCTACCGCTACCCCGGCGAGCCGAAGGAGGACCTCGACTACGTCCTCTACCGCGCCGACCACGCGCGCCCGGCCGCCTACACCAACTCGGTGGTCCGCTTCCACAGCGCGCCGTGGACCGTGAGCAGCTGGGGCACCAGCTACACCTACAACGACCTGTCCGACCACTACCCGGTCACGGCGGGCTGAGCCCCGGCTCCGCACGGCGGTCCACCGGGGTCAGCCGGCCCCGGTGAACCGCCGGTAGGCGGCGGCCAGCCCGGCCTCCAGCGGGCGGCCGCGCGCCGTGAGGCCGGACGGGCCCAACTCGTCCAGGGCGGTGGGTGTTCCGTCCTGCCCGGGGTCGACCGGGGGCGGCACCCGGCCGTGCCAGTAGACGTCCAGCAGCTCGGCGAGCGGCCGGTCGGCACCGCGGTCGGCGCGGATCACCGGGTCGCGCTCCGGTCCGGTCACCGGGTGACGCTCCGGTCCGGTCAAGGGGCCGCGCTCCGGTCCGGTCACCGGGTGACGCTCCGATCCCGTCATAGGGTCATGCTCCGATCGAGTCCGCGGACAGGGTGAGCAGCTCCCGCAGCCGCTCGGCCGGGAGTTCGGCCAGCCACTGCTCGTCGGCGCCGAGCGCCGCCTCGGCCAGGGTCCGCTTGGCGGTGAGGAGTTCGTCGATCCGCTCCTCCACCGTGCCCGCGCAGACCAGCCGCCGCACCTGCACGTCGCGGCGCTGCCCGATCCGGTGCGCGCGGTCGGTGGCCTGGTCCTCGACCGCCGGATTCCACCAACGGTCCAGGTGCACCACCTGGTTGGCGGCGGTCAGATTCAGCCCGGTGCCGCCCGCCCGGAGCGACAGCAGGAACACCCGCGGCCCGTCCGGCGACTGGAAGCGCTCGACCATGGCGTCCCGGCGGGCGCGCGGCACCCCGCCGTGCAGATAGAGCACCTCCTCGCCCAGCTTCCGCCGCAGGTACGGCCGGAGCATCGCACCGAACTCGGCGTACTGGGTGAACACCAGCGCCCGGTCCCCCTCGGCCAGCGCCTCCATCAGCAGCTCCACCAGCCGCTCCACCTTGCCCGAACGGCCCGCCACCGCCGTGCCGTCGTGCAGCAGCTGGGCCGGGTGGTTGCACACCTGCTTGAGCCGGCCGATCGCCGCCAGCACCGCGCCCTTGCGCTCGACCCCGCGCAGTCCGCCCAGCCGCTCCAGCAGATCGGTCACCACCGCCCGGTAGAGCCCGGCCTGCTCCGCGGTCAGCGAGCAGCTGACGGTGAACTCCTGCTTGGCGGGCAGGTCCCGGACGATCTGCGGATCGCTCTTGCGGCGGCGCAGCAGGAACGGGCCGGTGACCCGCCGCAGCCGGGCCGCCGCGTCCACGCTGCCGGTCTGCTCGACGGGGTTGGCGAACCGCTCCCGGAACGACTCCGGACTGCCGAACAGCCCCGGGTTGGCGAAGTCGAGCACGGCGTGCAGATCGGCCAGGCGGTTCTCCACCGGGGTACCGGTGAGCGCGATCCGGGGGCCGGAGCGCAGCGAGCGCAGTGCCCTGGACTGCCGGGCCGAACGGTTCTTGATGTGCTGCGCCTCGTCGGCGACGATCCGCCGCCAGTGGATCCGGCGCAGTTCGGCGGCGTCCCGCTGGACCACGCCGTACGTGGTGATGACCAGGTCCGGGAGGCCGGCGGGGTCGGCGGGGCCGGTGGGGTCGGCGGCCGGGTCGAGACCGGTGCCGGTGCCGGGCGCGGCCGGGGCGAACGCGACCGGGGCGGGCGCGGTGCGGTCGGGGCCGTGGTGGACGTGCACCCGCAGACCGGGTGCGAAGGCCGCTGCCTCCCGGCGCCAGTTGCCGACCAGCGACATCGGACAGACCAGCAGCACCGGCCCGACGGCCCCGCGTTCCCGTTCCAGGGCGAGCAGCGCCAGCGTCTGCACCGTCTTGCCGAGGCCCATGTCGTCGGCCAGCACGGCGCCCAGGCCGAGCCGGCCGAGCGCGTCCAGCCAGGCCAACCCGCGCCGCTGGTACGGTCGGAGGGTGCCGGTGAAGCCCTCGGGCAGCTCCGGCACCCGGTCCGCCGGGCCCGGCCGGCCGGCCAGCAGGTCGCCGAGCGGCCCGGCCGCCCGCACCTCGGTGACCGGCAGCCCGTCCACCACCGCCCCGTCGTCCAGGGCCAGCCGCAGCAGTTCGACCGGCGCCATGGTGCCGGTGCCGTGCTCGGCCAGGAACCGCACGGCGACGGCGAGCTGGTCCGGGTCGACCTCGACCCAGCGGCCGCGCAGCCGGACCAGTCCCTGCTGGGCGGCGGCGAGATCGGCCAGCTCCCGCTCGGTCAGGGTGAGGTCGCCCAGCGCGAGCCGCCACTCGAAGGCCAGCACGGCGTCCCGGTCGACCTGCGCGGTGCGCCGCACGGCCGCCGGACCGTCGGCGGGCGCGGCCGCCGTCAGGACCAGACCGAGCCGGGGGCGGCGCTGCCACCACGCGGGCAGCAGTACGGCGAACCCGGCGGCGGTGAGCGCGGGCGCGTCCTCGCGCAGGAAGCGCAGGGCCCCGGCCCGGCCGAGCCGGGCCTCGGTGGGGAAGCTGCCGGTGAACAGGGCGCGCAGCTCCGGGGCGACCCGGACGGCGCGGGCCAGCTCCTCGTGGAACGCCTCGACCGGATCGCCGGCCCCGGCGGGGACGGCGTCCACCAGGGCCTCCCGGGCCGGGTCGCGAGCGCCGGGGCGCAGCGAGGCGGCCGGGACCACCAGGGAGGGGCGGTCGACGGCGCGGACCAGCAGGTCCAGCCGCCAGGAGTC
Source organism: Streptomyces sp. TLI_053 (assembly GCF_900105395.1). Classification (NCBI taxonomy): domain Bacteria; kingdom Bacillati; phylum Actinomycetota; class Actinomycetes; order Kitasatosporales; family Streptomycetaceae; genus Streptomyces; species Streptomyces sp. TLI_053. Next base: position 1,889,512 of record NZ_LT629775.1, read on the forward strand.
GGCGTCGTCCCCGGTCGTACCGGTGTCCGGGCCGACGACGGCCGGGTCGGCGTCGTGGCCGAGCGGCTCGGTGAGGCGGAAGTCGAGCCGCAGCGGCCCGTCCGCCGGGCGGGCCGTCTGCCAGACCGCCAGCCGTTCGGACAGTCCGGCGGGCGGCGCCTGGCCGAGCCGGGCGTCGGGCGAGTACAGGGCGGCGAGGAACGGTTCGGCGGGCGGGTCGAGGTCGGCCAGGGCGACCCGGGCCTCCTGGTCGGCCAGGGCGTCCAGCACCCCGGTGAACAACGCGGCGGCGGTCGGCGGCGCGGGAGTACCGGCCGGGTCGGCGGAGGCCGCCGCCGGGTGCTCGGCCCGGCACACCGGCGGACAGCCCGCGACCAGTGCCGCCGACTCCCGGCGGGCCGGTGCGTCCGGCGCGGGCCGCCAGCGGGCGTACCACTCCCCCGCCTCCTCGACCGGCACCGGCAGCAGCCGCCCCCGCCCGACCAGCCGCCAGGCCAGGTCGTGCACGGCGGCCAGCCAGCGCACCGAGGCCCCGTACGCCAGCTCGGCCGGTGTGCCGTCCGGCAGCTGCACGGTGGCGCCCGGCCAGTGCGGATCGTGCAGCGCGCCGAGCAGCTGGGCGGCCTGGGACCGGTCGAAGAGCAGCGCGGGCACCCGCCACGGGCTCAGCCCCACCCCGCGCGGGCCGGCCCCGACCGGCAGGTCCGGTGACGGCACCGGCCGCCCGCCGAGGCTGGGCAGCAGCAACCCCGTCCACCGCTCGCCGGCCTGTTCGGCCAGCCACCCCAGCCCCGGCCCGACCGTCCCCAGCAGCCGCGCCACCTCCCCGGCCGGGCAGGCGAACGGGTGGGCCGTACCGCCCCGGCCGGCCCGGTCGCCGGGCCGGTACGCGTCACCCCGGTAGACCGCCGCGTCCTCCGCCCAGACGGCCAGCCGGCCGTCGGCTCGCCAGAGCGCGTGCAGGGCGTACATCGGCGGGCGACACCTCTCGACGGGACGGGTCTCCCAGCCTAGGCGCTGCCTCCGACAACGCCCGGCGGGGTCGGCGGCCGCCCGGGGGCTCGGCGGAAGGTGCGGCGCAGGTGGGCGCTCAGCGCGGCGGCGGTCGGCGCGGGGAGCCTGGCCGCCAGGTAGCCGTCCGGGCGGACGACGAACGCCTCGCCGTCGGCCGGCGCCCAGGCGGTGCGGAAGGAGCCGGCGGCGTCGCGCGCGTACGGCAGCAGCAGTCCGTCCGGCACCTCCGGGGTGTCCCCGGCCAGCACCACGTGAACGTCCAGCAGGCCGTGCGCCGCCGTGCGGGCCGCGTCGGCGAGCGCGTGCAGGTGTCCCGCCCGCGCCGCGCCGTCGGGCCCGGCGGCCGCGTACAGCAGCAGCGTGTGGTGCGGACGGGCCCGCAGCAGGTCGAACAGCCGCTGGGGGAAGGCGGTGAGCGGCCGTTCCAGTCCGGTGCAGTCGGGCGCGCGGTCGCCCGCTCGCGGTCCGGCGCCGGTGGCGCCGTCCCCGCCGTCCTCGCCGTCCTCGCCGCCCGCGCCGTCCCCGCCGCTGAGCGGTCCGCCCCGGTAGTTCACCAGCAGCTGGGCCTGGCGCAGCAGCACCGTGGTGGGGTCGTCTGCGTCCGCCTCGCCCCGGGCGTGCCGCACGGTCCGGCCGACCACCTCCGCCCCGACCGGGTGGCGCTCGGCGTGGTAGCTGTCGAGCAGCCCCTCGGCGGCGACGCCGCGCAGCGCGAGCGCGAGCTTCCAGGCCAGGTTCCAGGCGTCCTGCACGCCGGTGTTCATGCCCTGGGCCCCGGTGGGCGGGTGGATGTGCGCGGCGTCGCCGGCCAGGAACACCCGGCCGACCCGGTACCGGTCGGCCAGCCGGTGGCTGATCCGGAAGACCGAGGACCAGCGCAGCGCCCCCGCGGTGGCGGGACGGGGCGAGAGGCGGTCCAGCACCGCCTGGATGTCCGCCAGCCCGGGCCCCCGTCCGCCCGCCAGCCCGTGGGTGACCTCCTCGGCGGCCGAGCCGTCCGCCGCCTCCTCCGGCCCGGCCGGGACCAGCATCGACATCCGGTAGCGGCGGTGCCCCGGCAGCGGGATGCAGACGAGGACGTCGTCGGGCGTGCCGTCGCCGGTGCGGCGCAGACACCGCACGCCGTAGCCCCGGGGCAGGTCCCAGTCGACCTCGACGTCCCCGAGCATGTACCGCTCCGGGAAGGCGTCGCCCGCGAAGCCGACGCCGATCGCGCGGCGCACCCGGCTGTGCGCGCCGTCGCAGCCCAGTACGTACCGCGCGCGCAGCACGGCCGGGCCGTCCGGGGTCGCCAGTTCGGCCCGGACGTGGTCGTCGTCCCGGTCGAGGCCCTGGTCGAGTCCGAGCAGCTCGGTGCCGCGCTCGACCCGCGTCCCGAAGCCGGCCAGGTGCTCGGTGAGCAGCCGCTCGGTGGTGTCCTGCGGCAGCGCGGCGAACCGGTAGGGCACCTCGGCGGGCAGCTCCAGCTCCAGCCGCGGGCCGGGCTCGCCGTCGACGAAGGTGAGCTGGCCGAGCAGCGGCACCGCCTCGTCGAGCACCGGGCCGACCAGGCCCATCGCCTCCCACACCTCCAGGGTGCGGGGCTGGATGCCGACGGCCTTGGCGTACGGCTGGGGCTGCTCCAGCCGGTCGACGATCCGGCACCCGACGCCGCGGCGGCGCAGTTCGGCGGCGGCCGTCAGCCCGACCGGTCCGGCGCCGACGACCAGGACCTCCGTCTCGGTGTCGTCCATGAACCGTGCTCCTCGGTCCCCGAGCCGTCCCCCTCCCAGACTGCGCCGACCGTTCGGGGCACCGCCAGTCGTGCGCCGGCGCGACGGCACGGCCACCGCCCGGCGACGGCCCCACGACGGCCCCACGGCGGGACGCCGCGAACGGTCGTGACCGGAGTTGCCGCTTTCCCTCAGCTGACCGAGTCCCGCGCCCGGTGGGGTGATTCGCTCGACACCGACGGCGCGGGGAACCGACCGCGTCGGAGGACCGATCGAGGGAGCAGTCATGGGCAAGGAGTTGTCGAAGAACGACATCGTCCGCAAGGCGCAGAGCGACTCGCGGATCCGGGCGAAGCTGGAGGTGGGGGTGGACATGTCCCTGGACGACGTGGTGCGACTGCTGCGCCAGTTCTTCCTGGGGGACGCGACCGCCGACACGATCGAGGCCGCGGCCCACGCCCTCTACCACGACTGACCGGCCCCGGGACGGCCCGCCGGTGCCCCCCGGACCCGTTCGGCGTAGCCCCCCTGATGCCTCATCTGACATGCGCGGCAAGGGATTTGCCCCTACGTTGCGTTGCGAGGGGGTCACCGAAGGAAAGGCGAACACTCCATGGCCGGCAAGTTCGAGCTGTACACCGACGACAGTGGCATGCACCGGTTCCGGCTCAAGGCGAGCAACGGGACGATCGTGGTGACCGGCGACCCGCAGGAGAACCGGGACGACTGCCTCAAGAGCATCGAGTCGATCCGCAAGCTCGCGCCCTACGCGGAGCTGAAGGAAGCGGCCGCCGGCGCGGCCTGAGCGGCTCGGTGACGTCCCGGTGACGTCTCGCTGATGCCCCAGGGAGGGCTGGACGCGGGTCGGTGGCACAATTCGCCGACCCGCGTTCGTTTGTACGACAGATCCCTTTGGCCGCCTGCACGCCGGACCCGGACAGAACACTGGCATGCGTGTCGTCATCGTCACCGAGTCCTTTCCCCCCGAGGTCAACGGCGTCGCCCACAGCGTGCTGCGGACCGCCGAGCACCTGCTCCGCCGGGGACACCAGCCGCTCGTCGTCACCCCGGCGCCCGCGCGCGGCGCGCAGAGCCCCTCGCACACCTTCGGCGCCGGCGGCGTGCCGGACGAGCTGCCGGTGGTACGGGTGCCCTCCGTCCCGCTGCCCGGCTACCCGCAGGTCAGGATCGCGCTGCCGAGCCGCCGGCTGGCCGCCGCGATCCAGGGCCACCGGCCCGACCTGGTCCACCTGGCCAGCCCGTTCGTGCTCGGCGCGCGCGGCGCCCAGGTCGCCGCCCGGCTCGGCCTGCCGGTCGTCGCCGTCTACCAGACCGACCTGGCCGGGTACGCGCACGCCTACCGGGCCGGGCGCGGGCTCGGCGAGGCCGCCGCCTGGCACCGGATCCGCACCGTGCACGGCCTCGCCGCCCGGACCCTCGCGCCGTCCACCCCCGCCGCCCAGGACCTCACCGCGCACGGGGTCTCCCGGGTCCAGCTGTGGCCGCGCGGCGTGGACTCGGCCCGCTTCCACCCGCGCCACCGCGACGAGGCGCTGCACCGGGCGCTCGCCCCCGGCGGCGAGGTGCTGGTCGGGTACGTCGGACGGCTCGCGCCGGAGAAGCGGGTGGACCTGCTGGCCGAGACCGCGACCCTGCCCGGCGTCCGGGTGGTGATCATCGGCGACGGGCCCTCCGCGCCGGGGCTGAAGGCCGCGATGCCGGGCGCGGTCTTCCTCGGCCGGCGGACCGGCGAGGAACTGGCCCGATGTTTCGCGACCCTGGACGTGTTCGTGCACACCGGGCCGCTGGAGACCTTCTGCCAGACCATCCAGGAGGCGATGGCCAGCGGCGTCCCGGTGATCGGCCCGGCCGCCGGCGGACCGCTCGACCTGGTGGCGCACCACCGCACCGGCCTGCTCGTCCCGCCGCGCGACGGCACGGCGGTGGCCCGGGCGGTGACCGCCCTGGCCGGGGACGCGGAGCTGCGGGCGGCGTACGGGCGGGCCGGGCGGGCGGAGGTGACGGCGCGCACCTGGGAGGCGGTCGGGGACCTGCTGCTGCGGCACTACGCCGAGGTGCTGGCGGAGCACCGCGGGACGACGGTCGCGGACGTGGCGGGGCCCGGCGCGGCGGTCGCGGACGTGGCGGTCGCGGACGTGGCGGTCGCTGACGTCGCGGAAGCGCAGGTCATGGTCGCGGACGCGGCGCTCGCCGATGCTGTGGGAGCCGCCCCGAGCGAGGGCCCCGTCCCGTCGCCGGTCGCCGCCCCGGCCACGCTTCCTGCCTCACCGCCGGCCTCACCGCCGGTCTCACTTCCGATCGCCCCGGCGACCGCCCCGCTGACGGAGGAACTGCCCGCATGACCACCGGCCCGCTCCGGATCGTCCGGGTGGCCAACTTCGTCACCCCCGTCTCCGGCGGACTCCGTACCGCGCTGCGCCACCTCGGCGCGGGCTACCGGGCCGCCGGGCACACCCCCGTGCTCGTGGTGCCCGGAGCGCGCCGCGCCGTGGAGGAGGACGAGCAGGGACTGGTCGTCACCCTGCCCGGCCCGGTGCTCCCCGGCAGCGGCGGCTACCGGTTGCTCACCGACCGCCGGGCGGTGGCCGCCGAACTCGAACGGCTCGCCCCCGACCGGCTCGAGGTGTCCGACCGCACCACCCTGCGCTGGACGGGCGCCTGGGCCCGGCGGCACGGTGTGCGCGCCGCGATGGTCTCGCACGAGAGCGCCGTCGGACTGCTGCGTACCTGGGGCCTGCCGGGCCCGGTCGCCGGGGCCGCCGCGAACCGGCTCAACGGCCGGACCGCCCGGACCTACGACACGGTGATCTGCACGACGGACTGGGCGGCCGCCGAGTTCCGCCGCCTGGGCGTGCGCAACCTCGCCCGCGCCCCGCTCGGAGTGGACCTCGCCACCCTGCGCCCGCCGGACGACGTCACCCGGGCCGCCGAACGTGCCCGGTACGCGGAACCGGACCAGGTGCTGCTGGTGCTCTGCTCCCGGCTCTCCACCGAGAAGCGCCCCGAGCTCGCGCTCGACGCCCTGGAGGTGCTCCGGTCCACCGGGCCGGGCCCCGGGGCGGTGCTGGCGGTGGCCGGCACCGGGCCGCTGCGCGCCCGGCTCGCGGCCTCGGCCGCGCGGCGCCGCCTGCCCGTGCACTTCCTCGGCCACCTGGCCGGGCGGGCGGCCGTCGCCCGACTGCTCGGCTGCGCGGACGTGGTGCTCGCACCGGGACCGGTGGAGACCTTCGGCCTGGCCGCGCTGGAAGCGCTCGCCTGTGGCACGCCGGTCGCGGTCAACCGGGGCTCTGCCCTGCCCGAACTGGTCGGCACCGCCGGCGTGGCCGCGGAGCCGACCGGCGCGGGGTTCGCGGCGGCGGTGCGCGAGATCCTCGCCCGCCCCGAACCGGCCCGCCGCGCCGCCGCCCGCGACCAGGCCGAACGCTACGGCTGGCCGACGGCGGTCGCGGCCTTCCTCAGCGCCCACGGCGCGGCCCCGGTCACGGCCGGCTGAGGCCGTCGGCCGCGTTCCGGACAGCAGGGCAGCCCGACAGCACGGCACCGGGACACCGGGACACCGGACAGCGGGACACCGGACAGCGGATCCGCACGACAGCGACAGGAACGGCCGGACCGGAGGGTCCGGGAACGGTGGGAGGTGCGATGACCACGATCGCGGCGGTGGACGGAGACGGCGGAGGCGACACCGGACCCGGTGCCGCACGGGGAGAGGCCCGCCCGGGCGGGCGGACGACCGGCGAAACGGTGCGGTTCGTCGCCCTGGGCGACTCCCTCACCGAGGGCATCGGGGACCCGATCGCCGACGGCTGGCGCGGCTGGGCGGCGCTGCTCGCCCGGTCGCTGGCCCCGCCGCAGACCGGGGTCGAGTTCACCAACCTCGCGCGCAGCGGCGCGCTCACCACCGACCTCGCCGCGGAGCAACTGCCCGCGGCCCTCGCGCTGCGCCCGCGGTTCGCCGCCGTGGTGGCGGGCGGCAACGACACCCTGCGGTCCGGCTTCGACGTGGAACGCACCGCCCTGGCCCTGGACACCGTCCTCGGGCGGCTCACCGACAGCGGGGCCGTGGTGCTGACGGCCTGCCTGCCCGACCCGGGTGCCCTGCTGCGGCTGCCCCGACCGCTCGCCCGACCGCTCGCCCGGCGGATGCGCGCGGTGAACACCGTGGTGCACGCGCTCGCCGTCCGCCACCGGGCCGTCCACCTGCACCTCGCCGAGCTGCCGTGGACGGCGGAACGGCAACTGCTCAGCGTCGACCGCCTGCACCCGAGTGCCGAGGGCCACCACCTGATCGCCCGCGGCTTCCACGACCTGCTGGCCGCCACCGACCACCCGCTCGGCCCGGCCCCCGCCCCGGAACCGGCCGAACCCCCGCCCGGCACCCTGGCCGACCTCTGGTGGATGGCCACCCGCGGCACCCGCTGGGTCCTCGACCGCAGCACCGACCTCCTCCCCGGCCTGGTCGCCCTCGCCGCCGTCGAGGGCTGCGCCCGCCTGCGCGGCTCCACCGACCGCCAGGACCGCAGAATGACCGAGGCCACCACCACCGCCCTCACCGCCCTCCCCCACCCACCCCCGCACCACCCCGCCTGACCACGGCAACGACGGGGATCGTCGGAACGGGCTCCGCCCACGCATCCTGGCGCTGTACGACCTGCGCTTCACGAACGCCGAACCGGCCCGAGCCGCCCGGGACGGCCGTCGCCCCGCCCCGTCGAAGTCGCTGCACCGGGTCACCTCCTGGCAGTGGACGGCGCTCCGGTGCAGGACGGGCCCGTTCTCCGACGGGATCGCCACGGCCGAGGGCCGCGCCCGGCTCCGCGGTCGACTCGAGGCCCCGCGGATCCGCGGGCTGCACCGTGCCGGCCACGAGATCGACGATGCGGACATTCCGCCGGTCCGCCACCATCACGGGGTGCCGTGGCCGGCCTGACAAGAGCGCGGCGACCGACACCCGTCGACACTCACGAACACCCCGGCCGCAGCCCTCCCACCGCCACGAGGCACCGGTCCCACCGGGGCGGCGGGGAACCGGGGCAGCCGGGCGCGGTGTCGTGACACGTGACCGAGTGGACACGGAGGGGGCACGGATGGCGGCGGAGGGCTGGGGTCAGGAGCTGCTGGCGGCGGCGGGGGTGCTGTTCCCGGACGGGCGGGGGCGGGTGCTGGTGGTGCGGCTGCCCTACGACCGGAAGCACCCGGTGGCGGTGCCGGGCGGGGGCTGGGACCCGGAGGACCGGTCGCCGCGGCGGACGGCGGTGCGCGAGATCGAGGAGGAGCTGGGTTTCACGCCCCGGCTGGGGCCGCTGGCCTGCCTGGACTGGACACTGGACGACGACCGGCCGCCGATCGCCGCCCACCTGTACTGGGCCGAGCCGCTGACACCCGAGCAGGCGGCGGCGTTCACGCCGGACCGGGCCGAGGTGGGCGGGTGGGCCTGGCTGACGCCGGAGCAGGCGGGCCGCGCGCTGCCGCCGCGGCTCTCCCGGCGGGTGACGGCCTGTCTGCGGGCGCCCCGCGCGGCCGGACCGCTGGAGCTGGAGGACGGTCACCCGGTCGGGCACGCCGTCGACGCACCGGCACCCGGCCCGGTGCCGGAGTACACCGGCGAGGCGGGACTGTCCGGGCTGTCCGCGCGGTGGCCGGCGTCGGCGGGCGGCCCGACGGCCGGCGACGCACCGCCACCGCTGGACCGGGCCGCCTACATCGCCGGCCGCCCGCGGATCCGGGCCAAGGCGCGGACGGTGTTCACCGACCGGCAGGGCCGGGTCCTGCTGGTACGGCTGCGGCCGTGGGAGCTTCCCGGCGGCGACGTACCGCACTGGACGCTGCCGGGCGGCGGTGTCGAGGCCGACCGGGAGCTGCCCCGGGCGGCGGCCCGGCGGGAGGTCCGGGAGGAACTGGGCTGGTCCTGCGAGCCGGGTCGGTTGCTGGCCCTGGACTGGATGCCGGGGCGGGCGGCCGATCCGGCCGCGGACAGCGACACCGCCCGCCTGGTGTTCCTGTTCGACGGGGGCACGGTGGGTGAGGAGTTGCTCTCCTCGATCGTGCTGGCCCCGGAGGAACTGGTCGAGTGGCGGCTCTGCGCGCCGGCGGAGGCGCGGGCGCTGCTGACGCCCGCGTCCTGGGCCCGGACGGCGGCCGCGCTGGCGGCGCGGAACCGGCCGGGCGGCCCGGCCGAACTGGTCGGCGGGTACCCGGCCGGTTGAGCCGTCCGGGTCGGGCCCCGGGGACGGGCGGCGTCCCGCCGGTCCCCGGGGGCCGCTCGCGGACGGCGGCGTCCCCGCGGCCGACCGGACCACTGCTCGGCCCGGTCGGCCCGCTCGACACACTCGGCCCGCTCGACCAGCTCGACCAGCTCGACCGCCGGAGAGCCCGACGGCGGGTCCGACGGCCGGGAGCCCGACGGCCGGACCGGCGCCGGTCAGACCTCCAGATCGGCCTCGATCTTGATGAGCTGGTGACGGGCCATCGCCAGGTTCGCCCGGCCCTTGTCCAGCGCCAGGTAGAGGAAGAGGCCCTTGCCGCTGCGGCCGGTGAGCGGGCGGATCAGGTGGTACTGGCTGCTGAGGGTGATGAGGATGTCCTCGATCCCGTCACCCAGGCCGAGCATGTCCATGGTGCGCATCTTGGCCCGGACCACGTCGGTGTTGCCGGCGGCGGCGACGTTGAGGTCGAAACCGCCGGGGCCGTCCAGGGTCGCGAGCGCCATGCCGCTGTTGTAGTCGACCAGGGCCGCGCCGATGGCGCCCTCGATCACGGTCATGGCCTGCTTGAGCGCGCCTGCGGCGTCGGTCATGTCACTGTCTCCAGTTCGTCGGTGGTCGGTACGCCGAAAAGTCGGTACGTCGATGGGTCGAGGTCGGTGGATCAGTAGGTCTTCAGGTCGGTAGGTCGATGAATCGGCCCGCCGGAGGCCCGGGGCGGGTGCCGGCACTCCCGGGCGTCAGCACTCCCAGGTGTCAGCACTTCCGGTCAGCACTTCCGGTCAGCACTCCCGGGTCAGTACTCCCGGGCGTCCTTGGGCAGGAGCGTGTCGTTCAGGAGCGCGGTGATGCGCTGGGCGGAACGGCGGGCCTCCAGGTGCAGGCGGCCGACGTTCGCGTCCGGGTGGGCGAGGAGGGTGAGCACGCAGCTTCCTCCCGCCGCGTAGGTGGCGACGTAGCCGTGCTCACCGCGGACCAGCGACTCCCGGAACTCGCCCTGGCCGGTGCTGTCGGCGAGCCGTTGGGCCAGGCTGAGCGAGGCCGCGGTCATCGCCGCCAGGCCCGAGGGCTCGGTCCCGTGGGTGTCGTGGGCTACCAGCAGGCCGTCCACGCTGGCCACCAGACCTCCGGCGAGGTGCGGTACCCGGTGCTTGATGGCGCGGAGTTCGGCCAGCAGCTCGGTCTCCAAGGCGATCAGTTGTCTCCTTCCGACACGCTGCTTGAGCGCCCGCCTCATGGCCGTGCGGGGGGCGTCGCGGGCGGAGAGTGGTTCAAAGTCTGGCCTCCAGAAGGGTTCGGACCCGGATCAGCAGCGCTGTGTCCGGGTCGGCGGCGGTGAGCGGGAGGGCGGTGGTCCGCGGCCCGGACGCGGCCTGCGCCGGAACTGACGGAGCCGCCGGAGCGGGCGGGGCGGGCGGAGCCGACGCGTGACCGGTGAGCGCGGCGAGCGCAGCGCCGGGAACGCGCCGGTGCAGACCGCCGGGCCCCCTCGGCCCCGGTACCGCGCCGACCGTCCCGACGCCCGGCCCCGGCCCGGCCCCCGCCGCACACCCGGCTCCGGTTCCGGCCCCGGTCCCCGGCCCGACTCCGGCTCTGGCTCCGGCGAGCGGGCCGGCTCCGGTCCCGGCGAGCAGTCCGGCGGCGGCGAGGCGGCGGACGTCCGCCGTGGTGGCGAACGCGGACCGGCCCAACAGCCGGGCCAGCTCCACCGCGGTTCTCCGCCCGTCCGCGCGGTCGAGCAGCTCGTACTGGCGCCGGGTCGGCGGGCGCACCCGGCGGGCGTGGCGCCCGAGGGCCGGGGCCTGGGCGGCGGTCCGGCGCAGCGGCACGGTGTCGAGCTGGGCCGAGGGCCAGATCCGGTCGAGCAGGTGCCGCCGACGTTCGGCCTCCCGGCGGAGCCGGTGGGCGCCGACCGCGGCCACCGGGCCGAGCCAGTGCCGCATGCCCGGGGCGAAGGTCCAGGAGGCGAGGGTGGCGGGGGTGTCGAGCAGGAAGCAGGCGGCGTCGTAGAGGGTGCCGAGATGGCAGAGTTCGAGTTCGCCGCGGGTCAGTCGGCCCTGTTCGACCAGCGCCTCGCCGACCCGGGCGTACGGGCCGAAGCGGTGGACGGCCTCCTGCCAGGTGCCCGGGTCGAGCCGGCCGCTGGTGGTGAGCAGGGTGGCGAGGTCGGGGGCCCGGTCGGACTCGGCGTGGGTGACCAGGCCGTCGACGAGGTAGACGGTTCCGGCGGGGCCGCGCAGGGCGCCGGTGGCCCGTTCGGTGGCGAGCCGTTCGACGGCCGCGCCCGGGGTCCAGCCGGGGTCGACGGCGACCGGGAGCACCGGCGCCACCGGGCCGGCCGGTGGCCGGAATCCGGCCTGGGTGCCGGTGTTGCGGACGGTCGCGGCGGTGCCGGTGGTGGCGGCGGTGCCGACGGTGCCGACGGTGACAGCGGTGACAGCGGTGACGGCGGGGTCGCTGGTGACGGGGTTCGTCATCCGAGCACCAGTTCCTCGGCGAGCGACTGGAGCCGGTAGCGGGCGCCGGCGAGGTTGCCCTCGGCCCGGTCCAGCCAGAGGTGCAGGACGAGCCGGCTGTCGAAGACGGTATCGATGAAGCAAAGCAGGTGGTAACTGCGGCCCGCGGTCACGATGATGTCCTGCAACGGTGCCTTGCCGTCCTCCGCCGCGGTGAAGGTGGCTCCCTCGACGGCCGCCCGGACCAGGTCGGTCGCCTCCGCCGCCGTGGTGTCGTGGTCGCCGGTCGGACTGACTCCGACGCTGCCAAGGGCGAGCCCGCTGCTCCAGTCGATCAGACCGGCGGCGCGGGCCCCGGCGATCGCCATCGCCTGGGACAGGCACTCGTCGATACCCGGCACTCGGGCTCCTTCGGAGGGGTTCGGGGAGGAAACGGCGCAGGCCACGGCGCAGGGCGTGGCCGTCGGACGCCGACCGGACCGCCACGACGAGTGGCGGGTTCGACACGGAAGGCTACTGCCGGAACTCGTACGACGAACATTCCAATGGCATATTCACACCACAACCCGGTATTTTCAGCCATCCTTTGACGCATCGTCAGCTCGGAAGGCCCACCATCACCGCTGCCCGGACGCCCGTACGTCGTACGAACGGACGATCCACCTGGCACGGGACCTTGGCCGATTCCCGGCCACGCCGATGGGTTTCGGGCCACGGGTGCGATAGGACCGAAGACACCCCGGACCGCCGGAACCGCCAGCACCGCCGGGTCCACTCCGGCGCAGCACGAAGAAGCGGCCGCCCCCCGAGGGGGACGACCGCTTCCGTTGGAGCGCCAGGCCCGGGTTGCACGGACTCTCCCTACTGAAAGTAGGACGTGCTCTGGTAGCACCGCTGACGCCTGCTCGATCGGACCCGGTCCCCGCTTCGCGAAGATCGTTTCCTTTCGACGGGATGAACAGTAGCAGGCGATCGCACCCGGTCGGAAATCGCTTCACCGACCCCCGACGCCGGACCCCGCCCGCATTTCCGTTCACCTCTTCATTCGCATGCATGTTCGATTTCAGGCGTAGGCTGGAGCCATGAGCAGCACCGCCGCCGTCCACCGCCAGCCGTCCCTGTTCGACGACACCGGCCCGGCCGGCCCGGTCCTCGGGCCGCTGACCGGGGTGCGCCGCGAGGTCCTGGGAGCGGGCGCCTGGGTGGACGTGCTGCCCGGCTGGCTGCACGGCGCCGACCGGCTGTTCGAACAGCTGGCCGCCGAGGTGCCCTGGCGGGCCGAACGGCGTGAGATGTACGAGCGGACCGTGGACGTCCCCCGGCTGCTCGCCTCCTACCGGGAGGACGACCCGCCGCCGCACCCGGTACTGGACGCGGCCCGGGCGGCGCTGAGCGGGTACTACCGGCCCGAGCTGGGCGAGCCGTTCCGCACCCTGGGGCTCTGCTACTACCGGGACGGCCGGGACAGCGTGGCCTGGCACGGCGACCGGATCGGCCGCGGGGAGCGCGAGGACACCATGGTGGCGATCCTCTCCGTCGGCGAGCCGCGGGCCCTGCTGCTGCGCCCCCGGGGCGGCGGCGGGCCGGTGGTCCGGCACCGGCTGGGCCACGGCGACCTGCTGGTGATGGGCGGCTCCTGCCAGCGGACCTGGGAGCACGCGGTGCCCAAGACTGCCAGGCCGGCGGGGCCCCGGATCAGCGTCCAGTTCCGGCCGCGCGGCGTCTCCTGACCACGGCGTCTGGCCCGCCGGGGGCGCGTCGGGCTCGCGCGGCCGCGTCGGCCCGCCGGGGCGTCACGCCCCGGCGAGGGCCGCCCGCAGCCGGGCGATGTCCTCGGCGTCCTTGGCCCGCCGGGGCCGACGCGGGTCCCAGACCGGCATCATCCGCTTGATCTCGATCTGCGCCCCGGCGGCGACGACCGGACAGACCAGCCCGCCGAGCCGCCCCGGCGGCCCGTCCAGCATCCCGGCCGGCCAGGCCGTCCCGGCCCAGGGCCCGCCCGCCACCAGCACCCGGCCGTCCGGCGCGAGGTCCACCAGGGCGAAGCTCGACTCCAGGCCGTCCTTGACGAAGTCCAGCTGCTGCTCGGGCGGAACGCCCTCCAGCCGCGCGTACCCGAGGGCGCCGAGGCCGGCGGCGAGCGCGGCGGCGTCGGCGGCCGGGGCGAACCAGTCGATGTCCTCGTGGTCGCGGGTCGGCGCGCCGAGGAAGAAGTCCATCGCCCACCCGCCCCGTAGCCAGACACGGGTGCCGAGACGGCGGGCGAGGCCCACCGTCTCGGCGATCTGCGCGAGTTGCCCGTCGGCACGTTCCCGGTCCATGGACCCCACCTCCACGGGCCCGGACGCTACACCCGGCGCAGCCCCTCCGTCGCGGCGTTCTCCGCCGGTGGACCGACCCCGGGAGTCCTCAGTCCTTGACGGCGCCCGCCAGTCCGGAGACCAGCTTGCGCTGCACCGCGATGAAGAAGATCAGCACCGGCACGGTCATCAGCGTCGAGGCCGCCATGATGCCGCCCCAGTCGTTCTCGTCCGGCTTGAAGAACACCAGCAGCGCGGAGGGCAGGGTCTGGTTCTCGGTCGCGCTGATGATGAAGGTCTTGGCGAAGACGAAGTCGTTCCACGCCGCGATGAAGGAGAACACGCTGGTCGCGGCCAGCCCGGGGGCGACCAGCGGCAGCAGCACCGTCCAGAGGATCCTGGTCCGGCTCGCGCCGTCGATCTGCGCGGCCTCCTCGATCGACACCGGCACCGCGGCGACGAAGCCCCGCATCATCCAGATCCCGAACGGCAGCGAGAACGCCAGCTGCACCAGGATCAGCGAGGCCAGGGTGTTGAGGCCGATGCCCGGGGCGAACCGGCCCGCGTCGCGGAACATGAAGAACAGCGGGATGGTGAGCGCCTCGACCGGGATCATCTGGGCGATCAGGAACATCACCATGATGGTGGTGCGGAAGCGGAAGCGGAACCTGGTCACCGCGACCGCCGCGAGGAAGACCACCAGCGCGGAGAGCACCACCACGGACAGCGCGATCACCAGGCTGTTGACGAAGTACCGCCCGAAGCCGTCCACGCTCAGCACCTGGCGGAAGCTCTCCAGGGTGGGGTGGGCCGTCCACGGCCGGGGGTCGAGCGACTGCACCTCGCCCTTCGGCTTGAAGGCCGAGAGCACCATCCAGAAGATCGGGAAGGCGGTGACGACGGCCACCAGGAGGGCGGTGGTGTTGGCGCCGAGGCGCCAGCGGCTACGGGCGTTCACAGTTCGTTCCCCGTCCTGCGCAGCGAGCGGATGTAGAGGACGGTCGGGACGACCAGGACCAGCAGCATGATCACGCCGATGGCCGCGCCCAGCCCGTACTGGGAGGAGGCGAAGGCCTTCTGGTAGGCGTAGACGTTGAGCACGAGGTTCTGGCCGGCGATGCCGCCGCCCTCGGTCATCACGTAGATCTGGGTGAAGACCTTGAAGTCCCAGATGACCGACTGGATCACCACGATGGTCAGGATCGGCCGGAGCATCGGCGCGGTGATCCGGCGGAAGGTGGTCCAGGTGTTGGCCCCGTCCAGCGCCGCCGCCTCCAGCACCTCCGCCGGGATCGCCCTGATGCCCGCGTAGAGCGTCACCATGACGAACGGGAAGGAGTGCCAGACGACGACGGCGCCGACGATCAGGAAGGCCGTCCACTTGTCGTAGAACCAGTTGAACTCGTGGAAGCCGTCCAGACCGATGCTCACCAGGGTCTTGTTGACCAGACCGAGGTTGGTGTCGAACAGGAAGCTCCACACCGTCGATCCGGTCATCGCCGGCGCCGCCCAGGCCGCCATCGCGGCGGTGGTCAGCACCAGCCGGGGCACCCGGCCCACCCTGGTCAGCAGCACCGCGAGGGTGGCGCCGACGGCCAGGGTGGCGACCACGCAGAACGCGGCGAAACCGAGCGTCTGCGACAGCACCGACCAGAACTGCCCGTCGCTCAGGATCTTCCGGTAGTTGCCGAGGCCGACGAAGCTCGTCGGCACGCCGCCGGAGGCCTGCGCCTGCCCGAAGTCCAGGACGGACAGCAGACCGAGCTGGTAGATCGGGTAGGCGACCAGCGGGATCATGACGACCGCCGCCGGCAGCAGGAGCAGCAGTGGGGTACGGCGGCGGCCGCGCGGGGGCGCGGCCGCCGCGGCGCCCCGGCGCCGCCCGCTCGGGGAGGGCGGCGCCGCCGGGGCGGTCGTGGTGGGTGCGGACACGAGCGGGACCTGCTCTCTGGATTCCCCGGGGGGCGGGCTCAGCGGGCGGCGAAGGCCGAGGTGATCTGCGTGGCGGCGTCGCCCGAGGCCTTCGCCACGTCCGCCTTGCCGGTGACGACCTGCTGGAGCATGGTCGGGATGACGGCCTGCGCGTCGATCTGCGCCCAGGCCTGGTCCAGCGGGACGAAGCGGGTGCCGGCCGCGATGGTGTCGGTGAACGGCTTCAGGAAGGCGTCCTTGGCCGCGACCTTGGCGTTGACCGACTTCAGGGTCGGCAGGTTGCCCATCGCGTCGTACATCTGCTCCTGGTAGCCGGGGCTCGCCAGCAGCTGGGCGAACTGCACGGCCAGGGTGCGGTGCTTGGCCGCCTTCATCACGCCGAGGTTGTTGCCGCCGGCGAAGGCCGGGGCGATGGTGCCGGCCTTGCTCCCGGGCAGCGGGACGACGGCGTACTTGTCCTTGGCCGCACCCGCGTCCACCTTGCTGCGGCTGGAGTTGGGCAGGATCGCCATGGCGGCCTTGCCGGCCGCGAACAGGTCGACGGTCTTGCCGCCGGTGAGGTCGGCGCACTGCTGCGCCGGGCAGCCGGCCTCGTCGAACAGGTCGGTGTAGCGCTTCACCCCGGCCTGCGAGGCGGCCGAGTTGATCGCCGCCTTGAACTTGTCGCCGTCCTTGGCGGCGATGTCGCCGCCCGCGTCCCAGACGAAGGGCAGCGCGCCGAAGGTGTACTTGCCGCCGATCGCGATGCCGAAGGTGTCGGAGTGCGCGGCGTGGATCTTCCGGGTGGCGGCGACCAGTTCGTCGTAGGAGGTCGGCGCGGCCAGTCCGGCCTCGGTGAACAGGTCGGTGCGGTAGTACAGCGCGCGCACGCCGACCCACCACGGGAGGCCGTAGGTCTTGCCGTCGAGCACGGAGGTCTTGGCGATCGCCGGGTCCAGGTCGCCCTTGTCCGCCCACTTGTCGAGGTCGGCGCCGATCTCGGCGAGACCGCCGGCCGCGACGTAGCCGGGCAGGTCGGTGTTCCCGAACTCGACCAGGTCCGGGGCGCTGCTGGGATCGTTGAACGCGCCCTTCATCTTGGCGGCGCGGGCCGAGGCGTCGGTGTCGATGTAGCTGACGTTGACGGTGACGCCCTGGTGGGCCGACTGGAACTCGGAGACCGCCTTGGCGACCACCGCCTCCTTGGCGGCGTTGCCGGCCTCGTTGTAGAGCCAGACCTGCAGGGTGCCGGTCTTGTCGTCGGCGGCCTTCTCGCCGGCCGGGACGGCGGTGCCGGGCGAACAGGCCGCGGCGGCGAGACAGGTGGCGGCGAGGACGGCGGCCGCGGTGGTCCGTCTGACGATGCGCATGGGTGGGAAGCCTCCCCTCCCGACAGCTGCCGCCGGGACGCGCCGTCGCGGACGGGCACGTCGCAGCAGGCCCTGACCGGGGCCGATGGTGGATGTGGGGGTGGTGACGCGGGTGGGTACGGCAGTGCGGCCGCTCGTCTGGGCGGCGTCGCCTGCTCGATGCCAGGGACGTTAGGCGGGGGCGCGGACGCCCAACAAGAGCCGATTCGGGAAGTTTTGCAGTGCACAACGCTGTATCGAAAAAGCGGCCCGCATGCCCGTAGGGGGTACGGTTCGACAACCGCCGCAGTCGGACGGCGGAACGAGAGGGGAACGGACCGATGACGGAGCAGACCGCCGCCACCACCGGGAAACCGCGGAAGGCGGCGGGCGAGCGCAACCAGTCCTCGTCGCTGCGCCGCGCACTGTCCGTCCTCGGCTACGTCCGCGACCACGGCGACGGGCGCGGAGTCCCGCTCGCCCAGCTCGCCGAGGCGCTCGACCTCAACAAGTCGACCGTGCTGCGGCTGACCGGCCCGCTGCTCGACGAGCACCTGCTCGACCGCGACCGGGAGACCGGCTGGTTCCGGCTCGGCCACGGCTCGCTCCGGCTCGGCCAGGCCTACCTGTCCACCCTCGACCTGCGCAGCGTCGCCGCCGAGCACCTGCGCCGCCTCCAGCGCGAGGCCGGCGAGACCGTCCACCTGACCGTCTGGCAGGCGCCCGGCATCGTCTACCTGGACAAGGTCGAGGACGAGACCAACGTCCGGATGGCCTCCCGGGTCGGCAGCCGGGCCCCCGCCTACTGCACCGCCACCGGAAAGGCGATCCTGGCCTGGCTCCCCGAGGAGGCGGTCACCGAGGTGGTCGCGGCCGGGCTGCGTCCGGTCACCGCCTGGACCATCTCCGACGAGCCCCGCCTGCGCGCCGACCTCGCCCGCATCCGCGCCCGCGGCTACTCCATCGACGACCGCGAGAACGAGCCCGAGGTCCGCTGCGTGGCCGCCCCGATCTTCGACCACACCGGAGAGGTCACCGCCGCCCTCTCGGTCTCCGGCCTCACCTCCCGGATGACCGCCGCCCGGGTCCGCGCCCTCGGCCCGGTGGTCGCCCAGGTAGGCCTGCGGATCTCCCGCGAACTCGGCTCCGACCGTCCGGTCGGGTGACGCGGGCGGACACGCTCTCCCGGCCCGGGAAACGCGAACGGGCCCGGTACCTGCTTCAGGTACCGGGCCCGTTCGACCGTGGAGCGCCAGGCCCGGGTCGCACGGACTCTCCCCGCTGAAAGCGGGACGTGCTCTGGTAGCACCGCTGACGCCTGACGAGAGATCATTCCCTCGCGACAGGAAGAACAGTACCAGTCCGGAACACCCGCCCGAACCGCAGGAGAACCACCCATGTCCGTCACCACCCCGGCCGAGACCGTCGAGTACGCCCCCGGCCGGTTCCTGGACGTCCACCGACCCCCGGCCGGCCCCGACGGGCCCTGGCCCGTGCTCCTCCTCTGGCACGGGAAGGCACCCGACTCGCGGTTCGAACTCGCCCCGCTCGCCCGGGAGGCGGCGGCGCACGGCCTGCTGGTGCTCACCCCGGACTGGCGCTCCGACGCGGCGGACAGCGGCCGCGCCGATCTGCTGGCCTCACTGGAGTACACCCACCGGCACGCCGTCGACCACGGCGGCGACACCGCGCTCGGCCTCGTCCTGGCCGGCTGGTCGATGTCCGGCCGGGAGGCGATAGCCGTCGCCACCCGGCGCGACCTGCCCGAGGACCGCCGCCCCACCGCGGCCGTCGGCATCGCCTCCAGCTACGCCCGCCCGGCGGTCACCACCGGCGAGGCACCCCTCACCGCCCTCGCCGACCGCCCCTCCCCCGTCCCGCTGTTCCTGGTCCACGGCACCGGGGACGACCTCGTCCCCGCCGACACCACCCGGGCCCTGGACACCGCGCTGCTGACACCGGCGGCCGAGTTCCTCCAGTCCGACACCGACCACGCGGGCGTCGTGCTGACCGAGTACGACCCGGCCCTCGGGCACTGCGTCGCCGCCCGCGCACCGCACGCCGTCGAGGCCGGTCGCGCAACCGCCGCCCTGCTGGCCCGCGCCGCCGGACTCCCGGCCCGCGCCTGACGGGCACGGGCCCGGCGCCTTCCCGGGCGCCGGGCCCGGCACGGGGCACCGGGCAACGGGTACCGGGCAACGGGCAGATGCGCGGCCGGGCCGCCGGGCCACTGGAAAACGCGAACGGCCCGGTACCTGAGGAGGTACCGGGCCGTTCGACCGTGGAGCGCCAGGCCCGGGTTGCACGGACTCTCCCCACTGAAAGTGGGACGTGCTCTGGTAGCACCGCTGACGCCTGACGAGGGATTCTGATTCGTTCGTTTCCCTCGCGACAGGAAGAACACTACCAGCTCGGAGCGGGTGCGCCGGACCACGAACGGCCACCGCCGCCGAACCACCGGGCCGTCACAGCTTCATAACGTCACGTCAGCTGAGTGGATGTGACATTGCACATATCACATCATGCTCACCATGAGAAAAGTCATCACCTTACTGTCCGCCGCCACCGCCATCGCCGTGCTCGGCGGCGCCGCCGCCGTCGGCGTCGAACCCGGGGTCGACGGGCTCGACGACCGGAGCGTGCTGTCCGACACCGGACAGGGCACCCTCGCCTGGAGCTCCTGCGAGGACCCGGCCACGCCGGCACTGCAGTGCGCGATGCTCGACGTCCCGGTGGACTACTCCGCCCCGCGCGGCCGCAAGATCAGGATCAAGCTGAACCGGCTCCCGGCCACCGCGCCCAAGGACAAGCGCCAGGGCCCGATCCTGCTCAACCCCGGCGGCCCCGGGAACTCCGGCCTCTGGATGCCCGCCTTCATCGCCGGACAGATCCCGGCCGACGTCGCCTCCACCTACGACTGGATCGGCTTCGACCCCCGCGGCACCAACGGCAGCGAACCCCATGTGGTCTGCGACCCCGACTACTTCGACGCCGAACGCCCCGACTACCGGCCGGACCAGGGCACCGCGAAGGCCTGGCTGAAGAAGGCCGCCGGCTACGCCTCCGACTGCGCGGCCGACTGGTCCTGGCTGCTCCCCCACATGACCACCGTCGACAACGCCCGCGACATGGACAGCATCCGGCGGGCACTCGGCGAGCCGAAGATCAACTTCTACGGCGGTTCCTGGGGCACCTCACTGGGCTCCACCTACGGACAGCTCTTCCCGTCCCGGGTGCGCCGGATGGTGCTCGACAGCATCGTCGGCCCGACCACCACCTGGTACGAGCACAACAAGCTCCAGGACAAGGAGCACCAGCGCCGTTTCGAGGCGTTCACCGCCTGGACCGCCAAGGCCGACTCCGTCTACCACCTCGGCACCGACCCCGCCGACATCCAGCGCGCCTACGACCAGGTCGAGGCCGCCCTGCGGACCGAGCCGGTGGACGCCGCCCCGGCCGTGGGGAAGATCGGCCCGGCCGAGTTCGAGGACACCTTCTACGGCGGCGGCTACAACTTCCTCCGCTGGCCCCGGATGGCCACCGTGCTCTCCGCATTCGTCACCCAGCACGACACCCGGCCGCTCGCCATCGCCTACAACCGCTACGCGGCCCCCGGCGCCGACGACGGCTCCTTCCCCGCGTACAACGCCGTCCAGTGCACCGAGAACGCCTGGCCGCGCGACTGGGAGTACTGGAAGAAGGACCAGGCCGGGGTCGACGCCGTCGCGCCCTTCTACACCTACAACAACATGTGGTACAACGCCGCCTGCATGTTCTGGCCCTACGAGGGCAACCGGGCCGGCCGGCTGAAGATCACCGGCAAGGGCCTGCCGCCCGTGCTGCTCTTCCAGTCCACCGAGGACGGCGCGACCCCCTACGAGGGCGGACTCGCCATGCGCGACGCACTGCCCAGCGCCAAGCTCGTCGTCCAGGACGGCGGCAGCTTCCACGAGATCCTGTTCCACGGCAACGCCTGCCTCGACGACACCTTCACCGCCTACCTCCGCGACGGCAGCCTGCCGAACGGCAAGGGCCGGATCGCCAAGACCTGCGCCCCCGGCGCCGAGCCCGACCCGGTCTACGTGACCCCGCCCCCGGCCGCCAAGTCCCTTTCCGGCACGGCGGGTTCGACCGATGCGGCACCGCTCGCCCCGACCGACCCCGAGGCCGTCCGCGGCGTGCTCCGCTGATCCTGGGGGAGGAACGCGAACGGGCCCGGTACCTGAAGAGGTACCGGGCCCGTCCGACCGTGGAGCGCCAGGCCCGGGTCGCACGGACTCTCCCCACTGAAAGTGGGACGTGCTCTGGTAGCACCGCTGACGCCTGACGAGGGATTCTGCTTCGTTCGTTTCCCTCGCGACAGGAAGAACACTACCAGGTCGGAACGGGTGTCCGAACCACGGGGAAAGGGCGGGTGACTGGGGGTCACTCGTAGACGACGTCGCCGGCGAGCGTGAAGCCGAGGTCCTGGAGGCGGCGGGCAGTGTCGGCCGGGGAGTGCCCGCGCGCAGTCGCCCGGAGCACCTCCGCCAGCGTGAGGGGCCGGTCGGGACCGGGCCCGACACCGTCCTCCGCCCGCTCGAAGTACTCGGCTCCGTGCGCCGCGACCGTCCCTGGCGGCAGCGGATGGCCCAGCACCTCCAATCGTTCAGCGACTTCCCGGGGTTCCCTTTCGAGATCGTGGGCAGCGGCCAGTACATGCCAGATCCCTGCTCGCCGACCGGGCACCAGCCACGGTGCCTGACCGTCCCGCTGCGCACTGAGCATCAGCAGATCGCCGAACTCGACCGAACCGGACAGGACGGCACCATTGAGCAGTCGGTGGCCGTATCGCATCAACCGGGTAGCGACGTCTTCCGGCGATCGGCGCAGCTTCGCCGCAGCTGCGAGGACGTGTCCGATCGGAACCGGCCTGTCCACCGACAACCAAGGGCGACGCCAGTCAAGGTTCGTGCTGAGAACCAGACGGTCGTCAGTGTGCACCTGATCCGGCGGCACAGCACCCTCGGGCAGGAAGTGTCCCAACAACCCCAGCCGTGCGACTACTTCGGTCGGCGAACAGTTCAGCTCCTCCGCGCACCAGAGGACATGGCCCATCGACACGCTCGCGCCGACCGTGGTCAACTCGGGCTCGTCCTCCTCTTCGTTGTGAATGGCACCACGAAGGAGCACGGTTTCCCGGTAGCCGAAGACCATCGGGATTCGCACCCCGTCCGCCACCGCATGGCCGAGTTGCCGCAGTCTGGCCACAACCTCCGTCGACTCGAGGTCGAGCTGCTTCACAGCCTCCATCACATGCCAGGCCGACACCGCCTCACCGTTTCCCAGAAACGGCCCTTCAGCCATGAGATAGCGACTCAGAAGCTCGTAGTCGTTCTTCTGAAGGGAATCCGGCACAGCCGTTCCATCGAACAAGTGACCCAGTCGGGCGAGACTTTCGATCACGTCATGAGGGCTGCCGCCCGTACTGTCAGCCGCCGCCAGTACCTGCCACAGGGGAGAAGGCATTCCCGGGCTCAACCACTCGGGCTCCTGGCCCGGCTCGAGCAACAACAGGCTACTGGCAACGGGAGGTACCGGAAGCACCAGGTGCTCCGTCGAGCTGACGCCGAGCGCTTCGATTCGCCCCACCACGGTCTCCGGCGTCCGGTCCAACCTCTCGGCAGCAAAGAGGACATGCCCGAGCGGCACGGGCTCCAGGGGATCCAGCCAGGGCGGCCCACCGTCGACACGTCGACTGAGGACCGCAAGATCATCTGCGTCCACCTGGTCCGGCACCCGTTGTCCGTCCCGAAGGGCATATCCCAGCTCTGCCAACCTGGCGACCACATCCCTCGGTCGGTGACCGACCCGCCGAGCGACCCAGAGCACGTGCCCCAGGGGCACGGGTACCGCCGGATCGAGCAGACTGCCACCGTCGTCGAATCCGAACCGCTCACGGCGAGGCTCCCCGCCGTTCGACCGCAACAGAAAGTCGTCGGTAGGCCGGGCGAGAACGGGCCTGGTCCCGTGTGCCCCGGTCACGCCGGGAACGCCACCGGCCGCAGTCCAGGAGAGCATCCGCCAATTCACCACATGCTCCGACGCCCTGGACGAACCGCTCGGGACGGGCCAGGTCCGCTGTTCGCCGCGTTCCTCCAAGAGTCGGGAGTCCCGGGGGAAGCAGCCGACGACGGTGATGTCCACCTCGTACCCGCACACCGACCACGGCCGGTACCGGTGGGAGACCGCCGCTTCCAGGATCGCATCGGCGAGCAGCGAGTGGTGTTCCACCAGAGCGGAGAGCCACTCGTGGTGGAGCATCGTGCAGCCGTCACGCAGCAGTGCCGGGATCTGCTCGTGCAGCAACCGGAGCGCATGGGCCCGGTCGTAACCAAGGGTCCGGGTGCGGTCGACGGTCAGCCTGGGCGCCCGTGTACCGCTCAGGTCGATCACGGCGCCGTAGAACCGCAGACCCGCCCAGAGCCCGTCGGCCAGGATGCCGCCCCAGGCACCGGTCCACCACACGTCGGCGCGGTCCGTGGCAGCGACCCTCACGTCCTTCCCCCGCACCGCGGTGTCGGCGTACGGATCCTCCGCGCCGAGCGGCGCGAACGGCGACAGCACCCCCGCCTCCCACTCCAGCCGCTCCTCCCCGTCCTCCGCCGTCACGTCGTACGGGGCGATCCACAGCAGCCGCCCCAGCAGCCCGGTGCACGACGGCGCCGTCCCCGGGTTCCGCAGGTGCAACCGGACGACGGTGCCCGCGTCGTGGCCCCGTCCCAGATTCCGAATGCGGAAGACCGAGCCCGGGCCCGCGATGTCCACCCGGAGGCGGTCGCCGGGGTGGCCGTCGCGGTCCAGGCGGCAGGTGGTGACCGAGATGTCGTCGGCCATCATGAAGTAGCTCAGCACGCCGATGCCGAAGCGGCTGTTGGGGTGGAACTCAATTCCTTCGGCCCGCCAGGCGGCCTGCTCGTCGAGGAACTCGGGCAGGTCGGCGAAGCGCATGCCCGCGTAGGAGAACACCTCGCGCAGTTCGCGCTCGCCCATGCCGATGCCGTTGTCCCGGCACTCCAGGTAGGCCTGGCCGCGCTCGTCCACGCCCCGGCGGAAGTCGATCCGGCCAGACCACCCGGGCAGGTGCGGGTCGCGGCGGCGGAGGTAGGTGGTGCGGGCGTCCCGGTAGCGGCAGGCGTCGAGGGCGTTCTGGTACAGCTCGCGGATCGCCAGCGCCTGGTCGCCGTAGAGCTGCTCCCCCATCAGGAGTTCCTGGATCCGGTCGTCCGCGAGCCGGAACCGCAGGTCGGTGGACTCGTAGATGGGTCGCCCCCGTTCGTCCGCGGCGGCGTGGACCTGGTCGGCGGTCGCGTGGACGGGCAGGTCCTGGAGCGGGGCGAGCTGGGGGTCGCCGCCGGCGTGGAGGTCGATCACGCCGAGCAGGGTGTCCAGCGCGGCGGCGTGCCGACGGAGCGCCAGGCCGACCGCGGGGTGGTGGCAGGCGGCGGTGAGCACCCTGGTCCGGCCGCGCGGGTCCCAGCGGGCGCCCCGGATCGTCCCGTGCAGTTCGGCGAGGTCGACCGCGTACGAGATGCCGAGGTGTTCGACCACGACGTCCGGCAGCCGCAGCGGGTCGACGGCCAGGTGGTGCGCGACCGCGAGCAGCGCGCCGAGCAGTTCCTCCCGGACGTACTGCTCCGCCTCGGTGGCGCCGGCCAGTTGGCGGACCGGGCGGATCGCGGTGGTGTCGTAGGAGGTCCGGAGCGAACGCAGCAGGCTCGGGAGGGCGTCCAGGGCGAACAGTTCGGCGACCAGGTCCCGGTCTCCGGATGCCGTGAGGTGCTCGGTGAGCGCGCCGACCGGTCCGCCCAGGGCGGTCAGGACGCTCTCGTGGTGGCCGCCCGGTCTGCCCGCCAGCCACTGGCGGAACAGCCACCAGGCGATGCCCGCCGCCCCCGCCGGGTCGCCGCCGCGCTCGGCCTGCGCGGCGCGCCGGACCAGCCGCGCGCGGCCCGTGACGAACTGCTCGTAGCCGGCCCGGAGCGGGGAGGGGGCGGCGGCCGGTGCCAGATCGGTGGGCCGCACGGCCAGGGCCTCGACCGCGACCCGGTTGGCGCACGCCACGTGGGCGAACGGCGCGGCCACCAGCAGCGCCGCCTCGGCCGGGGCGAGCGCCAGCTTCTCGGCGTTGAGCACCTTGGACAGCAGCCAGCCCAGTCGGCCCGACATCCGCTCGGCGAGGTCGGTCGGCCGCCACGGGTCGTCGGCGAGGGCCCGGTCGTCGGCGGCCGCCGAGGCGGCGAGCCGCTCGACGAGGGCCGTCACGGCCGTACGCATCGCCTCGGCGCCGGGGCCGTCCGCCACCTGCCGCCAGACCGGGTGCTCCCGGGCCCGGACCACCCAGGGATGCTCCCCCGCCGCGCCGGCGAGCTCGCGGTCGGGCCGCTCGAACAGGACGAAGCCGTCGAGGTCCCCCTCGGTGCGGACCCTGACCCGCTGGCGCGGGCACTCGTGTTCGCTCGTGAGCGCGTCCACGGCCGTCTGGAGCTGCTCCTGGAGGTCGGCGAGGGTGCTCGGACCGGTCTCGCTCGCCACCACGGTGCTGAGCGCCCGCGAGAAGAGGCTGAACGTGGTCCCGCCCGCCGTGGCGTAGCGGGCGCGTTCGCCGGGCGAGCAGGCGTAGACGTGGCAGTAGTGCCGCCTCCCGACCCGGCGGACCTTCGCCTCGGACCAGCCGACGGCGTTGCCCGGCGCCATCTCGCGCATCACGATGCCCTCGCGGCAGGCGTCGACGAGCACGGCCACGTCGCCGGCCAGGCTCTGTTCGACGTACGGGGCGAAGTCGAGCGCCAGGCACTTGCCGCGGAAGTCCCGGGCGCTGGTGAGCGCTCCCTTGGGGACCAGGTAGTCCGTGCCGTCGTGGTGGATGCCGTGGCCGCTGAGGTAGACCAGCAGCGTCTGACCGGCAGCGGCCCGCTGGAAGAAGGTCTCGACGGCGGCGTCGATGCCCTCCCGGTCCGTCTCGTCCGGCTCGTGGACGACCACCTCGTAGCCGGCCGAGGACAGTGCCTCCTCCAGCTCGGCGAGGTCGTCCCGGACGAACGGGAGGTCGGTGATGTGCTCGTCACGGTACTTCGGCACGCCGATCAGCAGTGCCCGGAAGGATCCCTTCATCGTCCGCTCGTCGTCCGCCCCGGCACGTGGATCGTCACGACCGCATGCTTCGCCTGCTCGAACAACGCGTTCCCCATCCCCAGCGGCTGTCAGCGAGACGACACATCATAGGTCGCCCGCCCCTGGCCGTCGGGGCGTCATGCGGCGAGGTCGTAGCGGCCCCCGGGGCGCGGGGCGCGCGGCGCAGCGAGGAGGGCCGCGACCAGGGCGGCCGCGGTGAGGAGGAGGACGTGGGCGGCCTCGGCGGCCGGGGCGGAGAGGTCGAGGGCACCGTGCCGGTGTTCGACGAAGCCATTGTGGAAGAGCCAGGCCGCCGGGCCGATCAGCGGGGCGGCGGAGGGCCGGGAGCGGCCGCCGACGGCGGCGCAGAGGGCGGCGTAGGCGCCGAGCGCGACCCAGGTCGGGCGGAGCTCACCGAGGACGGCGAGGGCGGGCAGCAGGACGGCGGAGGCGGTGAGGGCGAGCGCGGCCGACATCGAGGGGGCGAGGCGGGCGGTCACACCGTCACCGTGAGCCGGGTCCGGGGGTGGCGCTCCATGGCCTCCAGTTCGCGCTGGAGCGGTGGTTTCGGCACGGCCAGCACCGGGCAGGCGGCGTGCCGCACGCAGTAGGCGGTGATCGACGGACGCAGGGTGCGGGCGAGCAGGCCGCGGGGGCCGGCGCCCAGTACGAGCAGGTCGTCCGGCCGGTCGGCGCAGTGGACCAGGGCCTGCCCGGTCTCGCCGCGGACGGCGGCGCTGCGCAGCCGGACGCCCGGCCGGGTGCCGCCGAAGGCCTGGTCGAGGGCCTCGCGCAGCCGGGTCGCGGCCGCGTCGCGGCAGGCGGAGAGCAGCGGCGGGCAGGGTGCGCGGCGGTAACCGAACTCGCCGCCGACCGGGGTCCAGCAGTGCACCGCGAGCACCTCGGCGTCGAGCCGACGGGCCTCGGCGACGGCGCGGTGCAGGGCGGCGAGGCTGCCGAGCGAGCCGCTGACGCCGACCACGATCCGGCCCCGGCCGTCGTCCTCCGGCGCCCCCGACCCGCTGGGGAGGGTTGTCGGCTGGTCCGCCATGGCGATGTCCGTCCTTCCGTAGCGGTCACCGGTCGCTGGTGGCCGGTGCCGTCGGTGCCAGCCAAGCCCGGCGGAGGGGGGAGGGGCGGTTCGTTGACGGAGCTCTGACGCGGGCGGGGCCGGTCCGTACGGGTTCCTGACGCGGGGGCGGTCAAGCGGTGGTTGGCGCCTCCGCCCGCGCGTCGGCCGCCCAGAGTTCGGCGAACATCCGGTCCAACCGCTCCTCGCCGACCGGCGGGACGGGCAGCGGGTGGGCGGCCCGGACGCGGAAGCCGTCGAGCAGCAGCGCGAGGTGGCGGCGCCACAGGTCGGGGCGCAGCTCGGTGGCCACCGGCAGGGACCGGCAGAGCGCGCCGAACACGAACAGCAGGTCCGTGGTGGTGACATCCGCCCGCATGGTGCCCTGCTCCTGCGCGCGGGCGACCAGCGAGCCGACCGTCGCGGCGTTGCGCCGGCTGGTGCCGAGCAACCCGGGGGCGGTCAGGACGGACCGGGTGACCAGGTCGTTGATCCCCCGGTCGGCGGCGACCAGTTCGAGGATCCGCTCGAAGTAGCACTCGATCGCGCGCCAGGCGTCCTCGGCGGCCAGCGCCTCGGCCCCGGCCTCGGCGACCAGGCTCGCGGCGTTCGCGAAGACCTCGCCGACCAGGGCCTGGCGGGTCGGGAAGTGCCGGTAGAGGGTGGCGTTGCCGACGCCCGCCTCCTTGGCGATCCGGTCGAGCGGGACGTCCAGCCCGTGCCGCGCGAACAGGTCGCGGGCGGTGGTGAGCAGGAGGTCGCGGTTGCGCCGCGCGTCGAGCCGCAGCCGCGCGGGGGGACGGGTACCACCACCGGGACCGCCGGGACCGCCGGAACCACCGGGACCGCCGAGACCCGTCCTGCTCACTGCCATGCCCCGACCCTAACAACGCGGGAGGGGGCCGCCCGCCCCGCCCCGGCCGGGTGGCCCGGACATCACCGGAGGAAGAACAAGTGGTGGCGGGGGGACCGAAGGACCGGGCCCGACCTGCGACGACGCCGGGCATCCCAGGGTGCTGGGGGCTTTCCGGTGCCGCAGGGACAGCCCCAGGATGCCGGGGACCGCACCGTCCCCCGACCGGGAGTCCACACCCGTGCTTCGCCTCGCCGCCCGGGCCGCCTCGGCCCTCGCCCTGGCCTCCGCCCTGGCCCTCGCCGTCACCACCCCCGCCCTCGCCGATCCGCCGCAGCCGGCCGCCACCGACATCGTCGGGGTGGGCTCGGGGATCTCCGAGGCCCTGCTCAACCAGATCTCCACCGACTACAACGCCGCGCTGGCCGCCGCCGGAGACACCACCTCACCCCGGCTGTACAGCTGGGACTCGACAGGGAACCGGCAGATCACGCCCAAGGCCGGGGCGGACACGATCGTCCGGCCCGACCGGAGCAACGCCGGCGTCCTCTCCCTGAACTCCACCACCAGCCGCACGGTCGACTTCGCCCGCAGCGCCCGCTTGCCGCAGCCCTCCGACCTCACCTCCGACGTGTTCGTGGGCATGGCCAAGGACGCGATCAGCTGGGCCGCCCCTTCCGACGGGTACGCGCCGGCCAACCTGACCACCGCGCAGCTGTCCGACATCTACAACTGCCACAAGACCAACTGGCGGCAGATCGACCCGGCGCTGCCCGACGCCCCCATCGTCCCGGTGCTGGCCGGCAACCTCGTCGTGAGCCAGTACGGCGTCGACGGCGCCCCGACGGACTCGTCCGGCTTCTTCCTCAAGGCCATCAACTACCCGCCGCCGTCCCGCAGTCCCCACTGGGACCGCTCCTGCGTCCGGATCGTCGAGCGCGGTGAGCAGGGCGGCGACGCCGTCCTGCACGACCCCGGCGCCCTCGTGCCCTTCTCCGTCGGCCGCTACGTCGACCAGGCCTACTACGGGCACACCCGGCCGGGCGACGACCCGGGCGTGCTCACCGTGCGCGCCATCGACGGGATCTCGGCGCTGGACCCGGTGAACCGCCGGATCCGGACCGACTTCGTGAGCACCAATTACGGGTACCTGCTCATGAACACGGTGCGCGAGGCCGAGTGGAACAGCGCGGACGCGCACGGCACCGCACTGCGCGCGATCTTCGGCCGGAACGGGTGGATCTGCCGGAACGGCGCGGCGGCCATCCGTGGCCGCGGCTTCCTCACGCTGCCCGTCGGAGGCTGCGGCTGGACCACGCACAGCTGAGACACGGCACCGGCCCCGGGCACGAGGTCCGTGCCCGGGGCCGGGGGTGCGTCCGGCGTCCCGCTCAGCGCCGGGCGCCCGGCCGGAGCCAGACCGCCCAGGTGAGGGCGGAGCAGCACAAGTAGGCGACGAGGAAGGCCAGATAGGCGTCGTCGCCGGTGCCGGTACTGAGGAAGGACTGCCGGAAGGCCAGGTTGACCAGTACCCCGCCGAAGGCGCCGATCGCCCCGGCCAGGCCGATCAGGGCGGCGGTGCGGCGGCGGGCGGTCGCCTCGGCGGCGGCCGGGTCGGCGCCGTCGGCGACGGCGAGGCGGGCCCGGCCCTCGTAGTGGGCGGGGATCATCTTGTAGGTCGAGCCGTTGCCGATGCCGCTGAGGACGAAGAGCGCGATGAACCCGGCGAGGAAGAGCGGCAGCGAGCCGGCCCGGGAGGCGGCCAGGACGACGGCGGTGCCGGCGCCCATCGCGACGAAGGTGACCAGCGTGACCCAGGGACCGCCCCAGCGGTCGGCGAGCCGGCCGCCGACGGGCCGCAGCAGGGAGCCGAGCAGCGGGCCCAGGAAGGTGAGTGCGGCCGCCTTGACCGGGGTGTCGAAGCGGTCGTGGAACTGCACCTGGAGCACCTGGCCGAACGCGAACCCGAAGCCGATGAACGAGCCGAAGGTGCCGATGTACAGGACGGAGACGGCCCAGCCGTAGGGGTCCCGGGCGACCTCGCGCAGCGAGCGGTCGGCGGGCGCGCCGGGCTCCCTGGACGGGGTCGGCAGGTTGTCCATCCGGCCCCACGCGAGCGCGGCGGCGGCCAGGATCAGCGGCAGGTAGATCAGCGGCAGCAGCCGGGGGTGGGCGGCGCCGGCGGTGGCGAGCACCAGCAGGCCGAGCAGCTGCACGGCGGGGACGCCGAGGTTGCCGCCGCCGGCGTTGATGCCGAGGGCCCAGCCCTTGAGGCGGTGCGGGTAGAAGGAGTTGATGTTGGCCATCGAGGAGGCGAAGTTGCCGCCGCCGACACCGGCGACGCAGGCCACCGCGAGCAGCGTGCCGTAGGAGACGCCGGGGGTGAGGACGAGCGCCGCCAGACCGGCCGGGACCAGCAGCAGCAGGGCGCTGACCACCGTCCAGGTACGGCCGCCGAACCGGGCGACGGCATAGGTGTACGGGAGCCGGAGCAGGCCGCCGAGCGCGGTGGGCAGGGCGGTCAGGGTGAACTTCCCGGCCGCGTCGATGTGGTACTGCGGGCCGAGGAAGAGCACCAGGACGGACCACAGGCTCCACACCGAGAAGCCTATGTGCTCCGAGAGCACGGAGAGGATCAGGTTGCGGCGGGCGGTGCGGGCACCGGTGCGCTCCCAGAACTCGCGGTCCTCCGGGTCCCAGTGGGTGAGGGTGCGGGTGCCGGCCGTTCGGGCCGGGCGGGTGCCGAGGGCGGTGGTCATGCCCGTTCCTCCTTCCGGGATCCGGTCGCCGCGGCGCGGACCGGCCACCGGCGGAGCACCGCGGGGGTGCCGTCGGGGGCGGTGTCCTCGTCCAGGCAGCGGCCGTCGGTGAGGTCGAAGGTCTGCTTGTACATCGGCGAGGCGAGCGTCGGCCGGCCCGCGCGGCTGCCGAGCAGGCCGCGGGAGAGCACGTGCGCGCCGCTGAACGGGTCGCGGTTGTCGACGGCGTAGAGCGCGCCGGAGCGGTCGAGGAACAGGGCCACCTGGGTGTCGGCGGGGGGCAGCAGGACGGCGACGCCGCGGCCCGGTTGCAGGTCGTCGAGCCTGCAGACGGGCTGCCAGCGGGTGCCGTCGTGGATCTCCACGGTCACTTGGCGAGCACCTCCAGTCGGGGTCCGGCCACGAGGACCGGGGCGGGGGCGGGGAGGACGTGGCCGTCCTCGTCGGGGCGGGCGGGGCGGATCTGGCCGCGTTCGGGGACGAAGGTGACGGCCGGGTCGGGGGTGCCTGGAGCGTTGACGAAGGAGGCGAAGCGGCGGAGCCGGTCCGGGTCGGCCAGCGTAGCGGCCCACTCGTCCTGGTAGGAATCGATGTGGCGGGCCATCAGGGCATCGAGTTCGGCCGCGATGCCGAGCGCGTCGTCCAGGACGACCGCGCGCAGGTGGTCCAGACCACCGTCGAGCCGCTCCAGCCAGACCGAGGTGCGCTCCAGCCGGTCGGCGGTCCGGATGTAGAACATCAGGTAGCGGTCGACGGTGCGGATCAGCGTCTCGCGGTCCAGGTCGGCGGCGAGCAGGTCGGCGTGCCGGGGCGTCGTCCCGCCGTTGCCGCCGACGTAGAGGTTCCAGCCGGTGGAGGTGGCGATGACGCCGAAGTCCTTGCTCTGCGCCTCGGCGCACTCGCGGGCGCAGCCGGAGACCGCCGACTTGAGCTTGTGCGGGGAGCGCAACCCCCGGTAGCGAAGCTCGAGTTCGATGGCGAGGCCGACCGAGTCCTGGACGCCGTAGCGGCACCAGGTCTCGCCCACGCAGGACTTCACGGTGCGCAGCGCCTTGCCGTAGGCGTGCCCGGACTCGAATCCGGCGTCCACCAGCCTGGCCCAGATGGCGGGGAGCTGGTCGACGCCGGCGCCGAACAGGTCGATCCGCTGGCCACCGGTGATCTTGGTGTAGAGGCCGAAGTCGCGGGCCACCTCGCCGATGGCGATCAGGCCGTCCGGGGTGATCTCGCCACCGGGCACCCGGGGCACCACCGAATAGGAGCCGTTGCGCTGGAGGTTGGCCAGGAAGTGGTCGTTGGAGTCCTGGAGGGCGGCCTGTTCGCCGTCCAGGATGTGACCGTTGGAGAGGCTGGCCAGGATCGAGGCGACGGTCGGCTTGCAGATGTCGCAGCCCTCGCCGGTGCCGTGCCGGTCGACCAGCGCGGAGAACGTGCTGATGCCGGTGACCAGGACGATCTCGTACAGCTCGGCGCGGCTCTGCCGGAAGTGCTCGCACAGGCCGGTCCCCACCTCGGCCCCCGCGGCGGCGAGTTCCTCGGTCACGACGGTGCCGAGCTGCTTGAGGCAGCTGCCGCAGCCGGTGCCCGCCCGGGTGCACTTCTTGACCTCGGCGACGCTGCCCGCGTCCTGCTCCCGGACGGCGGCCCGCACGGCGCCCTGGGTGACGTTGTGGCAGGAGCAGAGCACCGCGTCGTCGGGCAGCGCGATCGGGCCGACGGCGGCGGACCCGGCGGGCAGCACCAGCTGTTCGGGCGGGACGGTGAGCGGCCGGCCGGCCGTCGCCAAGGGGCGCAGGGTGCCGTAGGCGTCGGTGTCGCCGACCAGCACGCCGCCGAGCAGGGCCCCGTCGGCGCCGATCACCAGCTTGCGGTAGACGCCCAGCCGGCCGTCGCTGTAGAGCACGTCGAGGGCGCCCTCGGCGGTGCCGTGCGGGTCGCCGAAGCTGGCGACGTCGACACCGAGCAGCTTGAGCTTGGTCGAGGTGTCGGCGCCGGAGAAGCCGGGGCCGGGGCGGCCGGCGAGTTCGCGGGCCGCCGTCTCGGCCATCTGGTAGCCGGGGGCGACCAGTCCGTAGACCCGGCCGTCGGCGGCCTGGGCGCACTCGCCGATGGCGAGGACGGCCGGGTCCTCGGTGCGGCAGCGCTCGTCGACGACGATGCCGCCGCGCGGGCCGACCGCCAGGCCGCAGTCCCGGGCGAGCCCGTCCCGGGGGCGGACGCCGGCCGAGAACACCACCAGGTCGGCGGCGAGTTCGCGGCCGTCGGAGAGGAGCAGGCCGCGCACCGCGCCGTCCGGACCGGTGGCGACCCCGCTCGCGGCGGCCGCGGTGTGGACGGTGACGCCGAGCTCCTCGATCTTGCGGCGGAGCAGTTCGCCGCCGCCCTCGTCGACCTGGACGGCCATCAGGCGCGGGGCGAACTCGACCACATGGGTGGTGAGTCCCATCGCCCGCAGCGCGCCTGCCGCCTCCAGGCCGAGCAGGCCACCGCCGACCACGATGCCGGTGCCGCCGCCCGCCACCACGGCCCTCGTCGCATCGGCGCGGATCGCGTCGAGGTCCTCGACGGTCCGGTAGACGTGGCAGCCGGCGGCGTCCCGGCCGGGCACGGGCGGCACGAACGGGGCCGAGCCGGTGGCCAGCACCAGTTCGTCGTACCGCAGCCGGGCGCCGGAGCGGGTGGTGACGGTGCGGGCGGCGCGGTCGACGGCGGTGACCGGGTCGCCGAGGCGCAGCTCGATGCCGTGCTCGGCCAGGAAGCCGGGCGGGCAGAGCGTGAGGTCCTCGGGTGTGCGGCCCTCGAAGAGGGAGCTGAGGTGGACGCGGTCGTAGGCGGGGCGGGGCTCCTCGGCGAGCACGGTGACCCGCCGTCGCCGGGCGCCGGGCTGCTCGGTCCAGGCCTCCAGGAAGCGCTGGCCGACCATGCCGTGGCCGACCAGGACGAGGTCCAGCGGCGGCTCGGCCGGCTCGGCCGTGTGCGACGTCATGCGTGACTCCTCGGGTGGTGCGGGGGCTGGGTGCCGGGTGGGACGGGGTGGGGCGGCCGGGGCGGCCGGGGCCGGCGGGGGCCGGCGGGGTGGGGGCGCCGGTGGAGTGGGGGCCGGTGGAGTGGGGCCGGTGGCGGAGGCGGAGGCGGAAGCGGAGGCGGAGGCGGAGGCGGCCGGGGTTCGGCGGTCCCGCTCCCCGGTGCCCCGGGACCGTGCCGAGAAATTTCGCCGGTGGTCGTTTCGCCTCCGGGTCCGCCGTGTTGCGCCCGCGGTACGCCTCGCTCACACCCGGTACCGTCCGACGTGCGGCTCCTGACATGCCCCGTAACGGGAACGGCTGCTTCGCTAACGCCGGGGAGACGGGCGGGCAATCAGCCCGTAACGAGAGCCCCGCACCCTTTCGGCCATGGCAACAACCACCCTCACCGGACCGCGCCCCACCCCGCGGCCCGGGCCCCTCACCGGCTTCACCATCGGGGTGACCGCCGCCCGCCGCCGGGACGAGCTGACCGCGCTGCTCACCCGGCGCGGCGCCCAGGTCGTCGAGGCACCGGTGCTGCGGATCATGCCGCTCGCCGACGACCTCGCCCTGCGCCGGGCCACCGAGTCCTGCCTGACCGGGCCGCTCGACTACGTGGTGGCCACCACCGGCGTCGGCTGGCGCGGCTGGATGAGCGCCGCCGAGGGCTGGGGCCGGGGTGCCGCCCTCGCCGAGGCGTGCCGGCGGGCCGTCGTCCTCACCCGCGGCCCCAAGGCCACCGGCGCCGTCCGGGCCAGCGGCCTCGGCGAGGGCTTCTCCCCCGGCTCCGAGGCCACCGACGAACTGCTGACCTGGCTGCTCGCCCGCCCGCTGACCGGCCGGCGGATCGCCGTCCAGGAACACGGGGTGCGGCTCGACGACTTCGCGGCCGCGCTGCGCGAACGCGGCGCCGAGGTGATCTCCGTGCCCGTCTACCGCTGGGCCCCTCCGGACGACCCGGCCCCGGTGCGGCGGCTGGTCGAACAGACCGTCCGCCGGCAGGTCCACGCCCTCGCGTTCACCAGCGCCCCCGCGGTCACCGCGTTCGTCGAGACGGCCGCCGCCGACGGCCTGCGCGACGCGCTGCTGGACGCGCTGCGCGGGGACGTCCTGCCGGTCTGCGTCGGCGCGCTCTGCGCCCGGCCGTTCGCCGACCTCGGTCTGCCCGCGGAGTTCCCCGAGCGCGGCCGCCTGGGCTCGCTGGTGCGGCTGCTCGCGGAGACCCTGCCGAGCCGGGGCCGCCGCGAACTCGACCTGGGGAGCGTCCGGTTGACCCTCCAGGGGAACGCCGCCCTGGTCGACGGGGACAGCCGCCTGCTCAGCCCGCGCGGCGCCGCCGTGCTGCGCGCGCTCGCCGAACGCCCCGGGCACGTGCTCAGCCGCGCCGACCTGCTGCGCACGGCCTGGCCGGACGCCGCCGCCGACGAACACGCCGTCGAGGCGGCGGTCGGGCGGCTGCGGGCGGCACTCGGGCCGCACGGGAAGCTGATCCGCACCGTGCCCAAGCG
Source organism: Streptomyces sp. TLI_053 (assembly GCF_900105395.1). NCBI lineage: Bacteria > Bacillati > Actinomycetota > Actinomycetes > Kitasatosporales > Streptomycetaceae > Streptomyces > Streptomyces sp. TLI_053. The sequence goes on from NZ_LT629775.1 coordinate 1,924,825, forward strand.
CGGCTACCGGTTGGCGGTGGCCTGATGGGGGCGGGGTCGGCGGGGGAAGAGGCGGCAGGGCGTCGGCCTGCGGGGGAAGAGGTGGCGAGGGGCCGGCCTGCGGGGGAAGAGGTGGCGGAACGCCGGCCTGCGGGGGCGGGGCGTCGACCGGCCGGGAGTCGGCCGGTCCTGCTCGCGGTCGCGCACGGCAGCCGATCCGCCGCCGGAGTGGCCGCGAACCGGGCACTGCTGCGCCGGGTCCGGGTGCTGCGCCCGGGCCTCGACGTCCGCTGCTGCTTCCTGGACCTCGCCCGGCCCGCCCTGCCCGAGGCGCTCGCCGCGCTGGACGGGCGGGCGGCGGTGCTGGTCCCGCTGCTGCTCGGGGGTGGCTACCACCTGCGGGTCGACCTGCCCGGGGCGCTCGCCGCCGCCGGGCTGGCCCGCCTTCCGCTCGCCCGGGCGCTCGGCCCCCACCCACTGCTGGCCGCAGCGCTCGCCGAGCGCCTCACCGCGGCCGGTCGCCCGGCCGGTGCCGGGCCGGTGGTCCTCGCGGCGGCCGGCTCCTCCGACCCGGGCGCCAACGCCGACACCGCGCGGACCGCCGAGCTGCTCGCCGACCGCCTCGGCGACGGCAGCCCGGTCGTCCCCGCCTACCTGTCCGCCGCCCGCCCGACCCCCCGGGAGGCGGTCGCCGCCCTGCACGCCGCCGGCCACCGCCACGTCGCCGTCGCCACCCATCTGCTCGCCCCCGGCTTCTTCGCCGACCGAGCCGCCGCCACCGGCGCCCGCTGGACGAGCGCCCCGCTCGGCACCCACGAGGCGCTCGCCCGACTGGTCGCCCTGCGCTACGACCAGGCCCGGACCGAATCGCTCGCCGCCGCCCGCTGACCGTCGGACCCGACCGTCAGGCGCGCCGCCGCCGGTGGTACGCGTACGTCAGCGCGAGGATCAGCGGCCCCCAGAGCACGAACAGCCCACTCACCACCGCGGCCAGCGCCCGCCACCAGCCGTTGACGAACCCCACGTCCTGGAAACCCGCGAGCTCGAAGGTGGTGAGCACCCACTGCGCGGTCAGCACCGTGAACGCACCGCCCGCCACCGCCCCGGCGGCGACCACGACCGACGCGGGCACCCGCTCGCCCCACGGCCGGACCAGCCCGGCGCAGAGCAGCGCGAAGGCCTCGGAGAGCAGGCTCAACGCGAGGACGTAGGGCACCGTCACCCAGAGCGGGAGCTCCTCGCGCGGCATGTCCATCCCCATCTGGAACCCGAACCCGAACGGCAGCCGCCACAGGCACACCGGCAGGGCGAGCAGGGGCAGCGCCCGTGCGGTGCGCAGCGCCCAGACGGGGACGGGTCGTTCGGCGGCCCGGGTGGTCGCGCTCGTAGTCACCTCGCTCGTGGTCACCTCGCTCGTGGTCGGTGCGCTCGTGGTCGGTGCGCTCGCACTCGCGGTCGTCGCGGTCGTCGCGATCGTCGCGCTCGTGGTCGGTGCACTCGCGCTCGCGGTCGTCGCGCTCGTGGTCATGTCCGTCGTGGTCGTCGCGCTCGTGGTCATGCCTCCACCCTCCGCCCGCACCGCGCTCCCCGGGATCGTGCGCGGGCCCGATCCCCCTCCCCCGCCCGGGGGAGGCCCGTCGCCCGGGCTCCCCCTGGCTGTCGACCTCCTCACACCCGGCGCACAATCCCCCACCGCGCTCCCGCCGCCCCCTAAGGTGATCTTCCTCGGCGCGGACGCGGACCGGACGATGGGGTGGAGCAGATGAGCATGTCCCTCACGGCACATCAGCTGATCGGGCTGCTGGTCGACCCCGGCTCCTTCGTGAGCTGGGACGATCCGGTGACCACCGAACCCCGCGACGCCGAGTACCGGGCGAGCCTGACCCGCGCCCGGGAGCGCACCGGTATCGACGAAGCGGTCGTCACCGGCATCGGTCGGATCGGTGGCGGACAAGCAGCCCTGATCGCCTCCGAGTTCGGCTTCCTCGGCGGGTCGATCGGGGTGGCCACGGCCGAACGGATCACCCGGGCCGTCGAACAGGCGACCGCCGCCCGGCTCCCGCTGATCGCCCTCCCGGTCTCCGGCGGCACCCGGATGCAGGAGGGGTCGGCGGCATTCCTGTGCATGCTGCGGATCACCGCCGCCGTCCAGGCCCACCGGGCGGCCGGGCTCCCCTACCTCACCTATCTGCGCAACCCCACCATGGGCGGGGTGTTCGCGTCCTGGGGCACCCTCGGCCACCTGGTTCTCGCCGAGCCGGCGGCGCGGCTGGGCTTCCTCGGCCCGCGCGTGTACGAGGAACTGCGGGGCGTGCAGCTTCCGCCCGACGTGCAGCGCGCCGAGACGCTGGCCGAACGCGGACTGGTGGACGCGGTGGTCGCGCCCGAGGAACTGCGCGAGGTCCTGCGCCGCTCCCTGTCCGTCCTCACCCGCCGCGCGCTGCCCTCCCCCGCCGTTGTTCCTCGGTTCCCGGGCTCCGCCACCGCTACCGCCTCTGCCTCTGCCACCGCCTCTGCCACCGCCCCGGCCGAACGTCCCGGCGCCGCCGCCGAACGCCCCGACGCCTGGGAGGCCGTCCTCCGCACCCGTCACCCCGACCGCCCCGGCACCCGCGAACTGCTGCGCCGCACCGCCGAGGAGCTCGTCCTCCTCGACTCCCCCGGCGGCCGCGACGGAGCCCTCGTCCGGGCTCTCGCGGTGCTGGACGGCCAACCTGCCGTGGTCGTCGGCCAGCAGCGCCGGGCCGGCGCCCAGGAACGCCCCTTCACCGCCGCCGACCTGCGCTCCGTCCGCCGCACCGCCCGGTTCGCCGAACAGCTCGGCCTCCCGCTCGTCACCGTCGTCGACACGGCGGGCGCCGAACTCTCCGCCCAGGCGGAGCTCGACGGCGTGGCCGTGGAGATCGCCCACTGCCTCACCACCCTCCTCTCCCTGCGAACCCCCGTTCTCGCCGTCCTCCTGGGCCAGGGATCCGGCGGCGGCGCACTGGCGCTGCTTCCTGCCGACCACGTCCTCGCCGCCGGCAACGCCTGGCTCGCACCACTCCCCCCGGAGGGCGCGTCCGCGATCGTCCACCGCGACGGCTCCCACGCCCCCGAGCTCGCCCGCGCGCAGGGCATCGGCGCCCACGACCTCGCCGCCGTCGGCCTGGTCGACACCGTGATCCCCGAGCTTCCCGACGCCGCCGACGAGCCCGCCGCCTTCTGCGCCCGCCTCGGTCACGCCGTCTCCACCGCCCTCGCGACCCTCACGGCCACTCCCGCGTCCGACCGCCTCACCGCCCGCACCATCCGCCACCGCCGCCTGGGCGACCTCGTCACCTGACGACGGAGACCGGGCTCCGAGCTTGTCGGGCCTCGGGGGATGCCGGGCTACGGGGATGCCGGGCTCCGGGGGAAACGGTCTCCGAGCTTGTCGGGCTGCGGGGATGCCGGGATACGGGGATGCCGGGCTTCGCCCCGTGGTCCTGTGGTGCCGGTCTCAGATCAACGGCGACGTGGCGTGCCGACGGTGCGGCCCTGGGTGACGGGGGCGGCGTTCAAACGGTGAGTGCGCTCACAGGGAATCCGTCGGCACGACGGCCGGTAGTGCTCACGGCCGGTGCGGCGCGGGCACCGAATCCGCGCAGGTCAGGGCCGCCCGTCGGCGGCCTTCGAATCGACGGCACGCGAGATCGCTACGACGGGGCGTCGTAGCGGAGGGGTCTTGGCGGTGGCCGATCCCGTCTGTCAACAATGGCTCTCGTCGCCAGCCGTACCCGGTACCTGTCCCACCGGCGTACGGCTCTTCACGAACTACTGCCGGTGCGCGCCCCGCGACCGTTACGGCCCCTGTCCGGCCACGGTCCGGGCGGGGCGAGCACCGGCCCAACCTGATTGAGGTCTTGTTCTTCATGCCCGCTTTCAAGCTTCGTATGCGTACCTCGGCCGCTCTTCTTGCCGGTGCCGCCGGTCTGACCGCGATCGGCGCGGGTGTCATGCCCGCCACCGCGTCCGCGGCGACCGCCTCGCCGCAGGCCATCGCCGCGCAGATCGTGCCGGCGAACCAGCTCTCCTCGTTCAGCCAGATCATCGCCCACGAGTCCAGCTGGAACGTGACCGCGACCAACCCGAGCTCGGGTGCGTACGGCCTGGCGCAGGCGCTGCCGGGTTCCAAGATGGCCACCCACGGCTCCGACTGGAAGACCAACGCCACCACCCAGATCCGCTGGGCGCTGGACTACATGAACAGCCGCTACGGCAGCCCGAACGCCGCCTGGACCTTCTGGCAGAACCACCACTGGTACTAAGCCGACCCGAGGAATCCTCCACGGCGACGGCATCCGGACCAACTGTCCCCCCTCACCCCGGGGTCGGACAGGGACCACCGGGGTGACCGGGGCCCGGCCGCGCGCGATCCGCGCGGCCGGGCCCTCGGCCGTTCCCGCGGTTCCCGCTTCCCTGCCCGCCGGTCGCGTGTCCGCCCGCCCTGTCGTACCCAGCGGATATATTCGGGCCGAGACGAAGTCCCGCCGCCGTTCGGGCCGTGCCCGGTCCCGCCCCGCCCCGTTCGAGGAGCACCCGGTGCCCAAGCCCCCGCGCCCGGCGACCGCCACCACCCGGACCGTGGCGCAGGTCAACCAGACCGTGCTGCTGGAGGTGCTGCGCCGCAACGGCTCGCTCTCCCGGCAACGGCTGGCGACCGAGAGCGGACTGTCCACCGCGACCGTGCACCGTCTGGTCGAGGCCCTGCGCACGGCCGGGCTGGTCGTCGTGGAGCCCGAGCGCGCGCCGTCCAGCGGCGGCCGCCCGCCACAGCTGATCCGCTACAACGCCGGGGCGCAGACCGTCCTGGCCGTGGCACTGCGACCGCGCCGCGTCGTCGGTGTGGTCACGGACCTGCACGGCACGGTGCTGCACGAGGCCGAACGGCAGTGGGCGCCGGCGCTGGGCCCCGACCGCACCCGTGAACCGTCCGCCGAGGAACTCACCGGACCGCTGCTGGCGCTCGTGGACGGCCTGAACCGCTGGGCCGCGCGGCACGCGGGCACACCGCGCGCCCTGGTGGTCGGGGTGCCCGGTGCGGTCCGGGACCGGGGCACCGGGCTGGTGGAGTTCGCACCGGCGCTGGACTGGCCCGGGCTGCGGTTGCGCGCCCCGCTCCAGGAGCGGCTGGGCGTGCCGGTGGCGGTCGAGAGCAATGTCGATCTGGTCGCGCTGGCCGTCCAGCACACCGAGGCCGGCGCGGGTGCGAGCGACCTCGTCGCCGTGACGGTCGGGATCGAGGTCGGCGCCGGGATCGTGCTCGGCGGCCGGCTGCACCGGGGACGGCTGGGCTCGGCCGGCGCCCTCGGCCACCTGATGACCGACTGCCGGGCCCTGGAGCGTCCGGCGGGGCGCACCGGCGACACCCAGGCGAGGCTCGGTGACCGGGCCGTCGACCTGCGGATCACCGAGGCCGGACTGGCCGTGTCCGGGAGTTCGACCGAGCGGGTCGCCGAACTGTTCCGGCTGGCCCGGGCGGGGGTGCCGGCGGCGGTGCGCCTGGTGGACGAGTTCACCGACGACCTGGCCCTGCTGGTGGCGCGGACCGTCAGCGTCCTCGGCCCCGAACTCGTGGCCCTGGGCGGGCGACTGCTGCGCGAGAGCGGTGGCGGGATGCTGCCCGCGATCGAGTCCCGCCTCCAGGGCCGGGTGCCGGTTCTGCCGCAGCTGATGACGATCCCGGCCGGCGCCACCGAACTGGCCGGCGCCACCGCGGCCGCCGTCCGGCTCGCCGACGGGGCCACGTTCATCACGCGCTGAGCCGCGGCGCTGAGCCGGGGCGGTGCCTCCTGTCCCTGCCCCTGTCCCGGCTGCTGCCTCCCGCTGTTCCCTCCGGCCGGCCGGTCAGGACCGCCATGAGGTCGGGGCGTTGTGTGGTCACGTCGCACCGTCGGTTCCGGACCGTTCGTTCCACCGCGTGCCACCACGGTCCGCCCGGACGAACGGCTACCGGCGGTTCCTGTCGTACCAAGAAATACTCACGACCACCGGGCCGGGTGTTCGCCGGGGCCGGCCACGACTGTGGGGCCATCCCGCTCGCGGCAGCCGCCCTGGCACAGGGCACCCACGACCGCGCCTCGCCCCGCCTTCGCCGCCCCGGCCCGCCCCGGCCCGGCGTCAGCCGGACTCCGCCGCCAGGCCCAGCAGTTCACGGGTGCGGCGGTACTTGGCGGCCAGCCTGGCGGCGGTCGCCGGGTCCAGGCTCGCCAGTCGGGCCGGGTCGGAGTTGTGCGCGAGGTCGGCCTGCTTGACGACCAGGGCACCCGGCGTGGCGAGAATGCGTGCGGTGTACTCCTCCAGCGGCTCGCCGGGGCGCTTGGTGAGCGCGTCCACGATGGCCTTGGTGGCGTCGCTCAGCGCGGCACCGGCCAGCCACTCGCGGGTCAGCGCGTCGTCCTCGACGGCGTCGTGCAGCCAGCCGGCCGCGATCTGCTCGGCGCTGCCGCCCCGTGCCGCCACCCCGTGGGCGACCGCCGCCAGGTGTTCGGTGTAGGGGTGACCGTTCTTGTCGGTCTGTCCCGCGTGCGCGTTCCGGGCGATCCGCTCGACCTCGGCCAGGCTCAGGTGGTCCACACCGCCCATCGTAGGCACCCGGCCCGCCCGGCCGCACGGGGGCCTGCCCACCGACGGCGTCCGGGCGGCTGATTGACTTCCGAGGTCCCACCACCAGGGCGGCACGGACCACGGCCGTCCGCCCGACCACCATGCCGACGACCGCTCCGACGATCACGCCGACGACCGCGCCGACCACAGCGCCGAGGAAGCCATGCCGAGTCTGCACCCGCTCCTGTCCGGTTTCGCCCCGATCTGGGCCCTGACCGGTGTCGGATACGTCCTCGGCCGCAGCAGACTGCTCGGCGACCAGGCCGAGCAGGTGCTGAACCGGTTCGTCTTCCACGCGGCCATGCCCGCCGCACTGTTCCTGATGATCGCCCGTACGCCGCTGGACCGGTTCGCCAACTCCTCCATGCTGGCGTTCACCGCGAGCACCGTGGTGGCGGGCGGGCTCGGACTGTTCGCCTCGTACCGGCTGTTCGGCCGGGCGCTGCCGGAACGGACGCTCGGCGGAATGGCCGCCGGGTACGTCAACTCGGCCAACCTCGGCATACCGGTGGCCGTCCAGGTACTCGGCGACGCCTCGTTCGTCGGCCCGGTGGTGCTGTTCCAGATCCTGGTGGTCACCCCCGCGGTACTGACCGTGCTCGACTCCGGCCGGGCGGGTCTGCGGGCGGCGCTCACCCTGCCGCTGCGCAATCCGATCCTGCTCGCGGTGGCCGTCGGCGCCCTGCTCTCGGCGACCGGCTGGCGGCCGCCGGCCGAGCTGAATCGTTCCTGCGAACTGCTGGGCGGGGCCGCGGTACCGACCGCCCTGGTGGCGCTCGGCCTGTCGATCTGCCACCCGCCCGCGGTCACCGGCGCCTCCCGCTACCTGGAGGTCGGGACGGCGGTCGCGATCAAGAACGTCGTCCAACCGCTGACGGCCTGGGCGGTCGGCGCCCTCGTGCTCGACCTGCCGCCCCACCAACTGCTCACCGTGGTCCTGTTCTCGGCCCTGCCCACGGCGCAGAACGTCTTCACCTACGCCCGCGAGTACGACCACGGCGCCGTGTTCGCACGGGACTCCGTCCTCGCCTCGACGCTCGTCTCGATGGCCACCCTGTCGCTGGTCGCCTGGGCGCTCGGCCCGGCGTAGTCGCTCCCGCTACTCCGCCCTGGCCGCGGCCACCACCCCGGTCATCGCCACCAGGAACCTTCGCGCCACGGCGAGTTCCGTCTCCCCGAAGGCGCCCATCGCGGCCATCAGATCGGCGACCAGACCGCCGAAGAACGCTTCGCCCAGCTCGATCGCACGCTCCTCCACCAGTAACCGGACCTTGCGGCGGTCCTCCTCGTCGCGCTCGCGCCGGATCAGCCCCGACCGCTCCAGCCGATCGACCAGCCCCGTCGTCCCGGCCGAGTTCAACCCCAACGCCGCACCGAGCCGCCCCGGAGTCACCACCGCCCCGGCCCGCTCGGCGTCCAGCAGATGGATGAGCCCCCGCAGATCCGTCGGATGCAAGCCGTTCCGTGCGGCGAACTCGGTACCGAACAGGTCGAGTTCGGACGTCAGCCCACGCAGCAGTCGGATCAGCTGTGTCGGCGTCTGCGACGGCTCCACCTCATCGCCCCTTCCCCGGAGTCCCTGAACACGCCCAGAACCCCACCCCTACCCCCACCCACCCCGGCCGACGCCCTCCATCACCCGGCCACCCGGCACGACCAGCCCGACCTCGGCGTCCCGCCTTCCCCGCTCCGGTCCGCCTCGGCCACCGGTCCGGCCCGAGCAGCGGATCACGATGGTCCACGTGATGCGCCGAAGGGGCCGCCCCGGCCGACGCGACGCGGCGCCCGGTGCGGTGCCACGAGGGCGCCGCACCGGGCGAACCGTCCACTGGGCCACCACGAAGCCCGGCGACCTCCCCGACGGCGGCAGCCACAAGAGCCTGGCCCGCCGGACGGCCCGCAGAACCCGCGCCGACGCGGACCGCTCCTACTTGCCCCGCGCCTCCGAAGCGTCCCGATGTCCGGGTCCGTCGGGGCGCGCGCCGGGCGGGTGGCTGTGGCCACCGCCGGGAAGGGGAGCGAGCATGGTCGGCGGAAGCCGTCGGGGTCGACACGGAGGTGGCGATGAGGGTCGTGTTCGTGCACGGGGCGTGCGTGCGGGACGGGTCGTGGTGGTGGCGCCGAACCGCCGAACTGTTGCGGGAACGCGGGGTGCCGAGCGCGGCCCCGGAACTGCCGAGCTGCGGCGAGACGGGCCTCCCTGCCGGCGCCGGCGGGCCCGGGCTGCCCGAGGACGTGGCGGCGGTACGACGAGTACTGCGGGCCGACGACGGGCCGACCGTCGTGGTCGCCCACAGCTACGGCGGAATCGTCACCGCGGAGGCCGCCGCGGGGGTCGGCTCCGTGCGCCATCTGCTGCTGGTCTCCAGCTACCTGCCCGAGGTCGGGCAGAGCCTGTCCGACTTCGGGGACGACGGCCCCGCCCCTTTCCTGGACGTCGACCCCGGCACCGGGACCTTCGGCGTCCGGCCCGAGCTGCTCGTGGACACCTTCCTCCAGGACTGCGGTCCGGAGGACCGGACAGGGGCGGCGGACCACCTCGCCCGGCAGAGCGCGCACGTGACGACGCAACCGGTCGGCGCGGCCGCCTGGCAGCAGGTGCCCTCGACCTACCTCGTGTGCGCCCAGGACCGGGGCACCCCGCCGCGCCTGCAACGCGACTTCGCCCGCCGGGCCGGCAGCGTCGTCGAACTCGACGCCGGCCACCACCCGTTCCTGTCACGCCCCGAGGCGGTCCGGGACCTGCTGCTGAGCCTGTGACCGCGGCCCGGCCCGGCGTCGTTCACCCGACCGGGCCAGCGGCCCTCGCTCAATAGATCAGGTACCCGGGCCGGTGCCCTTCGTCGTCGATCTCCCCGGTCGCCTGAGCCCGTAGCTTCCGCGAAAGTGCCTCCAGGGCCCGGGAGGCCGCGACCTCCTCGCCGATCCTGGCGAGCGGGCGGTCCTCCGCACTCTTGGTCGACTCCCCGTGCGCCGTGAGACCCGGCGCACGGGCGCCCGTCAGCCTCGCCTGGCATCCGGTGTGAACACCGTCCTCCTCGAAGCTCAGCTCCACATCCCACTGGTTGTGCATGCCACACCTCCTGGCGCCGGCGCACGTCGCGCCCGCTCGGGCCGGTCCGGGCAGTGCTCCCGCGGCGGCCGCTCACACCAGCGTGCGCCCGTCGGCACGGCAGCGGCAAGCGGGCCCGGGCGGGACAGCACCCGGCGCCACGCCCGGGGCGTTCCGGGGGTCGGTACCCCACCCCGGCGGTAGGCTGGCCACAGCGCGTCAATGCCGCGAAAACCCTGCTCCGGAACACCGGAACCCGCCTCGGCGCACCCCGTCGAGGCCCCGGAGCCCGGCGGTGCGGCGCGGTCGGCAACCATCGGGCGGTCCATCCGTGGCGGTCTTCCTCCTGGCTTTGAGTGCCGCCTGCTTCCTGGGCCTCGGATTCGTCCTCCAGCAGCACGCGGCGCAGCGGGCCCCGCGTGCCGACCTGCTGCACTGGCGTCTGCTGCTGGACCTGCTGCGGATGCCGGAGTGGCTGCTCGGCACCGGGTTCATGGTCATCGGGTTGATCCTCTCCGCGCTCGCCCTCAACCAGGGCGAGGTCTCGCTGGTCGAACCCCTTCTCGCGACCAACCTCATCTTCGCGATGGCACTCGCCAGAGTGCTCACCCGCCAGACGCTCGGACGCTCCGGCTGGGCGGGGGTGGTGCTGCTGGCGCTCGGCGTGACCGTGTTCATCGTGGCCGGCCGCCCCACCGGCGGAGGCCCGCCGGCGAGCGAACTGCGGCACTGGCTGGTGATCGGAACGGTGGTCGGGCTGACTCTGCTGCTGGTCTCGTTCGCCCGCCGACTGCCGTTGTTCGAGGAGGCGACCCTGCTCGCGCTGGCCGCGGGTCTGCTCTACGGACTCCAGGACGCGCTCACCCGCACCACCACCCAGCGGCTCGACCACGAGGGACTGGACGCCGTCCTGCGCAGTTGGCAACCGTATGCCGTCGTCGCGGCCGGTGTGGTCGGCCTGCTGCTGGTCCAGAGCGCGTTCGAGGCCGCACCGCTGCGGATGTCCCTTCCCGCGCTGACCGCCGCGCAGCCGATCTCCGGCATCGCCTGCGCGGTCGGCTTCCTCGGCGACCGTCTCCGGGTGACCCCGGGCGCACTGGCCTGGGAGGTGATCGGTCTGATCGCCATCGTGATCGGTGTCGTGGTGATCGGCCGCCACCCCGCTCTGCCGGGCACCACCGGCACCGGTGGCACTGGTGGCACCTCCGGCACTGGCACCGACGACGGTCCGGAGCCGGTAGCTCCGACCGACCGACCGCCTGAGACCTCCACCGGCGATGTCCCCGGTACCGGCGGTCCCGCCGACACGGGCTGATCGCCCGCCGTCCCCTGGACGTTGACCGACCGCCCCATCGCCGACCACCGGAGACCCCATGTGCTGGAGTGCCCAGGCGGACCTCGTCGTCGGCGGCGCCGTGACCGCGGTCGGCGGGCTCTGTCTCGTACGTGCCCACCGCGCCGGCCGACCCGAGCGCCTGCCGCTCGCCGCTCTCCCGCTCGTCCTCGGGGTGCACCAGCTGATCGAGGCCGCGGTCTGGGCGGGCACCGACGGCGACCTGCCGCCCGCAGCGGCCGCCTGGGCCCGCACCGCCTGGGCGGTGATCGCCCTGCCCCTGCTCCCGCTCCTGGTCCCGATCGGCGTCCGCTGCGCCGCCCGGGTCGACCGTCCTCGTCAGCGGCTGCTGACCGGGTGCGTGGTCCTCGGCCTCCTCGTCGCCGTGCCCTTGGCCCACACCGTCGCCACCCGTCCCGTCGGCGCCACCGCCCATGCCCACACCCTCGACTACCGCCTCGGTGCGCCGTACCCCGCGCTCCTCCTCGCCGGCTACCTCCTCGCCACCGTCGGCTCGCTCCTCCTCAGCGGAGACCGCCTCCTCCGCCGTCTCGGCCTGCTGACCGGAATCGGCGCCCTGGTCTGTGCCCTCCTCTGGCAGCTCGCTTTCGTCTCGACCTGGTGTGCCCTCGCCGCCCTCACTTCCGTCCTGCTTCTCCGGTGGACGGCCTCACCACCTCCCTCTTCTCGCCTCCGGAGCCCGTAGCCGCCTCGTCCGACACCGACTCCGGTCGCCGGCCGGGATGTCCGGCGTTCCGGTGGCTGTCGCCGCCCGGTCCCGCGGTGGTCAGCCGAGCACCGGGGCCGTCGGGCCCGGGACCTTCTGCTCAGGGGAGCTGCTCACGTCCGGGACCGCCGCCGGGGCACGGCCACGCTTGCGGTCCATCTCCCGCCACTCGGGCCGCAGGCCGGACAGGGTGGTGGTGGCGATGTACAGACCGCCGCACGTGAGCAGCACCGGTATGAGCCCCACCATGGACACGGCCGCACCCGCGAGCAGGCCGCCCACCGGGATACCCGCCCAGGCGAGCGAGTCGCCCAGCGCGTTGACCCGGCCCAACAGGTGACGGGGCACCCGCTCGAGCTGGACGGCACCGAGGATCGGATTGAGGAAGCCGCCGCCGAAACCACTGACCGCGAAGACCACAATCACCAGTGCCATCGGCGCGTCCATGGTGAGGACGAGGAAGCGCGGGGCACCGACGAGCAGGAAGCCGACGAAGAAAACTGTCCGGCGCGGCAGACGGTGCGCCACCACCGCCGCGATCAGGCTGCCGGCCACCGCCGCGATGCCCCAGGCACTCCCGGTCAGACCGATCGCCGCCGGGCCGCCGCCCGATTCCTGCGCCCAGACGGGCACCAGCACGCTGAGGAACGCCGCGTCCAGCAGGTTGGTCACCGCGACCGTCACGATGACGGTCAGCAGCAGTGGCTCACCCCGCAGGAAGGTGAATCCCTCCCGGAACATGCGCCAGTAGCCGACCTGCTCGTCCCCGTCGACGGCGTCGGCCCGGCCTTCCGCCGGCGCGGCCGTCGGCCCGGACGCCTCCTGCACTGCGGCCGAGCGCCCCATCCCCCGGGGAAGCGCGACGGCGATCACCAGTGAGCCGAGTGCGAAGGCGACCGCGTTGACCGTCAGACCGGCCATCGGGCCGAGCAGGGCGATCAGCCCGCCGCCCACCGCCGGACCGATCGTGGTGGCCAGCCGCTCCGTGACCCCGGACAGTCCGGTGGCCCGCTCCATCGGGATCCGGCCCCGGTCGGCCGCCTCGGCGACCATCACCTCCTTGGCGAGGTCCCCCGGGCCGCGAGCGGCGCCGATCACGGCGACCATGACCAGCAGGAGCCAGAACGGCAGCAGGCCGAGCGCATGCAGCAGCGGGACCAGGCCCGCCGCGGCGGCGCTCACCGCGTCCGTCGTCCAGGAGACGACGCGCGGACCGAGCCGGTCGATCACCGGGCCGGTGAACGCCTTGACGAGCACGTAGGGAGCCAGCTCGACGAACGCGACGACTCCGGTCATCGTGGCACTGCCGGTCGTGGCCAGCACGAACCACGGCAGGGCGATCGCCGATACCCGGGTGCCGGTCAGCGAGACGGCCATCGCCGTCAGCACCCCGGCCAGCGGCCGGAAGCTGCGGGCACCGGCGGCCGGACCGTCGGCGGCAGAGGACGTCGACCCGGGCGACGGCACCCGGGGCGGGGTCGTGGCCTCGGTGCTCATGACTGCTCCTCCGACGCGTCGTCGACGGTGGCCTGCGGCTCGGGAAGCACCTGGACGACCACGGCCACCCGGTCCGTTCCCTCGGGGACGGAGCTCCCCGGGGCTATGCGACGGTAGCGGGCGAACACCTCCGACATCTCCGTGGCCAGGGCCCGGGCCTCCTCCGGGGTCAGCTGGAACACCATGTCGCTGAAGTCCACCGCCTGCCGCCACTCCGGCGTCATCGTCTCGTAGGCGTTGAGTGCCGTCTGCGCCATCAGGGTGTGGGCCGCGACGATCGACCGCAGGTAACCGAGCGCCGCCTCCGGATCGTCGTCGGCCAGGCGGCTGTCCGTCCACCAGGTCACCTGGTGGACGGCCTTCCACCAACGGTCCCTGGCGTTGCCGCGCTCGGTGTCCTCGGCGACGAAGCCGGACGCCGCGAGCTGACGGAGGTGGTAGCTGGTCGCTCCCGAGTTCAGCCCCAGCTGCTCGGCCAGCTTGGTGGCGGTGGACGGGCCGTTCTTCCGGAGCAGCCCGATCAGCTGCACCCGTACCGGGTGGGCCAGGGCCCGCAGGCCCTTGGCATCGATCACGACATCGGTCTGCGGGTCCGGACTGTGCGGCCACCTGCGGTCATCGGTCATGGCAACACGATAGAACCGCAAAGGGTCCTTCACAAAGGGTTTTTGCGAAGAAATCTTTGCGGTTCGAACAGGGGTCTCGCGCCGCCGCCGGACCGGCCGCCCACGGGCCCGGCGCGGGCCGGGGCTCAGTCCCGCGCGACGGCCAGCACCAGCACCACCGTGAGCCCGCCGCCGGCCGTCTGCTCCACTCTCAGCCGCCCCCCGGCCGCACGCACCAGCGCCGATATCGACGGCCCGACCGGCTCCGGCCCGCCCTTCCCCCGCCGGGGGACGGTCGTCTCCCCGGCGCCGCCGACGGCCCAGCCGCTCCCCCCGCCACTGCCCGGGCCACCGGAGCCGCCGCCCGGTGCCCAGCCGGCGCCGGGAATCCCCGGCTCGCCGTACATCCCGGCGAGCAGCCACTGGCGGGCCTCGGGCGGCTCCGACGTCCCCCGGTCAACCACCCTCAGCTCCACCCGGGCGGGTTCCGCGGTCCACGCCGCCGCCCCGCCGATCGCTCCCCCGGTGGGCGCTCCCCCGCTGAACGCCCCCTTGCCCAACGCCCCTTTGCCCAGCGCCCCCTTGCCCAGCGCCCCCTTGCCCAGCGAGCCCCTCCCGGAAGTCCCCCGGCCGAACATCCCTCCCGGCCCCACCCCGCCCCTGGCGCCGAGCAGGCCTTCCGGCCCCGGCAACGGATCGGCCCGGACCAGCACCCTGGCCCCCGCCGGACTCCGACGGATCGCGTGATCGACCAGCCCCGCCAGGGCCGCCTCCAGTCGGGGGGCGTCCGCGATCACGACCGGCAGCCCGACCGGAAGGCGCACCACCACCGAGGCTCCCCGGCCACCGCCCCGCAGCACCCGTCCGACCACCTCGGCCACCTGCACGTGCCGCGCGTCGGGGACACAGCCGGCGGCCCGGTCGATCCAGCGCAGTCGCTCCAACTCGGGCCGCGACAGGAGCTGCGGCCCGGCCATGCCGCCGCCCGCGGACCGGCCCGGAGTCCCGGCACCCACCGTCCCGATCGGCGCGGCGAGCATCGACGCCTGCCGGTCCGGCTCGGGCCGGCCACCCCCGCCCACGCCCTTGAGCAACCGCGCGCCCGCCAGCGCCCCGGACCGCCCGAGCGGGCCGAGCCCGCCCAGCGCCCGGGCACCCGTCGCGACGTAGCCCCAGAGCTTCCCGCCTGCCATCGCCCTGCCCTTCGTCCCTCGCGGACCCGGTCCACCACCGTGTGACGGATCGGTGCGAGCCGCATCCCCGGCCCTGCGCCAAGCCTGCGCCCCCGCCGCCCGGGTGACAATCCGGCCCCGGTGCCACACCAACCGCTGCTACCCCGCCGACCAGCGGGGCCGCCCTCCGGCAATCGGCGGGAGCACCGAACCGGCGCGCGTCGAACTGCACGCGCCCCCACCCCGGACACCGACCCCTTCCGCACGCTGCCGCGGCCGCCCCCGCGCCCTCCGGCGGACGGCCGCGGACACCCGGCCCGATCCGGCCGGCGAACCTAGACTGACCCCATGGCCCGGCTCAACGACAAGGTCAGGGACCTGCTGCAGGAGTACGCCGACCTGATCTCGATCACCGGCGGCGACGCCTTCCGCGCCCGCGCCTACGAGAAGGCCGCCCGAGCGGTCGGCGGCCACCCCGTGGACATCGACGGCATGGACGCGAAGGGTCTCCAGCAGATCCCCGGGGTCGGCAGGTCCACCGCCGAGAAGATCGCCGAATACCTCACCGGTGGGCGGATCGAGGCCCTGGAGGCGCTCCGGGCCGAGATCCCGGCCGGAGTGCGCGCGATGATGTCCGTCCCCGGCGTGGGACCGAAGCGCGCGCTCGCGCTCCACCGCGACCTCGGCATCGCCTCCGTCGACGAACTCGCCGAGGCGATCCGCGCCGACCGCCTGAGCGAGGTCCCGGGCCTGGGCGAACGCAGCGGCGAGAAGATCCTGCACGGGATCGAACTGATCCGGCAGTCCGGCGGCCGGACCCTGCTGGACGCCGCCACGGCACTGGCCGACCGGATCGTCGCGGCACTGGCCGCCGTACCGGGGTGCACCCGCTGCGCGTACGCGGGTTCCCTGCGCCGGATGCGCGAGACGGTCGGCGACATCGACGTCCTGGCCACCGCCGAGGACTCGGCGCCCCTGATTGCCTCGCTCACGGCGCTCCCCTTCACGGCCGACGTCATCGGAAGCGGACCGACCAAGACCTCGATCCGCACCACGGACGGGATCCAGGTCGACCTGCGGGTGGTCCCGAAGGAGGACTGGGGTGCGGCCCTGGTCTACTTCACCGGCTCGAAGGCGCACAACATCAGGCTCCGGACGATGGCGGTACGGGCCGGCCTGAAGCTCTCCGAGTACGGGCTCTTCGACGCCGCGAGCGGCGAGAAGATCGTGTCGGCGACCGAGGACGAGGTGTACGCCGCGCTCGGCCTGCCCTGGATCGCGCCGCCTCTGCGCGAGGACCGGGGTGAGATCGAGGCGGCCCTGCGCGGTGAGTTGCCCGAACTGGTCACCGAGGCGGACCTCCGCGGCGACCTGCACACCCACACCGACCTGACCGACGGGCTGGCCACCCTGGAGGAGATGATCGACACCGCGGCCGCCCGCGGCTACACCTACTACGCGGTCACCGACCATGCCCCGGACCTGGTGATGCAGCGGATGACGGACGAGAAGATGCTCGCCCAGCGGGAGCAGCTGCGCGCGCTGGCCGGGCGGCACCGGCGGATGCGGCTGCTGCACGGCACCGAGTTGAACATCGGACCGGACGGCAGGGTGGACTGGCCGGCCGAGTTCCTGTCCGGTTTCGACGTGTGCGTGGCGTCCGTCCACTCCCACTTCGGCGCGGACCGGGACGCCCAGACCCGTCGGCTGATCCGCGCCTGCGAGAACCCGCACGTGCACATCATCGGCCACCTCACCACCCGCCGGATCGGCCGGCGCGGGCCGATCGACGTCGACCTGGACGCCGTCTTCGCCGCTGCCGCCCGGACCGGAACCGCGATCGAGATCAACAGCTCGCCCCAGCGGCTCGATCTGCGGGACGAGGACGTGCTCCGGGCCAAGCGCCACGGTGTGAAGTTCTCGATCGACAGCGACGCGCACGCCACCCCCCATCTCGCCTACCCCAGGTACGGGATCGGCACCGCCCAGCGCGCCTGGCTCGGCACCGAGGACGTGATCAACACCTGGCCGTGGCAGCGCCTCAAGCGGTTCCTCCGCAAGGACGCGCTCCGCAGCTGAGCGTCCGACCGGAGTGGCCGGGGTGGCCGGGGTGGCTGACGCGGGGGCGTGCGACCAGAGCCGGAAATATGTCCGATTGATGGGAATTTTTTCCGAATATCCCTGGTGCGACGGCCTCCCGAGGCGCATCATGGTGGTGGACCTGCGAGGTAGCCGAGGAGGTTCGACCGCAGGAGGCAGTGGCGACAGATCGAGACGGATCAGGGTCTGCCGCTGGTACCTCGGTCGACGATCGAACTGCACAGGCCGGAGGACGGGACGTCCGGAGGCCACCCCCACCTCGCGGGTTCCGCATGTCCGGCCGGACCCCTCACCGGCCGGACATTCCGCTGTCGGCCCTCCGGCGCTGCGGCCCACGCCCACGCCCGCGCCCGAGATCCAGGCCGCCGGCCACCGGCCACCGGCTTGGGCCAACTCCACTCAAAGCGAGACGAATTCGCTGCGAGCAAGGTCAAACTCCCTCGATCGAGGGAGGTACGGGACGCAGGAGAGGGGGATGTTACTCCGTGACCGAACAGAGAGTCGGACCGGCTCCGCCGGCTCCGAGGAGGGACATCCCCATGCACTTCCGCACCAGCACCACCGCCGCACCGGCCGACTCCCACCTGCCTTCGGGGTGCCCGTCCGGAACCACCGGGGCGCGGTACCGTTCATCCGGACCGACGCCGACACCTTCCCGGCCGGTTCACCGGGCCGACCCGCCGCGGCGCGCCGGTGCCGTCACCGTCCGCCCCAGCTCGCCGCACGGATCCGGAGAACCAGCCCGATGCCGACCCTCGACCGTCCGCGCTCCGGCCCCGTCCAGGCACTCCTCGCCCCGGCCTCCCCCGCCGGCCCCACCACGGCGACGGTCGGCCGCCGATGAGCGTCGCCTCCGGCCTCGACCGGCTCACCGCCGTCGGCCCGTACTTCGCGCTGGACACGGCCGGGGCGCCCGGTGAAGCTCCGCCTCCGGGCTTCCGACCGCTTCGAGATCTCTACGCCCCGGGCCGCGAGGGCCTGTTGGCAGGCCGGATCCGGGACGTCGGCCGGAGACTCGGCACGGCCGAGGCACGGGTCGCGGCCTCGATCCTGCACCTGGGCCTGGCCGCCAGGTTCTGCTCGGTGGGCCTCGGCGCCGCCGTACTGGTCGGCGACGTGCCCGACCTGACTCCCGATGAAGCGTGGGTCCGCGTCCCCGAACAGGGGCCGATCGACCTCTGGGCTCCCTACCGGCCCACGTCGACGGCAGGGCCCGGTTCCGCGCAGGCGCGCACGTCGGCCGATCCGGGTCGGCTCGCCGACCGCCTCCGCCGGGCCGTTGTCGAGGGGCAGTTGGCGGAGCTGGCGACTGCCGTCCGCTCCACGGTCCCGCTCTCCGACGGGCTGCTCCGGGGAAACGTGGCCTCCGCTCTGGCAGGCGCCCTGCGCGTGCTGGACGCCCACATCGCGCAGGCGGCTCCCGACAGCCTGTCCGTGGATCCGGGACTGGCCCGGACCCTGGTCGCCCGCGTACTCGACCGACCGCCCCTGGCCGGCACCGGAACCCTGACCGTCGGCGGCGCTCGGGCCGGTACCGGGTTCCGACGCACCAGTTGCTGCCTCTACTACCGGGTCGGTCCGCAGGCCGGCGTCTGCGGCGACTGCTGCTTCACCAGTCCACCGCGCCGCTCCTGAACCGCGCCGCCCCCGACCGAGAGCCGAAATGAGCCAGGGCCGGTCCGGACGCCCGACCGCTCGACGGCACCGCCCGCAGTCCCGGGCGCTCTACCGCTCCAGGGTCGCGGCCAGCAGATTGGGGTCGGTCCTCGAGTAGAAGGCCGCACTGGCCACGTAGACGCGGTCACCCCGGATCCCGACCGAGGTCGGGTTGGAGAGACCGTCCGAGGCATCGAGAACGGTGTGCCGGGTTCCGTCACCGTGGAGGTAGACGGCCTCACTGGAGGTGTTGAGCGCCGCGATCAACTCGTCACCGGTCCCGACGAAGGCGAAGTCGTCGAGCCCCGCGAGCCCGTCGGCACGAACCTCGACCGGACCGGCGGAGCCGTCCTGGCCGATCGGGATCCGCAGCAGCGAGTCGGTGTCGGTGTTGCCGACCCAGACGGCGCCGCGGTGGACCTTCAGGCCGTTGGCGCCGAAAGCCCCGGTGGGCCTGAGGCGGGCGTCGTCGGACCAGACCACCGGGGCGCCGCCGGCCGTCGGCACCACCCGGACCAGCCCGAGCGCCGAGTCGGCCGAGTACAGCACACCGGCGCGCTCGTCCAGAGCGAGTCCGTTGGGCAGGCTGTTCGCGGGGAGGGCGGCGATGCGCTCCGGCCCGCCACCGGGGCAGATCCTCCAGATACCGGTGAGGTCCTCGGTACCGGTGGCGTAGGCGAAGTAGAGCGTGCCGTCGTGGGCGCGGGCCAGGCCGGAGACTGCGGCGGCACCGACGACCGGAGTCACGGGGTGTGCCGGTGCGGGCATGTCGGCCAGGACGGCGGGCCGGCCGGCCCGGTCGAGGTGGACGACCTGGCGGGCGAAGGAGAGGGTGAGGTCAACCGAGCCGTCGGGTTCGACGGCGATGTTCTCGGGCTGGCGGCCCTGGGACAGATCGAAGTGGGCGACGATCCGGGGCTGCGAGAGCGGTGGCGCGACGGCGAGCGCCGGCGTCGCGGCGAGCAGCACCAGGGCGACAGCGGTGACCGGCACTGCTCCCAGCACCCGGTCGGCGAGGGCGGCACGGGGAGGACGGGCGACGGAGGACGCCGGGGCCGCACAAGAGCCCTGTTGTGTCGAGCACTTACGGGCACGGCGGAAGGAGCGAGGCACAGTGGTACTCCCCTGGGGCGGCGAACGGACGGGGCGGCGCCCCCGTCGGCAGAGCACGCCCGATCCTGCCATCCGGGAGGCAGCGGGCTGTGCCGCCACGCAGATCACGCGCTCCACCGCACCGGGTCGTCGGCGTGCGCCTCGACGACTGGGGCCCGCAACCGGCTTGTCCAGGGCCGGTTGCGGGCCGCCGATCCCCACCCGGGATCGATGCCCCTGTCACCGGGTGAAGTTCTCGCACGAAGTTGACGGACAATCAGATCGCGGCCGCCGACTCCTCGATTTCCTCCTCGATTTCCTCCTCCGCTCCAGCCCGCTCCCCCGGCACCCCGGCTCCCGGCGCCACACCGGTCCGACCGACCGGACCGACCCGACCACCGACACCCCCGGCAGCCCCCGTACCGACCGCGGTCGACGTCGCCGCCCGGCCGCGCCGCTCGTACCGCGCGGCTCCGAGCACGAGCACGCCGGCCGCCGCCAACCACAGCACCAACGTCAGGAGATGTCCCCCGAACCCGGCGCCGCCGTCGAAGTAGAGCAGACTGCGGGCGCCCTCCAGGAAGCCCGCACCGGCCCAGAAGGAGTGCAGACCGCCGAAGAAGCCGTTCTGGAGCTCCGGCCGGTAGACACCGCCGGAACTGGTGAAGTTCAGCATCACGAACAGCACCATCATCGCCAGCGTGGTCCACCGCCTGAGGAAGGTGTGCAGACCCGTACCGATCCCGATCACCCCGGCCGAGTAAAGCCAACCGAGCGCCCAGACCCCGGCCAGGTCGTGGTCGACCACATGGAAGACGGGTCCTGCGGTGAGAATCCCGATCACGCTCACCGCCAGGGACACGGCCAGTCCGACCAGCACCCGGATCCGCATGGCCAGAGCCGCGCCCGCCGCACCGATCACCGCGACACTGCCGTAGGAACCGATGCTGAGCGCGACCAGCAGGAAGAACAGACCTTGACCGGTGGGGTCGCCCTCGCTCGGGGTGGTGAGGTCCGTGACCGCCAGGGGGACGCCCTGCTGTGCGGCCACCCGCTGGAAGACCTTCTCGGCCGCCATCGCCGAGGTGTCCGAGTTGGCCTTGGCGACCAGCAGTTCGGGGTGGCTCGCATCGGGGAGGAAGGCGCCGACCAGGTCCCGGTCCAGCAGTTCCTGTTCGGCGGCGGCCCGGTCCGGCAGCGTCGTGACGTCCAGCGCCTCGCCCGCCCGGCCCTGCACCGCCCCGGCCAGCGCCCGCACCTCCGGGGCGACGCCCACGACCGCGACCTTCAGGTGGTGCGGCGCGGGCTGATGGAAGGCGCCCTGGTAGGCCAGCGCCATGCCGAGGCACATCAGCAACGGGGTGAGGAGGTGGAACGCCAGGTGCTTGAGCGGGTGTCCTGCGGCGGGCGCGACGGCTGTGGTCCGGGGTGTGCTCATGAAGTTCGGTCCGTCCTCCGGCGGTCGCCAGCGAAGATGGCAGGGAAAGATGGTAAATGCAACTATCTGGATGCAGTGTACAACCACCTCGGGGGCGAGCCGAAGCCCGCCCCCGATCGGCCCACGCCCCGCAGGGCGGCAGCGCCACCGGCGCCGGGCGCGTCACCCCAGGTCGAAGACCCCGTACGAGAACCCGTCCGCCCGCAGCTCGCCCGCCGCTCCGATCCGCACACCCTGGACGTCCAGCGGGATGATCCCGCCCGGCCGACCCGCCCGATCGGCCCGGCCCGCCCCGGCCGCACCGACGCCGTCCAACAGCCCGTCGAGCGGGAGGACCGCCGGTTCCCGCCGCGGGTTGATCACCACCAGGTACCGTCCGGCCCGGGTGTACACCAGGGGGTAACCCGCATGCCGGACCTCCACCGAGCCCCGGGCCCCGAGCCCCGGATGCTTGCGGCGCAGCGAGATCAGCCGTCGCACGGTGTGCAGCAACGAGGTCGGGTCGGCCCGCTGGGTGGCGACGTCCGGCCGGTGCGGCTCCGGATCCACCGGGAGGTAGAGCTTTCGCGCCGGGGCGGTCGAGAAGCCCGCGTTCGGACCGGGCGCCCACTGCATGGGTGTGCGCGAGCCCGCCCGGTTGTACGTCGGGCCGAGCACGCTGCCCTCGACATCGGCGAGGTCCGGCACGTAGCGCATGCCGATCTCGTCGCCGTAGTACACCGCGGGAAGGGTGGGCCAGGTCAGCACCAGGGCGAAGGCCGGGGCGAGTTGCTCGGCGGTGCGCGGGCCGGTCGCGAGCCGGGAGAAGTCGTGGTTGGCGGTGGGAAGCGCGATGTGCCCGGCACCCTCCGTCAGTTGGGCCGCCGAGTGCCAGGCATCCAGGAACGCTCGGGGCGTGCCGCGCCCCTCGGCCTCGAAGTAGCACGGGCCCTGCTTCCAGAACTCCTCCACCGTCCCGGCGTTGTTGTTCCAGAGCGAACGCAGCGGCAGGCCGTGGTCCGCGCCGCCGAACTGGAGCAGGAAGTCCGCGTGGAAGCCCGCGGCGACGGCGGCCGCCGGGTCGCCCCATTCGGCGAACAGGGCGGCCTGCGGGTGGTCGCGGTCGAGCCAGTCACGCAGCTCGGTCCAGAGCTTGCCCGTCTCGGCGAAGCCGGGGTCGTCCTTGACCAGCGAGGACGCCATGTCGACCCGGAAGCCCGCCAGCCCCAGACCGAGCCAGTGCGCCATGATCCGGCGCAGCGCGGCGCGGTTGGCGCGCGGCCCCTCGGCGTCGACGGGCTGGCGCCAGGGCTCTTCGGGATCCTCGCGCCCGTAGCCGAAGTTGAGTGCCGGCTGGCACTCGAAGAAGTTGGGCCGGTACCACCCGGTCCGGCCGCCCGGGGAGGCGACGAAGCCGTCCACCGGCCGGTCGGACCAGATGTAGCGGTGGTCGGACGGATCCTCGGCCGAGGACAGGAACCAGGGGTGCTGGTCGGACGTGTGGCCGGCGACCAGGTCCAGCAGGATCCGGATGCCCTTGCGGCGTGCCGCCTCGACCAGGGCGGCGAGGTCGTCGGCCGTGCCGTAGCGCGGGGCGGGCGTGAGGTAGTCGGTGACGTCGTAGCCCGCGTCGCGGAAGGGCGAGGCGAAGCACGGGTTCAGCCAGACCGTGTTCACGCCCAGCCAGGCGAGGTGGTCGAGGTGGTCGGTGATGCCCGCGAAGTCGCCGATGCCGTCGCCGTCGGAGTCGGCGAAGGTCTGGGGGTAGATCTGGTACAGCACGGCGTCGGTCAGCCAGTCGGGGCCGGGGCGGGTCGAGGTCATGGGTGGGATCCTCCTGCCGGGTGCCGGGGGGCTACCGATTCTCGTCGAATCCCCATCGCCCCAACAGTCCGGCTCGGCCACTCCCGGACCGGTGCGGGACTCCTGGAAGGAGCCCCCGGCCGTGCTGCGCGCCCTCCCGAGCCCCTCCCACTCCTTCACGCCCCACGGTCGGCAGCCGCCAGGTCGGGCATGCCGCCGCACCCGACGCCGCGCATCGGCCACGGCGCGCACCGAGCGCACCACGCACCACGCACCACGGGGCGCGCATCACACCCGGCGCATCACACCCCGCGCATCACACCCCGCGCATCACGTCCGGACCGACCGCGCGCGGGGCGGCAGCACTCGTCGCCGCCCCGCGAACGGAAACTCGCCGCGCCGGCCTACCTCGCTACCGGGACGCACAGGCCTCCGTGAACGCCCGGGCCCGGCGGGTGATCTCCGCCCACTCCCCTGCTGCGACGGCCTCCGGCGGCACCACGTCCGTCCCGGCGCAGACGGCGAGTGCTCCGTGCGCCAGGAACTCCGCCGCGTTGCCCGCGTTGACACCCCCGGAGGCGACCAGCGGGACATCGGGGTACGGACCCCGCAGATCCTTGAAGTAGCCGGGACCGAACGCCCGGGCCGGGAAGATCTTCACCGCCGCGGCACCGAGGTCCACCGCCTGGGCGACCTCGGTCGCGGTGAGGGCGCCGAGGATCACCGGGACTCCTGCCGCGTGCGCGACATCCGCCACCTCGGGTCGCAAGCCGGGCGTGACGAGGAAGGACGCCCCGGCAGCGAGCCCCTGCTCGGCCTGCTGGGAGGTCAGCACCGTCCCGACCCCGACCCGGTGGCCGGCCTGCGCCGCCCGGTGCAGGTGGGTCGTCACATCGGGTGTGGTGAAGGTGAACTCGGTCCAGGTGATACCGCCGGCGGCGAGCGCGGCGCAGAGCGCGGCGGCGTCCGGTATCCGCGGCGCACGGACGACCGCGACCACCGGCGAGGCGGCGAGCGCTGCCCGCGCCGCTGCCGCCATGGCGGCAGCGGAGGGCCCGCGGCTCCCGGAGGCCGGGCTCCCGGCGCTCGGACCCGCCGGCTCCCGGTCCACCCAGCCTGCTTCGACCGACCTCGGACCGACTGAACTCGAATTCACGGCGTTCGCTTCCATTCCACTCGGACATTCCACTCGGATTCGCCTGGCACCCTGATTCACCAGGCACCTGATCAACGGGAACCGGCCCCAGCAGCACCGGTCCCACCGTCACACCCACAGCCGCACCCGCACCCGCACCCGCACCCGCACCCGCACCCGCACCCGCACCGACCATCGGCGCGACCGCCTCCACAGCGCACGGCCGTCATACCGCCTCCGCCCCGCGCCCGGTCCGGCGCAGCGCCCGACCGGGTCGCGCGCCGGTGGTACGGCCCTGTTCCACCACGGCCACACCGTTCACATAGACGTGTTCCACACCGACGGCGGGCCGCCGCGGCTGCTCGAACGTCGCGGCGTCCTGGACCTGCTCGGGGTCGAAGAGGACCAGGTCGGCGTGGAATCCGGGGGCGATCCGCCCACGCCGGTGGAGCCGCAGCCGGGCCGCGGGCCGACCGGTCATCCGGGCGACCGCTTCTTCCAGCGTGAGCACGCCGGACTCGCGGACGTAGCGGGCCAGGTAGCGGGGGAAGGTGCCCCAGGCCCGCGGGTGCGGGCGCGCGCCGACCAACAGCCCGTCGCTGCCGACGGTGTGCACGCGGTGACGCATGATCGCCCGGACGTTCGCCTCGTGGCCGACGTGCTGGAGGATGGTGGTGGCCAACTCGTCGCGGAGCAGCAGGTCGAGGAAGACCTCCGTGCCGCTCCGTCCCTGCTCCGCCGCGAGTTCGGCGACGGTCCGGCCGACCGAGTCGGCGAGTCCGGGGGCCCGGACGCCGGAGAGCTGGATGGTGCTCCAGTCGGTGACCACGCCGTGGCAGCCGTCGCTGCCCTTCTCCTCCACCTCGTACCGGATCCGCTCGCGCGCGACCGGGTCGCCGAGTCGCGCCAGGGTGGCCTGCGGTCCGCCCTCGGTGGCCCAACTGGGCAGCAGGGCGGCCAGGGTGGTGGATCCCGGCAGATAGGGGTAGCTGTCCAGGGAGAGGTCCACACCGTCGTCCAGGGCCCGGTCGAGCAGGGCCAGCAGCTCACCGGCACGGCCCTCGTTGACGCCGAAGTTCATGGTGGCGTGGGTGAGGTGGAGCGGGCAGCCGGACCGTCGGGCGATCTCGACCATCTCCGCGTAGCCCTCCAACGCACCTGCCCCGTAAGAGCGTTGGTGGGGGGCGTGGAAGCCGCCGAAGCCCGCGACGACCCGGCAGAGTTCGACCAGTTCGGCCGTTCCGGCGTACATCCCCGGCGTGTACGTCAGACCGCTCGACATCCCGACCGCACCCTCGATCAGACCCTGCGCCAACAGCTCGCGCATCCGGTCCAGTTCGGCGGCGCTCGGAGCCCGGTTGTCCCACCCCATGGCGAGCATGCGCAGCGAGCCGTGCGGCACCAGGTAGCAGGCGTTGACGGCGGGGCCGGTCCGGTCCAGCCGGTCCAGGTAGCCGCCGACGGTGCGCCAGTCCCAGTCGAGGTCGTCCGGATCGCCGTTCCAGCCGGCGATCTGGCGGCGGAGCGCGGGCAGCGTCGTGTCGTCGACCGGCGCGTAGGAGAGGCCGTCCTGACCGAGGACCTCGCAGGTCACGCCCTGGGTGACCTTGGCCGGGTGCTCCGGTTCGCGGAGCAGGGCGAGGTCGGAGTGGGCGTGCATGTCGATGAACCCGGGAGCCAGGACCAGCCCGTCCGCGTCGATCGTCCGCACCGCACCACCACCGGACCGGCCCGCACGGCCACCGCCACCGCCACCGCCATCGCCACCCGCACCGCCACTGGCACCGGCACCGGCACCGGCACCGCCACCGCCACCGCCACCACCCGACCGCCCCGACGCCACGGTCCCGCCCGACGCAACCGAACCGCCCCGCGCCGCCGAACCGCCCGGCGCCCCGACCTCGACGATCACCCCGCCGGCGATCCGGACGTCCGCCCGGAATCGTCCCGCCCCCGTGCCGTCCACCACCGTGGCGCCACGGAACAGCACGTTCCCACCACCCGCGGCGCTCATCAGAAGAACGTCCTGACCAGCCCGGTCACCTTCGGCTCGGCCGCCGAGGCGTCGTCCAGCACCGGGATCAGCGTCCACTTGTCGAAGGCGGTGCACGGGTGCGAGATACCGAGCCGCAGCACGGCACCGACCGGTGCGAGGTCGCCCGCGTCCCGGAGGAACGCGTGCTGGTCGTTGAGCGCGGTGATCCGCGCGGCCGTGCCCGTCAACTCCGCCCCGCCCCTGACCAGATGCGGTTCCGGCAGGCCCTCGTCGAACGGCAGGTCGCGCTTGCCTGCGTCCAGCAGCGCCAACTGCTTCTCCGGCCGGGACACCACTCGAGCCCACCCGTGCAGTGCGCCGCGCAGCGCCCCGCCACGACCGGCGGCCGGATCCCCCGCTCCCCGGGCGAGCGGCGAGATCCCCCGGTAGAAGCCGTCGTCGTGCGCCAGGTACGCACCCGACCGCAGCACCACGAAGGCCTCCGGAAGCGCTCCCAACTCCTCGGCCACCAGGTCGAAGTAGGCGCTGCCGCCGGCGGTGACCACCGGCGCGGACCCCTCGGCGTACCGCCCGGCCAGCCGCCCGTGCAGCTCGGCCAGCGACCGAAGGTACCCGCGCACCGTGCCGAGCCCGCCCTCGCTCGCGTCGTGCGCCAGTGCCCCCTCGTACCCGCCGATGCCGGCCAGCCGGAGGGTCGGCGCACGGCGGACGGCATCCGCGATCTCCACCGCCCCGTCGACGGTGCGCGCGCCGGTACGCCCGCCGGGGCCACCGAGCTCGACCAGCACCTCGACGGCGCGCTCGGCACCGGCCGCGCGCAGTGCCTCGTCCATCAGCCGGACGCTCTGCACCGAGTCGACCCAGCAGGCGAAGGCGAAGTCGGCGTCGGCGGCGAGCTCTCCCGCCAGCCAGCGCAGGCCCGCCGGGTCGAGCAGGGAGTTGGCGAGCAGCAGCCGCCGCACACCGAAGGCACGGGCGACCCGGAGCTGCGGCAGGTTGGCGAGGGTGATGCCGTGGCTGCCCGCGTCCAACTGCGCCTGCCAGAGCGCGGGGGCCATGGTGGTCTTGCCGTGCGGGGCGAGCGCCACGCCGGCGTCCGCGCACCAGCGGGCCATGGTGCGCAGGTTGTGGTCGAGCGCGCGCCCGTCGAGCGTGAGCAGCGGGGTGCCGAGGTCCGCCAGGGTGGGTCCGGTGGCCAGGTACTGGCGGACGGTCAGACCGTCGGCGGCCGGCGGCAGCGCCTTGAACCGCCAGTCGAGCGCCTCCTCGGCGAGCGCGGCCACCGCAGCGGCATCGATACCGCCACCACCACCGCCGCCACCGGGCCCGCCGACGCCGAGACCGCCACCACCGGGACGGTCACCACCGCTACCGCCGTTCCCGCTACCGCTGCCGTCGCCGCCACTGCTCGCGAAGGTCTGGTACACCGTCTTCCTCCATCTGCCATGTTGCAACATGCGCAATGAGGGTTGCACATGCTGGCAGCACGGTTCTAGCATCGGCGCCGGACGAAGGTCAACGACAGCCGCCCGCCGCACGCGGGTCAGCCAGGCTCGCCGCAGCACCCCCACCCCGGCAGGCCGCAGTACTCCGAGGAGCCCAGCAGATGCCACGCCAGGACGCCGCCGCGAGCGAGGCCACCCCGTCGCCCGGCGATCCGACGGCCGAACCGCCCCGCACACCGGCCGCCCCGGCGCCGGAGCCGGAGCCGGCACCGCCCCGGGCACCGGCACCCACCGCACCCCCGGCGCCCACCACTTCCCCGACACCCCCGACACCCCCGCCGCCCCCCGTGCCCCCCACCCCCCTGGCCGTCTGCGTGGGCGAATCGATGGCCGTGCTCCTCCCCGACCGCGCGGGCCCGCTGGAGTCCGTGGAGAACTTCCGGCTCGCCGTCGGCGGCGCCGAGTCCAACGTCGCCGGTGCCCTGGCCGCCCTGGGCGTGCCGAGCGCCTGGATCAGCCGGGTCGGCAACGACGGCTTCGGCCGCCGCCTCCTCGGCGAACTGACCGCCCGCGGGGTGGACGTCTCCGCCGTCGCCCTCGACCCGCACCGCCCGACCGGCGTCTACCTCAAGGAGGTCGGCGGAACCACCGGCGACCGCCACGACCTGGGCCCGGGGCGGAGCCGGTTGCACTACCACCGGCGCGGCTCGGCGGCGGCCGCCCTCTCCCCCGCACTGCTGGACGACCCGGCCGCCGCCCGCCTGCTGGCCGGGGCCCGGCTGCTCCACCTGTCCGGCATCACCGCCGCGCTCTCCGACGACTGCCTCGCGCTGCTCCGCACGCTGCTGGCGGAGCGCCGCTCCGACCGACTGGTCAGCTTCGACCTCAACTGGCGTCCGGCGCTCTGGCGCGACCGCGACCTCTCGGTGCTGCCGCCCCTGCTGGACGCGGCCGACCTGCTCCTGCTCGGCGCGGACGAGGCCGAGGCCGCCTTCGGCACCGGGGACCCGCACGCGCTGCGCCGCCTCTTCCCGTCGCCGGCCACCGTCGTGGTCAAGGACGAGGCCCGGCTGGTCACCGCGATCGGGCGCGACGGCACCACCGTCGCCGAACCGGCCCTGACGGTCGAGGTGGTCGAGGCGACCGGAGCGGGCGACGCCTTCGCGGCCGGCTACCTGGCCGGCACCGTTCGTGGACTCGACCAGCGGCGCCGCCTGCGGCTGGGCCATCTGAGCGCCGCCTGCGCGCTGACGACCCACGGGGACCAGGCCGAACTGCCGCCCGCCCCGGTGGTCGGCGCCCTGCTCGACGCCTCACCCGAGGCCTGGGCGGCCACCCGGGTGTCGGCGGATGGCATCGTGTCCCCTGTGCTCCCCGGAGCGCTCACCAGCACGTACGCCGCCCCCGACGACCCGCCGCCCCTCCCGCCGACCGCCTCCCGCACCACCGCTTCCCGCACCACCGCGTCCGCCTCCCCCACCGACCGCTCCGCGCCCGTCGTACCGGGGGGCGGTGCCCCCGACCCTCGACCGGCCGCCACCCCGGCCCTTGGAGCGCCATGAGCCAGACCGTCACCCGCGCCCTGCGCATCCTCGCCGAACTCGGCGAGGGCGAGCGCTCCCTCGACCAGTTGGCCGAGGTGCTCGGTGTGCACAAGACGACCGTGCTCCGACTGCTGCAGAGCCTCGAGGAGGAACGGTTCGTCTACCGCGACGCCGGATACCGCTACCACCTGGGCGCCGGCCTGTTCGCGCTCTCGGGGCTCGCTCTGGAACAGCGCGGGGTCCGCCGGATCGCCGCACCGTACCTCGCCGAACTCAACGCCGGCACCGGCCAGACCGTGCACCTGGCCGCGTACGAGGGTGGCGAGGTGGTCTACATCGACAAGTACGACTCCCGGCACCCGGTGCGGATGTACTCGCGGATCGGCCTCCGGGCCGCGCTGCACAGCGCCGCGGTGTCCAAGGTGCTGCTCGCCGACCTGCCCGCGCCCGAACGGCGGCGGGTGGTGGCCGGCATCGACTTCACCCCGCACACCGCGCGCACCCTCACCACACCCGAGGCGCTGCTGGCCGAGCTGGAGAAGGTCGCCGCCCAGGGCTGGGCGCAGGACCACGCCGAGCACGAGTCGTTCATCAACTGCGTGGCCGCGCCGATCCGCGACGCCAGCGGCCGAGTGGTCGCCGCCGCCTCGATCTCCGTCCCGGACGTCGTGCTCCCCTACGAGCAGGTGCTGGAGCTGCTGCCCCAACTGCTCGCCACCGCACGGGCGATCTCCGCCGACTGCGGCCAGCCCCCGCGCCACTGACCACTCCGCACCCCGCACCCCGCATCCCCGACCACCCCACGCCACGCCACGCACCAAGCCCGAAGGCCCGAAGGCCCGAAAGCCCCGAAGCACGCACCACAGCACCACAGCACCACCCACCCCACCGAGGAAGCGAGCACGCATGAGCGTCCAGAACGACAAGACCGAGATCCGTACCGACGGCGCCCCCGCCCCGGCCTGGATGTTCTCCCAGGGCGTCCGCAAGGGCCCGATCCTCCAGGTGTCCGGCCAGGGCCCGCAGGACCCCGCCACCGGCGAGTACCTCCACCACAGCGACGTGAAGGCACAGACCCGCCGCACCCTGGAGAACGTCAAGGCGATCGTCGAGGCGGGCGGCGCGACCGTCGAGGACGTGGTGATGTTCCGCGTGTACCTCACCAAGCGCGCCGACTTCCCGCTGATGAACGAGGTCTACGCCGAGTTCATCGAGGAGAACATCCCGCCGGGCGGCGTGAAGCCCTGCCGGACCACGATCTTCTGCGAGCTCCCGCAGGAGCCGATGCTGGTCGAGATCGACGCCCAGGCGGTCGTCGCCTGACCCGCGCGCACCACCCGCACCGCAAGGGCCCCGATCCCGGCACACAAGCCGGGTCGGGGCCCTTCGCGCATGGCCGGTTCCGCCCCACCCCGACGACACCTTGCCCTCTCCCCCTCCAATGATTAGGTTAGGCTCACCTAACTACAAGGTCAGCTCGTCCGCCGGAGGTCCCGATCCCATGAGTCCGCACCCGCAGCACGATGCCGAGATTCCCGAGCCCACCGCCGCCGAGCGCATCGGCAGCCTGCTGACCGCCACCTCCTCGGTGGTCCTCCGCGCCGGCGGCGAGCAGCACGAACTCTCCACCCCCGTCTCGGTGCACGGCTCCCGGCTCCGGCTGCGCGCGCCGCTCGACTCCCCGGTGACCTCCGCCGCCGCCCGCGAGCAGGACGGCCTCGCCGTCGTGCTCGACCTCACCGACATCGCCCCGGTGGCCGTGCGCGACCGGGTGCGCGGGCGGCTCACCCTGGCCGGCCGGCTCCACCTCGCCCACCTCGCCGACGACGGCCTCAGCGTGCACCTGCGCCTGGACGTCGCGCACGCCGTGCTCTCGACCCCGTACGGCACCACCGCGATCACCGGCGCCGACCTCGCGGCGGCCGCCCCCGACCCGCTGGCCCGCTACGAAGCCGGACTGCTCACCCATCTGGCCGACGACCACCCCGACGCGCTCGCCGTGCTCACTCGGCTGCTCGACCCGGCGCTGCTCGCCGACCGCCCCGAGGTCCGCCCGCTCGCGCTCGACCGGTACGGCCTGGTGCTCCGCCTGGACCACCCGCACGGCCACCGCGACGTCCGCCTGGTCTTCATCGAACCGGCCCGCGACGCGGACGAGTTCGGCCACCGGGTGCACCAACTGCTGTCCGCCGCCGAGCAGGAGCCGGCCACCCACCGGTCCTGAACCCAACGGAAGCGCGAACCAGCCCGCCCGACAGCGGAACTGACCCGATATCGGTTCGCCCCGCCCCGCTCCTCCCCACCCTCGAGCCCCGCCACAACGACGGCCGGCCCGGCCCACGAGAGAGTTCTCGTGAGCCGGGCCGGCCGGCAGGACGGGCGTGTCCCGCGCCCGTCAATCCACTCGGGTGCGGCGTCCACCCGGTCCAGCGGTCACCCGACATGACCATTCCGGGAGGTCGTTTCGCCCCGCACCCGGCGGTGGCAGATGATCCGACCGAAGGTCAGATCGCGACGCCGTGCGCCCGCAGGTAGGCGATCGGGTCGATGTCCGAGCCGTACTCCGAACCGGTGCGGATCTCGAAGTGCAGGTGCGGGCCGGTCACGTTGCCGGTCGCACCGGAGAGGCCGATCTGCTGGCCGGCGGTGACGGTCTGACCGATGGAGACGCCGATCGAGGACAGGTGCGCGTACTCGGCGTACTTGCCGTCGGCGAGCTTGATCTCGACCTCGTTGCCGTAGGCGCCGCCGTTGCCGGCCTTCACCACGGTGCCGGCCGCGACGGCGCGCAGCGGGGTGCCGGTGGCAGCGACGAAGTCGGCGCCGGTGTGGTGGCCGGAGGCCCACATCGAGCCGGCCACACCGTAGGCGGTGCCGAGCTTCGGGTTGGCCAGCGGGGCGAAGAAGCCGGAGGTGGCGGCGGCCGGGGCCGGAGCGGCCGGCTTCGCGACCGGGGCGACGACGGCCTGAACGGCCGGCTTGGCGGCGGGCTTGGCGGCCGGAGCGGCCGGCTTCTCGGCCGGAGCGGTCGGCTTGGCCGGCTTCACGGAGTCCTGCGAGGTCTGCGCCTTGGCGGCGGGGGCGGCCGGCTTGGCGGCCTCGGCCGGAGCGGCCGGCTTGGCGCCCTCGGCGGCCTTGGTGCCGAGCGCGAGCTGCTGACCCGGGAAGATGAGGTTCGGGTTGGCACCGATGACCGAGCGGTTGTGCTCGAACAGCGCCTTCCAGCCACCCTCGACGTTCTTCGCGTCGGCGATCTTCGACAGGGTGTCCCCACCGACGACCTTGTAGTCGGCCGGAGCGGCCTCGGCGGCGGGAGCGGCCGGGGCGGCCGGGGCGTTCTCGGCAGCGGCCGGGGCGGCGTCGACGCTGGCGGCGCCGGTCCAGGTGCTGCTCTGGTGCGTGTGCCCGGCGGCCGGGGCCTCGTGGGCCTGGGCGGTGACGGTGGTCACCAGCGGGAGGGCGAACGCGGCGCCGGTGACGGCGGTGGCGATGCCGATGCGGACGGCGCGGGGCATGGCGATACGACGAGCCTGTGCGGGCATGGAAGCTGTCCTCTCCGACGCCTGCGAGGTGAGCTGTCGGGTTCGGGCTGGAGTTGCCCGGCCGCAGAGAAATGCGGCTTCACCCCAAGCCGGACCGTCAATTCGGGTCCGGCGACTTACCTGT
Organism: Streptomyces sp. TLI_053; assembly: GCF_900105395.1. Taxonomy (NCBI): domain Bacteria; kingdom Bacillati; phylum Actinomycetota; class Actinomycetes; order Kitasatosporales; family Streptomycetaceae; genus Streptomyces; species Streptomyces sp. TLI_053. The sequence goes on from NZ_LT629775.1 coordinate 1,957,671, forward strand.
GGGTCCCCCGCTCCTGCCGTACAGAGTTCGTTGCGAACCACCGGGCAGCGGCAGGACTAGGCGTTCCACCCGGTGGCCACCCGGGCTGACGCCGGGCGGTCGCTGAACTAAAACCCATCCGTTCGGGTGAAGCAATGTCGATCTCCGGAACCCGGGACCAAAGTCCGGAACACCGTGACGCTCCGCATGAAAGGCATGCACAGTAAGCACACAATCCATTCACCGAGTGCACGTGATCCACCACCCTGCGCCGATGTCGTCATCAGTGCGCACACGATCACTCACGGAACGGACATCTCCGACACACCCCCGGTGACCCTTGTCACGTCGGCCCCACGAGCCCCACCATGGGCCGTGACCACCACCGATGCCGGCACCCTGCGGTTGGGCACCGCACAGGGACGCTGGGTACTTCTGGCGACCGTGCTCGGCTCCAGCATGGCGATGCTCGACGGAACCGTCGTGAACGTCGCACTGCCCCGGATCGGCACCGATCTCGACGCCCGGCTCGACGCCCTGCAATGGACGCTGAACGCCTATCTGCTCACCCTGGCGGGCCTGATCCTGCTCGGTGGCGCGCTCGGCGACCGGTACGGGCGGCGCCGGATCTTCCTGCTGGGCGTCGTCTGGTTCGCCGTCGCCTCGGCCGCCTGCGCCGCCGCGCCGACCATCGAGGTGCTGATCGCGGCCCGTGCCGTGCAGGGCATCGGCGGGGCGCTGCTCACCCCCGGCTCGCTGGCGATGCTCCAGGCGGTGTTCCGTCCGGACGACCGCTCGGCGGCGGTCGGCCTCTGGTCCGGCCTCGGCGGGGTGTCGGCGGCGGTGGGCCCGTTCCTCGGCGGCTGGCTGGTGGACGGCCCGGGCTGGCGCTGGATCTTCCTGCTGAACCTGCCGCTGGCCGCGACGGTGATCGCGGTCGCGGCCCGGCACGTCCCGGAGAGCCGGGACGAGAGCTCGACCGGGCGCTTCGACGTGCTCGGCGCGGTCCTGGCCGCCCTCGCGCTCGGCTCGATCACCTATGCGCTGACCGCCGCCGGGAGCGGTCTCTCCGCCACCGTCTGGGTCACCGGCACGGCCGGGCTCCTGCTCGGCGCCGCCTTCGTCCTGGTCGAGCGCCGCACCCCGGAGCCGATGCTGCCGCTGGGACTGTTCTCCTCACGGCTGTTCACCGCCGTCAACCTGGTCACCCTCGCCGTGTACGCGGCGTTCAGCGGGGTCTTCTTCCTGCTGGTCGTGCAGCTGCAGATCGTCTCCGGCTTCTCCCCGCTGGTCTCCGGACTCGCCCTGGTGCCGATCACCGTGATCATGCTGGCGCTCTCCGCCCGGGCGGGGCGGCTGGGCAAGCGGATCGGCCCGCGGCTGCCGCTCACCGTCGGCCCGCTGCTGTGCGCGGCGGGCGTGCTGCTGATGCTGCGGATCGGGCCCGACGCCTCCTACTGGACGGACGTACTGCCCGCCGTCGCGGTGATGGGGAGCGGGATGGTGCTGCTGGTGGCACCGCTGACCGCGACCGTGCTGGCGGCGGTCGAGGTGCGGCACGCGGGCATCGCGAGCGGGGTCAACAACGCCGCGGCCCGGGCGGCCGGTCTGCTGGCGGTCGCCGCGCTGCCCTCGCTCGCGGGTCTGAGCGGCGACGCCTACCAGGTGCCCTCGGCGGTCGACTCCGCCTTCCGCACCGCGATGCTGATCTGCGCCGGGCTGCTCGTGGCGGGCGGGCTCACGGCTCTGGCCACCGTCCACGGCAACGTCCTGGCCCCGGAGGACCACCACCCGGTGGCCGAACCGGACTGCCGCTACGCCTGCGGCACCAACGCCCCGCCGCTCGACCCCGGCCACTCGGCCCCGGAACAGGGCTGAGCCCCGTCGGCGGAAGCCCGGACCCCCGAACAGGGCTGGACCCCGCCGGCGGACCCCCGAACAGGGCCGAACCCCGTCGGCGGAAGCCCGGACCCCCGAACACGCCGAGGGCCCCGCCGCCCGAACGGCGACGGGGCCCGGTGACCGGGGTGGACAACCGTCAGAGGATGTCGCCCGGCGCGTACTTGGCGGCCTCCGGGTACGCGGCCGCGACGGCCTCGACCTGGCGGACGACCTCGGCGACCTGGGCACCGGCCGCACCGGTGAAGGACAGCCGGTCGGCGAGCAGCGCGTCCAGCCCGGCCCGGTCCAGCGGGATCCGGTCGTCGTTCGCCAGCCGGTCCAGCAGCTCGTTCTCCCGGGCGCCGGCGCGCATCGCGAGCGCGGAGGCGACGGCGTGCTCCTTGATCACCTCGTGCCCGGTCTCCCGGCCGACGCCCGCGCGCACCGCGCCCATCAGCACCTTGGTGGTGGCCAGGAACGGCAGGTAGCGGTCCAGCTCGGCCTCGACGACGGCGGGGAAGGCGCCGAACTCGTCGAGGACGGTCAGGAAGGTCTCCAGCAGGCCGTCGAACGCGAAGAAGGCGTCCGGCAGCGCGACCCGGCGGACCACCGAGCAGGAGACGTCACCCTCGTTCCACTGGTCGCCGGCCAGCTCGCCGGTCATCGACGCGTAGCCGCGCAGGATCACGGCGAGGCCGTTGACGCGCTCGCAGGAGCGGGTGTTCATCTTGTGCGGCATCGCGGAGGAGCCGACCTGGCCCTCCTTGAAGCCCTCGGTCACGAGCTCGTGACCGGCCATCAGACGGATGGTCTTGGCCAGGCTGGACGGCGCGGCGGCCAGCTGGACGAGGGCGGTCAGCACCTCGAAGTCCAGCGAGCGCGGGTAGACCTGGCCGACACTGATCAGCACGTTGTCGAAGCCCAGGTGGCCGGCGACCCGGCGCTCCAGCTCGGCGAGCTTCTCGGTGTCGCCGCCGAGCAGGTCCAGCATGTCCTGGGCGGTGCCGACCGGGCCCTTGATCCCGCGCAGCGGGTAGCGGGCGATCAGCTCCTCCAGCCGGCGGAAGGCGACCAGCAGCTCGTCCGCGATCGACGCGAAGCGCTTGCCGAGGGTGGTGGCCTGCGCGGCCACGTTGTGCGAGCGGCCCGCCATGACCAGCTCGGCGTGCTCGGCGGAGAGCCGGCCCAGGCGGACCAGCACGGCGACCGTGCGGTCGCGCACGTGCTCGAGGGACTGCCGGATCTGCAGCTGCTCGACGTTCTCGGTCAGGTCCCGGGAGGTCATGCCCTTGTGGATCTGCTCGTGGCCGGCGAGGTCGCTGAACTCCTCGATCCGGGCCTTCACATCGTGCCGGGTGACCCGCTCACGGGCGGCGATGGACGCGAGGTCGACCTGGTCGATCACCCGCTCGTAGTCGGCGACGGCGGTGGCGGGCACCTCGACGCCGAGGTCCTGCTGGGCCTTCAGGACGGCGAGCCACAGGTGGCGCTCGAGGACCACCTTGTGCTCGGGGGACCACAGCTGGGCCAGGGTCGCCGAGGCGTACCGGGAGGCCAGGACATTGGGGATCTGGGGCTTCGCGCTCACGCTTCGCAAGCCTAACAGCCGAGGTCAGCCGGACCCGCGCCGGACCGGCCCACCGCGACCGGCGGGCGACCGGCGGGCGATCGGCCCCGCCCCGGGGAGCGGCTGCGGCGACCCGCCGACCGGCTGCCGGTGCCGGCTACCGGTGTCCTCCTGCCCGTGTCCTACTGCCGTCCGCTGAGGACCGGCAGCACCTGGAGGCAGATCGAGTGCAGCGCGCTCCGCTGCTCGTCGCTGAGGGTCTCGAAGGACTGGTGGGTCCGGCTCATCTCGCCGCGGACGAGTGCCAGGATCTCCCGGCCCTGCTCGCTGATGACCACGATCTTGACCCGCCGGTCCCCCGCCGAGGCCTCCCGGCGGGCCAGGCCCAGGGCCTCGAGGCGGTCGACGATCCCGGTCACGTTGGAGGCGTCGCAGCCGAGCCGCCCGGCCAGCGCGCGCATCGGCACCGGCTCCTGGACGGCACCGAGCGCCTTGGCCTGCGAGGAGGAGAGACCGTGCCTGGCGGCGGCGGCCGCGAAGTCCTGGAAGTACGCGGCACCGACGGCGGCCAGCGCCTCCATCAGCTCGGCGTTGGTCGGTACGGTCGTGGTCGCTGTCGAACCCATGAGGTCAGCCTACGACCGAGTGCTTCATTATCTCAAGCTTTGATCACGGCAAAGATCCGGCAGTCAACCGCAGCACCGGTCCCGAACCCCTGCCCTGGCCCGCCCCGAACCCCGGCTCGAGCCCGTGCCTCAGAGCACCAGCTGGTCGAACAGCCGGCGCAGCTCGGTCTCCGGGTCCGAGGTCAGCCCCGTGTGCACCGGCCCCGGCTGCACCACCGCGCTGCGCGGTGCGGTCAGCCAGCGGAACCGCTGCCCCGGGTTGTCCGACGCCGCCGGACCGGCCTGCGGCCCGCCCTCGCAGACCGCCTCGATCCCCTGCAGCGCCCGCCGCACCCCGGACACGTCGGCCACCGGGTCCAGCGCCAGCAGCCGCGCCTGGTCCAGATGGGTCCGGGCGGCCAGGTGGGCGCTCTGCCGGCAGTACAGCAGCACACCCACGTTGACGCACTCACCGCGCTCCACCCGGGGCACCGCCCGGATCACCGCGTACTCGTAGTCGTGCAGCTCGGCGACGGCCGGCAGGGCCGACCGGATCGGCTCGGTCATACGGACACCTCCGGCAGCCAGTCGCGCGGACCGGCCAGTCGCTCGGTCAACTGGGTGCGGTACGCCGCGCGCACCGCCTCGGGCGTGTCGAAGCCGGGTTCGTCCACCAGCCAGACGTCGGGGATCAGCGCCACCGCCTCCTCGATCGCCGCCTCGGCCAGCGGTGCGAGCGCCTTGTCGGCGGCGAGCAGGTCCGGCTCGGCGCGCAGCAGCGCGTGGTCGGAGGCGTCGTACGGCCGGCGGGTCCAGGCGGCGGCACCGGCCCAGTTGTGGTGGAAGATCAGGCTCGCGCCGTGGTCGATGAGCCGCAGTCCACCGGTGGCGACCAGCAGGTTGGGATTGCGCCAGGAGCGGTCCACGTTGCCGATGAGGGCGTCGAACCAGAGCACCTGCCCGGCCAGCCCGGCGTCCACGTCGAAGCAGAGCGGGTCGAAGTTGAGCGCGCCGCTGACGAAGGCCATGCCCAGGTTGAGGCCGCCGCTGGCGCGCATCTGGTCCTGGATCTGCGGGTCCGGCTCACTGCGGGCCAGCACCGGGTCCAGGTCCACGGTCACCAGCTCGGGCACCGGCAGACCGAGCCGCCGGCCGAGTTCCGCGGCCAGCACCTCCGCCACCAGCGCCTTGCGGCCCTGTGCCGCGCCGACCCATTTCAGCGCGTACAGCCGCCGGTCGTCGGCCTCGACCAGGCCCGGCATCGAGCCGCCTTCTCGCAGTGGCGTCACATATCGGACCGCCGTCACCTCGGGGAGCACGGCGGACAGCCTATCGGGCATATGCACGGGGCGGGTGTCGCTCGGCCGCCGGCCCACCCGGGTCGCCCCCCACGACAGCCCCGCCCGACCCGGATCGTCCCTACGACAGCCCCGCCCCGCCCGGGATGTGCCCCGACGACCGCCCCCGCTCCCCCGCCCGGGTCGCCCCGGTGGCAGCCCCCGCCGCCCCGTGCGAACGTGGCGGACAGTAGCCGGGGAACGCCACGGCCACCACCCGCAACCGGCCACGACCCGCATCGGCCATGACCCGCACCACCGCACTCGCACCGCCGCACCCGCACCGCCACCGCCGCACCCACCGAGGACCGCGCCGTGGCGGACGCCCGCGGCGGCACGACCCGCGGCGGAACGACCTGCACTGTGAGGGACGCACGATGGAACGAGCCCGGATCCTGATCGTGGGCGGCGGCTTCGCCGGACTGGAGTGCGCGCGCCGACTGGAGCGCAAGCTCTCCCCCGCGGAGGCGGAGATCTCCCTGGTCACCCCGTTCAGCTACCAGCTCTACCTGCCGCTGCTGCCGCACGTGGCGGCCGGTGTGCTCACACCGCAGTCGGTGGCCGTCTCACTGCGGCGCTCGCTGCGCCGCACCCACATCGTCCCCGGCGGCGCGATCGGGGTGGACCCCGCCGCCAAGGTCTGCGTGGTGCGCAAGATCACCGACGAGGTGGTGGCGCAGAAGTACGACTACCTGGTGCTGGCCCCCGGCAGCGTCACCCGCACCTTCGACATCCCCGGCCTGACCGACTACGCGCGCGGCATGAAGACCCTCGCCGAGGCGGCCTACGTCCGTGACCACGTGATCGCCCAACTGGACCTCGCCTCGGCCACCCCGGACCAGCGGGAGCGCGAATCCCGGCTCCAGTTCGTGGTGGTCGGCGGCGGCTACGCCGGCACCGAGACCGCCGCCTGCCTCCAGCGCCTCACCACCGCCGCCGCCCACCGCTACCCGAGGCTGGACGCCCGGCAGATCAAGTGGCACCTCATCGACATCGCCCCCAAGCTGATGCCCGAGCTCGGCGACGCCCTCGGCACCGCCGCCCTGGAGGTACTGCGCGAGCGCGGCATCGAGGTCTCGCTGGGCGTGTCGGTGGCGGAGGTCGGCGCCGAGTCGGTGAAGTTCACCGACGGCCGGGTGCTCCCCTGCCGGACCCTGATCTGGACGGCCGGCGTCGCCGCGAGCCCGCTGATCGCCACCCTGGACGCGGAGACGGTGCGCGGCCGGATCGCGGTGACGGCGGAGATGCGGGTGGCCCCGTTCGAGGGCGTGTTCGCGCTCGGTGACGCCGCCGCCGTCCCCGACCTCGCCAAGGGCGACGGCGCGATGTGCCCGCCGACCGCCCAGCACTCGGCCCGCCAGGGCCGGGCGGTGGCCAACAACGTGATCGCGGCGCTCCGCAACCAGCCGCTGGAGCCCTACTACCACAAGGACCTCGGCCTGGTGGTGGACCTCGGCGGCAAGGACGCCGTCTCCAAGCCGGTCGGGGTGGAGCTGCGCGGCGTGCCGGCGCAGCTGGTGGCGCGCGGCTACCACCTGATGGCGATGCGCACCAACGTCGCCAAGTTCCGGGTCGGCGCGAACTGGCTGCTCAACGCGACCGCGGGCGACGACTTCGTGCGCACCGGGTTCCTCGCCCGCCAGCCCGCGCGGCTCCGTGACTTCGAGTACACGGACGCCTATCTGACGCGGGACCAGGTCAAGGAGCACACCCAGGCGCTGCTCGCCAAGGGCTGACCGGAACAGCGGAACACGCCGTCGCCCCGCCCCCGCCGAATCGGAAGGGTGCGGGGCGACGTCGTGTCCCGCGTCGGCTACTTCGCCGTCAGGTACATCCCGCCGGCGTCCTGCCCGGCGGTGTTGCGGCACCCCCAGTCGCCGCTGGTCCGCGCGTACAGCAGGGTCAGGCAGCGCCCGAGCGCCTGCTGCGCGTAGTAGTTGGGGTGCAGCGACTCCTGCAGGCTGCCCTGCGAGGCGTTGAGCCCGCCGTCCAGGAACCGCGCCCACTCACTGGTGGTCGCGGACGGCGCGCTGGTCGAGCCGGCCTGACGGGTCGCCCTGGAGCAGACCTCGCGGCCCTGGAGCATGTCGCTCAGGTCCAGGAACTGCACGCCCTTGGCCTTGGCCACCCCGGCGAGCGCCCGGGAGATCTGCGGCACCAGCGAGTCGCGCGCCCAGTCCGCGTCGCCGTTCCAGAGCGGACAGCCGCCGGTGTCGGAACGGCTCCAGCCGCTCTCGGGGTACCGGATCTCGGCGGCGCGCGGGATCGGCGAGGGGTAGGACTGCAGCACGATCCGGTAGTCCCCGGCCGCGTACCCGGCGCCCGCCATCACGGCGCGGATCTCGTCGAGCGCCTTGCCGACGCCGGCCATCGCGGCCGGCATCCGGCCGTCGACCGCGTCCTGTTGATCATCGTTGCAGTAGGAGTACCAGACGAGGTAGTCCTGCACACAGGTCGAGATCACGTCGCCGAAGCCGAGGTCGTTGCCGCCGATCGACAGGGTGATCAGCTTGACGTTGTTCTGCCGGGCCACCGTGGCGAGCTGGTCGGCCTGCGGGGCCTCGCCCTTGAACGACTGCCCGCCGTTGGCGGCGCGGAAGACGTTGGCGGCGACGGCGCCCGAGCAGGCCAGGTTGATCTGGGTCTGGGCCACGGTCGGCGCGCTGCGCACCTCGGCGACGTCCGAGCGGTCGCACCCGCTCGCGTAGGTGGCGCCGTAGATCCGGCTCGGGTCGTAGCCGCTGCCGGTCCAGGCCCGGTCGGTGCCGGCCCGGTTGCCGCCGCTGGTGACGGAGTTGCCCTTCCAGCGGCCGGCCTCGCCGGAGATGTAGCTGTCGCCGAGGCTGACGCTGGCGGTCGGGCCGCTCGGGGTGGCGGCCCGGGCCGGGGCGGCGGTTCCCGCCACCAGTCCGGTGGCGGCGAGCGGCAGGGCGAGCGCGGCGGCGAGCAGCCGTCCGCGCCACCGGGCGGTGGTGCGGGAAATGCTCGAACGGTTTTCGGGCACGACGGAACTCCAACGATCGGTCTCGCCCGCAGGTGGGGGCGGGGAGACACGGGGTGAGGGTAGGCCGCCGGCCGGTGGCGCGTTGAAGATGACATGCCCGCGCTTGTTACCGCTAGGTATCTGCAGTGAATTTCTTGCTCTGTTACCAATCAGTACTGATCGGCCCGAAGAATTTCCGGCCGGTCAATGCGGAGTTGATTTCGATTCGATCCGGATCGGATCGGAATAGGCATCACCATTGACCTGGAATCGAAGGCCGAACCATTCCCCGGGGTGGGCCGGACCGATTCAGACCGACCGCGACGGCGACCCGGCCGCACCGGCGATCCCGTGCCGTCCGCTCAGCACGGACGCCAGGTCCTCCGCCAGCCGCCCGGCCTCGGCCGGATCCAGCTGCGCGACCGTGACCCGCAGCCCGGGCGGCGACTGGAGCCGGTAGCGCGCACCCGGCGCCACGACCCAGCCGCGCTGCACCAGGGCGGCCAGCGCGACGGCCTCGTCCGGCACCGGCACCCAGACGTTCAGCCCGCTCGCCCCGTGCGCCGCGACGCCCCGCGCGGCCAGCGCGCCGATCAGCGCCTCCCGGCGGGCCCGGTAGGCACCGGCCACCCGCCCGACCGGCGCGGCATCGGCGCGCCACAGTTCGGCCACCGTGCACTGGAGCAGACTGCTGACCCACCCGGCACCCAGCCGCTGGCGCCCGAGCACCCGCCCGACGGTGTCCTCGTCGCCGACCGCGACCGAGAGCCGCAGGTCCGGCCCGTAGGCCTTGGCCGCCGAGCGCACCACCGCCCAGTGCCGCGAGCCCGCGCCGGCCAGTGGGCAGTAGGGCTGGTCGACGATGCCGTGGCCGTGGTCGTCCTCGATCAGCAGCACGTCCGGCCGGGCGGACAGGACGGCGCGCAGTTCCCCGGCCCGCCCGGCGGTGAGCGCGGCACCGGTCGGGTTCTGCGCCCGGCTGGTGACCACCACCGCCCGGGCGCCGCCGTCCAGCGCCTCGGCGAGCGCGCCGGGCAGCGGGCCCTCGTCGTCGAGCCGGACCGGCACCGCGCGCAGGCCGAGCGCCGGCAGCAGGTCCAGCAGGCTGCCCCAGCCCGGATCCTCGACCGCGACCGCGTCACCGGGACGCAGCCGGGTGACCAGGATCCGCTCGATGGTGTCCAGGGAGCCGGAGGCGACGGCGATCGGGCCGGCGGGCAGGCCGTCCGCGGCGAAGGCCGCGCCGGCCAGAGCGAGCAGTCCGGGGTCGGCGACCGGGTCACCGTAGCGGACGGGTGCACGGCGCGCGGCCTCGGCGGCCGCCGCGAGGGCCGGGGTGAGGTCGGGCAGCAGCGCCGGGTCGGGGTTGCCGTCGGAGAGGTCGCGGGCGTGCGCCGGAACGGGCAGCCGGATCTCGTCGCGCGGGGTGTGGGCGGGGCGCGGGCGGATCCGGCTGCCCTTGCGGCCGGCGGTCTCGATCACCCCCCGGTCGCGGAGCAGCCGGTAGGCGGCCGCCACGGTGTTGGGGTTGACGCCGAGTTCGGCCGCGAGGTCCCGCAGCGCCGGCAACGGCATCCCGGGGGCGAGCTGTCCGGCACTGACCCCGCGCTCGATCTCGGCCGCAATCTCGCTGGCACGCCGACCGGTGATCCGATAGTCTCCTAGCACAAAACAGATTATGCACTAGTACATAGAGGTTGTCATGTCGACCGTACCGGACAGCGACACGTCCTACGCCCGCACCCCGCGCACCACCCCCACCCGCTACAAGGACCGGGCCACCTGGGAACGCGAGGCGATCCACGCGGTCCTCGACGCCACCTACCTCTGCCACCTCGGCTTCGTCGTCGACGGCGCGCCGGTCGTCCTGCCCACCATCCACGCCAGGGTCGGCGACCGCGTCTACGTGCACGGTTCCACGGGCAGCCGGCCGCTGCGCGGCGCCCGCGGCGAGCAGGGCCTGCCGGTCTGCCTCACCGTCACCCTGGTCGACGCGCTGGTGCTGACCAAATCGGCCTTCAACCACTCGGTCAACTTCCGCTCGGTGGTGGCGCACGGCACCGCGCACCAGGTCACCGACCCCGAGGAGCTGAGCATCGCGCTGGACGCCCTGGTCGACCAGGTCGTGCCCGGCCGCTCCGCCGAGGTCCGCCCCGCCAACGCCAAGGAGCTCGCCGCCACCGCGGTGATCCGGCTCGACCTCGACGAGGTCTCGGCCAAGAGCCGGAACGCCCCCGCCGCCGACGACGCCGAGGACCTCGACCTGCCGTACTGGGCCGGACTGGTCCCGGTCACCGGCGGCTACGGCACACCCCTGCCGGACGCCTCCACCACCGTGCCGCTCCCCGCCCACCTGCGCGCGCTCACCGCCCCCGGCGCCACCGCCGCCGACACGTCCGCCCCGGGCGTCGACGGCTCCACCGACTGACCCGGGAGCCCCGATGCTGATCCGCTCCTGGGACCGCGGCGACGAGGCCGAATGGCGCGCCTGGCTCGCCGAGGGCCGCGACTTCGGCCTGCTCGCCGCCAACGGCGGGCCGGGCCACGGCCCGGTGCTCGTCCCCACCCACTTCCTGCTGGACGCCGACCGCGGCGAGATCCTGCTCCACCTCGCCGCCCCCAACCCCCTGCTCGCGGCCGTCCGGGCCGACCCGGAGGTCACCCTCGCGGTCACCGACGACTACGCCTTCGCCCCCGGCCACTGGCGCGGCGAGCCCGGCACGCCGACCAGCTACTACGCCTCGGTGCACTTCCACGCCACCGCGTCACTGGTCACCGACCCGACCGGCAAGGCGGAGATCCTCAACCGCCAGCTGGCCCACTTCCAGCCGGAGCGCCCGGACGTCCGGGTCACCCCCGGCGAGGGGGAGTTCGCCCGGCTGCTCCCCGGCCTGACCGGGCTGCGCCTGACCGTGCGCGAGGTCCGCGCCAAGTTCAAGTACGACGACAAGAAGCCGGCCGCCGAGCAGTACGCGACGGCCGACCGGCTCGCCGAGCGGAACCGGGGTGCGGACGCCGGGGCCCGTACGCAGTTGCTGCGCCGCAACGCCCGCCGGTCCGGCCGGATCCGCGAGGTCCGCCGCGGGCCCGTTCCCCCGGACCGCGCAATCAGCTGACGCCCCGTCACCCGTTCGGCCCATTCATCGCGACGCCGCCGCCCGGGCACTGGTCGAATGTGAGCCGAACCCTGCCCGCTCGGCCGCGCGGGCGGGACCGTCGACCCGGGGAGCGTGCGTGTCCAGGACCCAGACCCATCCGGCATCCGGCGAGGCGCACCTCGGGCACGTCGTCTTCATCTCGGCCGCCGCCGCGATGGGCGGGTTCCTGTTCGGCTACGACAGCGCCGTGATCAACGGTGCGGTGACGGGCATCCAGAAGCACTTCGGGGTCGGCAACGGCACGACGGCCTTCGTGGTCGCGATCGCGCTGCTCGGCTCGGCGGCCGGGGCGGTCGTGGCCGGGCGGCTCGCCGACCACCTGGGCCGGGTGCGCACCATGCTGCTGGCCGCGGCCCTGTTCGCGATCAGCGGCCTCGGCTCGATGTTCCCGCCGAACCTGGAGCTGCTGGCCACCTGGCGGGTGATCGGCGGCGTGGCGATCGGCATCGCCTCGGTGATCGCGCCGACCTACATCGCCGAGGTCGCCCCGACCGCCTACCGGGGCCGGCTGGCCTCGTTCCAGCAGATGGCGATCGTGCTCGGCATCACCGTCTCCCAGCTCGCCAACTGGGCGCTCAACCAGGCCGCCGGCGGCGAGTCCACCGGCCACCTCGGCGGCATCCAGGCCTGGCAGTGGATGCTCGGCGTGGAGACGATCCCGGCCCTGGTCTACGGACTGATGGCGATGTCCATCCCGGAGTCGCCGCGCTACCTGATCGCCGACCGGCGGGAGGAGCAGGCCCGCAAGGTGCTGCTGGAGGTCGAGGGCGAGGACGTCGACCTCGACGCCCGGGTGGCCGAGATCCACGCGGTGCTGGCGTCCACCCACAAGCCGCGGCTCAAGGACCTGCTGGGCGGCCGGTTCGGGCTGCTGCCGATCGTCTGGGTCGGTATCGGCGCCTCGGTGTTCCAGCAGTTCGTCGGCATCAACGTGATCTTCTACTACTCCTCCTTCCTGTGGCAGTCGGTCGGCATCAACGAGTCGAACTCGCTGCTGATCAGCCTCTCCACCTCGATCGTCAACGTGGTCGGCACGGTGGTCGCGATGGCCCTGGTCGACCGGATCGGCCGCAAGCCGCTCGCGCTGGCCGGCTCGGCCGGCATGGCCGCCGCGCTGGCCACCGCCGCCTGGGCGTTCTCCTACCGGCAGGGCACCGGCGACTCCGCCACCCTGGAGAACACCTACGCGACCGTCGCGCTGGTCGCCGCGCACGTCTTCGTGTTCTGCTTCGCGTTCTCCTGGGGCGTGGTGGTCTGGGTGCTGCTCGGCGAGATGTTCCCCAACCGGATCCGCGCGCTCGCGCTGTCGGTCGCCGCCTCCGCCCAGTGGATCGCCAACTGGGCGATCACCGTCAGCTTCCCCGACCTCGCCGACTGGAACCTCTCGGCCACCTACGTCATCTACGCGGCCTTCGCACTGCTCTCCATCCCGTTCGTGGCCTTCTGCATCAAGGAGACCAAGGGCCGCGCCCTGGAGGAGATGGGCTGACCGCCCGCGCCGCCACCACCGGCCCGGACCACCACCGGCCCGGACCACCATCACTCGACACCGCCCGACACCGCCCGACACCGGCCGCAGGCCCCATGCCGCGCCCGGCGGCCCGTCCCCCGAGAGGAAGCCATGCCTGACCAGGGCGGCTCCCGGCAGAACGTCACCTTCCGCAGCGGCGGCCGCCAGGCCCACGGCTATCTGGCCCGTCCTCCCCAGGGCGTCGGCCCCGGCCTGGTGGTGGTCCAGGAGTGGTGGGGCCTGACCCCGTACCTGGCCGGCGTGGCGGACCGGTTCGCCGCCGAGGGCTTCACCGTCCTCGCGCCGGACCTCTTCGGCGGCGCCACCACCCACGACAGCGCCGAGGGTGCCAGGCTCAAGCGCGAGCTGCCGGTCGAGCAGGCGGTGCGGGACCTCCGCGGCGCGGTCGACCTGCTGCTCGGCCTGGAGGGCGTGGTCGGCGACGCGGTCGGGGTGGTCGGCTTCTGCATGGGTGGCGGTTTCGCCCTGCTGCTGGCCGCTGCCGAGGGCGACCGGGTGGCCGCGGCGGTGCCGTTCTACGGTCTGCCGCCCGACCCGGACTTCGAGTACCGGGGCCTGACCGCCCATGTGCTCGGCCACTACGGGGAGGACGACGCGTACATCCCGATGGCCGCCGTGGACGAGGCCGCGATCAGGATCGGCGAGGCCACCGACGTCCGCCCGGAGTTCCACTTCTACCCGGCCGGGCACGCCTTCATGAACGAGGAGAACCTGCTCGGCACCTACGACGCGCTCCAGGCGGGGATCGCCTGGAAACGCACCCTGGCCTTCCTCTGGGGCCACCTGGGCTGAGCCCCCGAGGGCGCCCCGCCGTCGGTCCGTTCGGTCGGTCCGTTCAGTCGGTCCGCTAATCGGATGGACACGGACCACCCGCCCCGGCATAGTCGCGGAGTGCAGAGCCGAACCCCGTCCCCGCCCACCGGCCGTTTCGCCTGGGCGAGCCGCAACTTCCGGATCCAGACCGCCGCCACCGTGGTCAGCGGGCTCGGCAACGCCGGCGCCCCGATCGCCACCGCCTTCGCGATCCTCGACGGCGGCGGCTCGACCGCCGACGTCGGCTACGTCACCGCGGCCCGGCTGCTGCCCACCGTCCTGCTGCTGGTGATCGGCGGCGCGCTCGCCGACCGCTTGCCGCGCCACCACGTGATGGTCGGCGCCAACCTGTTCAGCGCCGTCTCCCAGGGCGCCCTCGCCCTTGTGGTGCTGACCGGCGAGCCGGCCCTCTGGCAGCTGATGCTGTTCTCGGCCGGTGCGGGTGCCGGCTACGCCTTCTACTCCCCCGCCTCGGGCGGCATGATCCTGGAGAGCGTCACCCCCGAGCACGCCGCCCGGGCCTTCTCGGTCTACCGGATGGGCTTCAACGGCGCCCAGATCGGCGGCGCGGCACTCGGCGGCGCGCTGACCGCGGCCGTCGGCGCCGGATGGGTGCTGGCCCTGGACGCCGCCTGCTTCCTGGCCGCCGCCGCGCTGCGCTTCCTGCTCGAACCGCAGGCGCCGGGCGCCCCGGCCGAGGGCGGCGGGATGCTCCGCGACCTGCGCGAGGGCTGGCAGGAGTTCTCCTCCCGCCGCTGGCTCTGGGTCGTCGTGCTCCAGTTCTCGGTGCTGGTCGCCTGTGTCGGCGCGGTCGAGGCGGTGTACGGGCCCGCCGTGGCGAAGGAACGGCTCGGGGGCGCGGCCGACTGGGGCCTGGCGATGGCGGCCTACGGTGTCGGTCTGGTCGCCACCGGCGTGCTGATGGTCCGCTGGCAGCCGCGCCGGATCCTGCTGGTCGGCAACTGGGGCGTGTTCCTCTTCGGTGTGCCCGCGCTGGCCCTGGCAGCGTCCGCGCCGCTGCCGGTGCTCTGCGCGGCGATGTTCCTCTCGGGCGTCGGCGTGACCGTGTTCGGCGTCAACTGGATGATCGCGCTGCAGCAGGAGATCCCGGCCGAGGCGTTCTCCCGGGTCGCCGCCTACGACGAACTCGGCTCGCTCTCGCTGGCACCGCTCGGCACCGCCCTCGCCGGCCCGGCCGCCGACCTGCTCGGCCTCTCCGGCGCGCTCTGGACCTGTGCGGTGGTCTCGCTGGTGCTCAGTGCCGCCGTCCTGCTGGAACCGCAGGTCCGCCGACTGTCCCGACGCCCGGCCGGGCCGCCCGCCGACGTCCGCCCGGAACCCGCCCCCGCGCAGTGACTCCGGAGCCCGCCGCGGCGTGGTGAGCCCGGAGCCCGCCACGGCACGGTGAGCACCGGTCGCGCCCCTCCCCGCCCCTTCCCGCCCCTTCCCGCCCCACCCCGAGCGCCCCCGGTGCGCCCCCGCGTGCGCCCTTCGGCGGGCAACCGGCCGGGGCTCCCGCTCGTCCGACCAGGTGACGACGCACGAGACCTGGGGGGCGCCCGATGCCGAAGCCACTGCTGTTCCTGGACATCGACGGCGTGCTCAACCCGGTCTGTCCCCACCCCAGGTCCGGGTTCGACGCCCACACCCTGCTCGGCTACACCGTGCTGCTCTCGGCCCGCCACGGCGACTGGCTGCGCGAGCTGGCCGGGACGTACGAACTGGTCTGGGCGAGCACATGGGAGGAACACGCGAATACCCATGTCTCGCCGGCGATCGGCCTGCCCGAGCTGCCCTTCGTCCGCTTCACCGGCTACGTCCCGCAGCCCGGCGACCCGCGCGTCCCGCTGATGGAACTCCTTTCCGCCCGCAAGTGGGCACCCCTGCTGCGCTACGCGGCGGGCCGCCCGTTCGCCTGGGTCGACGACGTCATCCCGCCCCGTCTGGTCCGCGGCTCGCTCTGGCGCCGCGACCGGGTGCTGCTGCCGATCGACCCCGGCGAGGGGCTCGAACGACGGCACGTGGACCGGCTGCTGGCCCGTCCGCCGCGCCCCGGAGTGCTGTCCCCGGCCAAACGCCGGGCCGCCGGCTGACCTCCCCCGCCGGAACGCCCGGTCAGCCGGTGGGCAGCCAGCCGACGTGCCCGGCCAGCAGCGCGTACCCGACGAA
This sequence comes from Streptomyces sp. TLI_053, assembly GCF_900105395.1. Taxonomy (NCBI): domain Bacteria; kingdom Bacillati; phylum Actinomycetota; class Actinomycetes; order Kitasatosporales; family Streptomycetaceae; genus Streptomyces; species Streptomyces sp. TLI_053. The sequence goes on from NZ_LT629775.1 coordinate 1,973,694, forward strand.
CGCCACCGTGTCGATCAGGGCGTGCGCCACCACCAGCGGCATCACCCGCCCCCAGCGCCGGTACAGCAGGCAGAACACCACGCCCATCACGATGTTCCCGACCAGCCCGCCGACGCCCTGGTACAGGTGGTACGAACCGCGCAGCAGCGAGCTCGCCGCCAGTGCGGCCGGCCAGCTCCAGCCCAGCTGCGCCACCCGGCGCAGCAGGTAGCCGAGGACGACGACCTCCTCCAGGACCGCGTTCTGCCAGGCCGAGAGGATCAGGACCGGGATCCGCCACCAGACGTCCGGCAGCCCGGACGGCGCGACCGTCAGGTTGTAACCGGCCGCCTGCGAGCCCAGGTAGAGCACCAGCCCGGAGCCGCCGATCGCGGCCGCCACCGCCGCGCCCCGGCCGAGGTCGCGCAGCTTCTGCCCGAGGTCGAAGCCCAGCACCCGCAGCGACACGCCCTCGCGGACCAGCAGATAGCCGACCAGCACGACCGGCATCAGCCCCCGGCCGATGTAGTAGAGCTGCCAGACCAGGTCGAGCCAGGGCCGGCCGGGCGCGCGCGAGCCGTTCAGGGTGGCCACCTGCTGGCCCAGCTTCAGGGTCTCGGTGAGCGAGCCGGTGAAGCTGATCAGCGCGCCGACGCCGCTCGCCCCGAGCGAGAGGCCGAGGACGGTCAGCAGTTCCACCCCGAGCAGCCGACGGGTCGGCTTCACGGTCTCCGGTGCGGTCGGAACGGTCGTCACGGGGGTGCTCCAGCGCGGACGGCGGCGGGCGGACGGTGCTCCGGCCGCCGGCGGGCGACGGCGGCGGACCGGAGCGGTCATCCTTCCACAGCCCGCCGCGCGGACCCCGGCGAGCACCCCGCGACAGCCCGGGGGCAGACCCGGGCCGATCCCGGCCGAGCCGGGGCCGGGCCGAGGCCGAGCCGAGGCCGATCCGGGCCGGCCCTACCCGACCGGCCAGGTGTGCACCGGCTCGCCGCCGCGCATGTGCTCCATGTACCGCCGGGTCATCGCCGCGAGCGCGGACGGCCGTTCCGTCCCGTACTGCTCGCGCAGCCGGTGGAAGGTCGCGCTCTGCCAGGCCGCGCCGTTGGTCCTGCGCAGACAGCGCTGCTCGATGATGCCGAGGTAACGGTCCCGGTCGGCCGGCTCCACACCCCACGCGTCCAGCCCCTGGTGGGCCATCGGCAGCAGCTCGTTGAGCACCAGGTCGACGGCGGAGACGGTGGTCGACCCGCCGCCGCGACCGGCCCGGCCGGACCGCGGCCACTGGAAGACCGCGTCGATGCCGTACCGGGCCGCCTGCCGGAAGTTCTCGTCGGCCAGCTCGAACGGAAGCCTGGTCCAGATCGGCCGGGGCTGCTCGGCCAGTACCCGCACCACGCCGTAGTAGAAGGCGGCGTTGGCGAGCGTGTCGGCCACGGTCGGCCCGGCCGGCAGCGCCCGGTTCTCCACCCGCAGGTGCGGCACTCCGCCGCTGACGTCGTACACCGGCCGGTTCCACCGGTAGATGGTGCCGTTGTGCAGCCGCATCTCGGCCAGTCGCGGCACCCCGCCGGAGGCCAGCACCTTCGCCGGGTCCTCGTCGTCGCAGATCGGAAGCAGCGCCGGGAAGTACCGCAGGTTCTCCTCGAACAGGTCGTAGGCCGAGTCCACCCAGCGTTCGCCGAACCAGGTGATCGGCCGCACGCCCTGGGCCTTGAGCTCCGCCGATCGGGTGTCGCAGGCCTGCTGGAACAGCACCGGCCGGGTCTCCCGCCACAGCTCCCGGCCGAACAGGAACGGCGAGTTGGCTCCCAGCGCGAGCTGCGGCCCGCAGATCGCCTGGGCCGCGTTCCACACCGAGGAGAACCGCTCCGGGGTCACCTGGAGGTGGAGCTGGAGCGAGGTCGCGGCAGCCTCGGCGACCATCGTGATCGAGTCCAGTTCGAGCCGCTCCACGCCCTCGATGTCCAGGGTGATGTCCTCGCCGCGGGCGGCCAGGATCTGGTCGCTGAGCAGGCTGTACCGCTGGTTGTGGGACATCGCGTCGAGCCCGGTGTGGTCGAGCTCCAGGGTCGGCAGGATGCCGACCATCACGATCCGGGCACCGGCCTCCCCGGCCCTCCGGTCGGCGTAGCGCAGGCCGGTGTCGATCTCCTCGCGCAGCTCCTCGAAGACGTGCCCGCCGAGCCGGTGCGGCGCGATGTTGACCTCGATGTTGAAGCGGCCGAGCTCGGTCTGGAAGTCGGCGGAGCCGATCGAGGTGAGCACCTGCGCGTTGTTCAGCACCGGAAGGCCCTGCTCGTCGGCCAGATTGAGCTCGATCTCCAGTCCCATCACGGCCTTCGGACGGTCGAAGCGGTCCTCGCGGAGCATCCGGCCGAGCGCCTCCAGGCAGGACTGGAGCTTGCGGCGGTACATCTGCCGGTCCGACAGTTCCGCTCGAGTCGCCACGACCTTCTCGCCCATGGTCCCCACCTCCTGAGCCGGCCGGCCCTCGACCGTGCAAGCATCATGCCCACCCCGAAGATCGATACCCGAACGCTTCGATTGGCTTGCAATGCAAGGGAACTGACGTCGTTTCAGCTCAACTGCCGACTTGCCCGGCGCCACCGCCTGTGATAAACAGGTCACCCTGCGCACCTGTTCGAGTAGAATTCGCACTGCGCCACGGCGCGGTCGGCCGTCGCCCGAGACCCGAGGACGGCCGCCGCGCCGGCACCGCGATCCTGCCCAACCGGACAAGGCCCAGGTCCCGTCACCGCCGACGCACCCGCCATGCCGGTATGCCGCACTCGCACGCCGATCTCGCACGGAGAGGCGACCTTGCCATGACTCTGCAGACCCCCCAGCCCCCGCCCAGTGCCCTGCGCGCGGTGCTCGCCGCGCTCGACTCGGAGACAGCGCTGCGCCAGCCCGCCGCCGCCGCGCTGCGCCGTCCGACCGGGCCGCTCCTCCCCGCGCACCCGCTCGCCGTCCACGTCCTGGACGGACCGCGGGCCGAACTCGCCGCCGCCCGCCGGACCGGATGGCGCTTCCTGATCAAGGACGGCACCGAGGTCGCGGCAGCGGCCGAGGTGGTGCAGGGGGCCGAGGGCCACACCTTCTCGCACTTCACCGCCGGCCCCTATCTGGACTCGACCGTCAGAGCGCTGCGCCAGGCGTGGCAGCTCGCCCAGTCCTCCCGGACCCGCTGCCAGCCGAGGCTGCTGACCTTCCCCGGCCAGTACGCGACGGCGCTGTGGCTGCACAGTCCGGACGGCGCTCCCGGCACCGATCTGCTGATCCCGCTGGCTCCGGCACCGATGGGGGTCACCGCGCACCGTGCCCACCCGGCCGCCGAACTGCTGCCGGTCCTGGCCCGGGGGCCGCTCGCCCGGTCGCCGATCGCCCGCCCGGTGCTCCTCGGCGCCCCCGCCGATCCGGCGCGGCTCGCCTCCGGAGCACTCTGACCCGTCGCCGACCGCCCGTCCGGGCCCACCCGATCGGGTCGTCCGCCCGGACCCACCCGATCGGGTCATCCGGCATGGCCCGGACGGACCGTCCGACCCATGACCCGTCCGGCATCGATTTCGGCCGCTCACCACCTGAACGGGTGATCTCTGGGCGGGGGTTGTGGCGCGTGTCACGAAATCGCTGCGCGCGGGTCCCGGGATGCCGACACTGGGAACCAGCGTGGAAGGACCTCCTGTCCTACCCACTTGAGCGCCGGTCCACACCTGGCCCGGCGCCGGACAGGATCCGACCACCGCGGCGGCGCCCGACGGCCATCCGGCGGCACCGCATCACGGGGAGGATCGCGGAGCGAAGCGAGGGTACGCGTATGTGCCAGCACCGTCCTGAGTGTCCGTCGGCCGAGTCCGAGGACCGCGAGGCCGCCTTCACGGTGGCCTGCCACCCCGAGCAGGGGTGGAGCCTGCTCTGCAACGGAGTCCTGCTCTTCGAGGACACCGGCGAGCTGCTGCCCGACGGCCGGGTGATCGCCCCGCGCCGTCCGGTCGCCAGCGCGGTCTGAGCCGCCCGGCCGCCCCGGGGGCGACACACCGGCAGCACCCCGGCAGCACCGGCCGCGCGCGCCACAGTCGCGGGCGCGGCGGAGCACCACTGGGCACCACCGGGCATGACGGAGCACCACAGGGCAGGGCCCCGGCGGAAGCACCGCCGGGGCCCTGTCACGTACCGTTCCGTCCGCCGTCCGGACCCGTCCGGTCCGGACGGCGTGCCGGAATCAGACGCCGTACTCGTCCATCGGCGGGCAGGAGCAGACCAGGTTGCGGTCGCCGTACGCGCCGTCGATCCGGCCGACCGGCGGCCAGTACTTGTCCGCCGGGTTCACGCCGGCCGGGAAGACCGCCTCCTGCCGCGAGTAGCCGTGCGCCCAGTCGCCGGCCAGGGTGGCGGCGGTGTGCGGGGCGTTGCGCAGCGGGTTGTCGTCGGCGTCCCACTCGCCCGAGCCGACCTTCTCGATCTCGGCCCGGATCTCGATCATCGCGTCGCAGAACCGGTCGATCTCGTACAGGTCCTCGGACTCGGTCGGCTCGATCATCAGCGTGCCGGCGACCGGGAACGACATGGTCGGCGCGTGGAAGCCGTAGTCGATCAGGCGCTTGGCGATGTCGTCCACCGTCACGCCGGTCTCCTTGGAGAGCGGGCGCAGGTCGATGATGCACTCGTGCGCGACCAGGCCGCCGGGACCGGTGTAGAGCACCGGGAAGTGCGGGGCCAGCCGCTTGGCGATGTAGTTGGCGTTCAGCACCGCGACCTGGGTGGCGCGCTTGAGGCCCTCGCCGCCCATCAGCCGGACGTAGGACCAGGAGATCGGCAGGATGCCCGCCGAGCCCCACGGGGCGGCCGAGATCGGACCGACACCGGTGGCCGGACCGGCCTCCGCCTGCAGCGGGTGGTTCGGCAGGTACGGCGCGAGGTGCGCGCGCACCGCGACCGGGCCGACGCCCGGGCCGCCGCCGCCGTGCGGGATGCAGAAGGTCTTGTGCAGGTTCAGGTGCGAGACGTCCGCGCCGAACTTGCCCGGCTTGGCGAGGCCGACCAGGGCGTTGAGGTTGGCGCCGTCGACGTAGACCTGGCCGCCGGCCTCGTGCACCAGGCCGCAGATCTCGGTGATCTGGGTCTCGTACACGCCGTGGGTGGACGGGTAGGTCACCATCAGCACCGACAGGTTGTCGCGGTGCTGCTCGATCTTGGCCTTCAGGTCCTCGACGTCGACGTCACCGTCGACCAGGGTCTTGACCACGACGACCCGCATGCCGGCCATGACCGCGGAGGCGGCGTTGGTTCCGTGCGCGGAGGACGGGATGAGGCAGACGTCGCGCTGGGTGTCGCCGTTGCCGTGGTGGTAGGCGCGGACGGCCAGCAGACCGGCGAGCTCGCCCTGGGAGCCGGCGTTCGGCTGGATGGAGACGGCGTCGTAGCCGGTCACCTCGACCAGCTGCTGCTCCAGGCCGCGGATCAGGGTGAGGAAGCCCGCGGCCTGGTCGACCGGCGCGAAGGGGTGCAGCTGGCCGAACTCCGGCCAGGTCACCGACTCCATCTCGGTGGTCGCGTTGAGCTTCATGGTGCAGGAGCCCAGCGGGATCATGCCGCGGTCCAGCGCGTAGTCCCGGTCCGACAGGCGGCGCAGGTAGCGCAGCATGGCGGTCTCGGAGCGGTGACTGTGGAAGACCGGGTGGGTCAGGTACTCGTCCTCGCGCAGCAGCGCGGCCGGCAGGGTGTCGGCGTCCTCCGCCACCTCGACGGCCTCGACGCCGAACGCGGCCCAGACGCCCGCCAGGTCCTCGCGGGTGGTGGTCTCGTCGGTGGAGACCGAGATCCGGTCCTCGCCGTCCTGGAAGACGTTGATGCCGTTGGCGCGGGCGGCGGCGGCGATCCCGGCGGCGCGGCCCGGGACGACCGCGGTGACGGTGTCGAAGAACTCGCCGTGCAGCAGCTCGACGCCGCCGGCCCGCAGGCCCTCGGCCAGCGCGGCGGCGTAGCGGTGGGTGCGGCGGGCGATGTCGGCCAGGCCGTCGGGGCCGTGGTAGACGGCGTACATCGAGGCCATCACGGCGAGCAGCACCTGGGCGGTGCAGATGTTGCTGGTGGCCTTCTCGCGGCGGATGTGCTGCTCGCGGGTCTGCAGGGCCAGGCGGTAGGCGCGGTTGCCGTGGGTGTCCACGGAGACGCCGACCAGGCGGCCGGGCAGCGAGCGGGCGTAGTCGGCGCGCACGGCGAGGTAGCCGGCGTGCGGGCCGCCGAAGCCCATCGGCACGCCGAAGCGCTGCGAGGTGCCGCAGGCGATGTCGGCGCCGAGCGAGCCCGGGGACTTCAGCAGGGTGAGGGCGAGCAGGTCGGCGGCGACGGCGACGATCGCGCCCAGACCGTGGGCCTGCTCGATCACCGGGGCGAGGTCGCGGACCGCGCCGGTCGCGCCCGGGTACTGGAGCAGCACGCCGAACACGCCGCGCTCGGCGATCTCGGCCGGGATGCCCTCGGACAGGTCGGCGACGACGACCTCGACACCGGTCGGCACGGCGCGGGTGTTGATCACCGCGACCGTCTGCGGCAGCGTGTCGGCGTCGACCAGGAAGACGCCGCCCTTGACCTTGGTGACGCGGCGGGCCAGGGCCATCGCCTCGGCGGCCGCGGTGCCCTCGTCCAGCAGCGAGGAGCCGGAGGTGGGCAGACCGGTCAGGTCGGCGACCAGGGTCTGGAAGTTGAGCAGCGCCTCCAGCCGGCCCTGCGAGATCTCCGGCTGGTAGGGCGTGTAGGCGGTGTACCAGGCCGGGTTCTCCATCACGTTGCGGAGGATCACCGGCGGGGTGAAGGTGCCGTAGTAGCCCAGACCGATCATCGACCGGAGGACGGAGTTGCGGTCGGCCAGCTCGCGCAGCTCGGCCAGGACCTGGGCCTCGGAGCGGCCGCCGGGCAGGTCCAGCGCGGTGATCGAGCGGATCGCCTCGGGGACGGCGGCGGTGGCCAGCTCGTCCAGCGAGCCGTAGCCGACGTGGGCCAGCATCTTCTCCTGCGCAGCGGCGTCGGGGCCGATGTGGCGGTTCTCGAAGGGGCTGGCCTGTTCGAGCTCGGTGAGGGTCGCGGGGGTGGTGGGGCGTCCCGAGTTCGGCTGGGCGTTCATGGTGGTCGAGGCCTCCTGGTCACGGACCGGCGGGGGTGCGCACGCCGGGGCGCCTCGCCGCTGCGGACAACAGCGGAGGACCCGGTCGGACGAACCCGACAGGCCTCCCCCTCTGTCATCGGGACCTGAGAGCTTCGCCCGCGCGGAGCGCCGTGGGACGCCCCGCCGGCTTGCACCGTCGGTGAGGGTGGGGTCCGCCGGCTCCCTCGCCCGCGTTCCTGCCCTGCTTTCCAGAGTGACCTATCCCGCACGGTACGGATGCCTGAGAGATTCCGGGGAGGAGTTGCTCCTTCGGCGCCCCGACCAGCGGCTTCCACTGCCGGGGACTCTCCCGCGCGGGCTCGGCGGTCGCGCCCAGGGTACCAGCGGGAGGCCCGGCGATCACGGGTGCGTCCGGTCACTCCGCCGCCGCGGCACGATCGCCCGGCCTGCCCCGATCGGCCCAGCGCCGCGCCCGTCCGGCCCCGCCCCGGTCGCGGGGGTCCGGTTCATGGCTTTTGGTGTGAAGTGGCGGACCGGGCGGGCGGGCCGGCCGTCGTCCTGCGGGAGTTCCGCAGGATCACCGCACTGGAGGAAAGAGTGCAGACCGACATCGACCCCCGGGACCTCATCGGCCACAAGGCGGTCGACCGCAACGGGGACAAGATCGGCACCATCGACGAGGTGTATCTCGACGACGCCACCGGCCGACCCGAGTGGGCGGCCGTGCGGACCGGCATCTTCGGCCGGGACGCCTTCGTCCCCCTGACCACGAGCGAGTTCTCCGGCGAGGAGCTGCGGGTGCCGTACGACAAGTCCCTGGTGAAGGAATCACCGGACTTCGGCGTCGGCCAGCACCTGTCGCCCGCCCAGGAGCTTCAGCTCTACCGCTACTACGGGCTGGACACCCCGGTGGACGGCCGGCCGTCGGCGGGTGACGGCTCGGGCTCGGAACCGGCCGACCTCGACTTCGGCACCACCGCCGACCGGGGCACGGCAGCCGGCACGGCCGCGGTGGGCGCGGCCGCCGCCAACGCCACGGGCACCACCAACGGCACCACCAACGGCACCACCAACGGCATCGGCGCGACCAACGGCACGGGCACCGCGCATCCGGCCAAGCCGCTCGGCCTCCACCAGTCCCCCACTCCCGTCCCGAGCCCGGCCGCCGACCTCGGCAAGCCGTCCGACCCCGCCCCGGAGGCCCCCGTGCGGACCCTCGCCACGCCCCTGCCCACCACCACGACACCCGCCGCGCCCCACCAGGCCGCCGAGCCGCGCCCGCACACCCCGGCGGCCCCGTCGGTCGCCCCGGCCGGCCCCGCCGCGGACACCGCGCACCCCGGGACCGGCCCCGCCGCCTCCTCCCCGAGCGGCCCGGTGGAGATCACCTGCCGCGAGGAGCGCCTGGACATCACCACCGAGTGGCATGTGCTGGGCACCGCGAAGCTGCGCAAGTACGTCACCAGCGAGCCGGTGGAACGGCGGGTCGCGGTGGTCCGCGAACGGGTCCGGGTCGAGCGGATCCCGGTCGGGGACGCGGAGCGGGCCGCGCTCAGCGAGAAGGAGATCGCCGAGGCGGTGGAGGAGGTGACCCTCCGCGAGGAGCGCCCGGTGGTCCGCAAGTACCTGGCACCGATCGAGCGGGTCCGTCTGGTGGTCGAGCGGTACACCGCCGAGGAGGTGGTCCGGGACGAGCTGCGCCGCGAGCACGTCGAGGTCCACGACAACACGGCGGCGGCTTCGACCCCGGTGCCGTCGGCCGCCCACGCGCCGGCCCGTCAGGCCGCCCACCCGGCGGTCGAGGACCAGGCCCGCCCGGCCCCGCTGCGGCCGCTCGCCTGACCCCGCGGAACGGCAGGACCCCGGCCGATCATGGCCGGGGTCTTTCCTTTTTGCCAAGGCTTAACCAATGAATATTTGACACACTGAAGTATCTCCCTGCATGGTTACTTCAGTTCATTCACTATGTACGAGAGGAAGCAACCGTGAGTGAGGCACCACAGCCCACCACCACGACCGAGAAGCAGAGCAGCGCCCGGGTCCTGCCGGCCCTCATCCTGGCGATGCTGTCGTTCAGCGTGGTGCAGACCGCGGTCGTTCCGATCCTGCCCTCGCTCGCCAAGGAACTGAGCGTCTCCGGCTCCAGCATCACCTGGCTGATGACGGCCAACCTGCTGTCCGCCGCCGTGCTCACCCCGCTGCTCGGCCGCTTCGGCGACCTGCGCGGCCGCAAGCCGATGCTGCTGATCTCGCTCGCCGGCCTGGTCGCGGGCTCCGCACTCGCCGTCTCGACCCACTCCTTCACCTGGCTGGTCGTCGCCCGCGTGCTCCAGGGCGCCGGCGGTGGCGTGCTCCCGCTGGCCATCAGCATCGTCCGCGACGAGCTGCCCAAGCAGAAGGTGACCGGCGGCGTCGCCGCCATCAGCGCCTCGATGGGCGTCGGCAGCGGCCTCGGCCTGGTCGCCACCGGCCTGCTGCTGGAGCACTGGAGCTACAAGTCGATCTTCTGGATGGGCCTGGCCTTCGGCCTGCTCGCGATCGCCCTGGTCGCCTTCCGGGTGCCCAGCGACCCGGTCACCGACAAGGAGGGCGGTGCCGACCCGCTCGGCGCCATCACCCTGGCCGGCTGGCTCTCCGCCCTCCTGGTCGCCGTCAGCCAGGGCAACCACTGGGGCTGGACCTCCACCAAGACCCTCGGCCTGTTCGCCGTCGCCGCCGTGGTCGCGCTGATCTGGGGCGTCATCGAGGTCAAGGTCAAGCACCCGCTGGTCGACATGAAGATGATGTCCCGCCCGGCCGTCGCCTTCACCAACCTGGCCGGCCTGCTCATCGGCTTCGGCATGTACGGCTCGTTCATGGTGATCAGCAACTTCGCCCAGACCCCGGAGAAGTTCGCCCACTACGGCTTCACCGCCACCGTGCTGCACGCCGGTGTGATGCTGCTGCCCTCCGCCCTCGGCTCGATGGTCGCCGCCCCGATCGGCGCCGTGCTGATCGCCCGCCGCGGCCCGCGCCTGCCGCTGGTCCTCGGTGGCGTCCTCGGCGCCGTCGCGATGGCCTACCTGGCCGTGCGGCACAGCCACGAGGCCGACATCTACCTCGCCTCGGCCATCTTCGGCCTCGGCATCGGCCTCGCCTTCTCGGCGATGCCCGCCTACATCAACGGCGCCGTCCCGGTCGAGCAGAGCGGCATCGCCAACGGCATGAACGCCGTGCTGCGCACCGTCGGCGGCGCGATCGGCACCGCCGTCATGGCCGCCATCCTCACCGGCGACACCATGAAGCTGCCGATCCCGATCGCGCTGCCCACCCTGGACGCGTACAAGCACGCGTTCTGGACCGCCGCCGTGGTCTGCATCGTGGCCGGCGCCGTCCCGTTCCTGATCCGCACCGTCCGGCCGACCACCGCGGTGGCCTCCGGCAACACGACGGCGGACCTCACCTCCGGCCGCGAGCCGGTCAAGACCGACGCCTGACGAGGCGTCCCGCCCCGCGCCCAGGGACAGGGCGCGGGGACCGGACCAGAACGGTCGCCGAGGGCATCGCGACCGTCCACGGCCCGGGAACGAAGCGGCCCCACCCGGCTCCCCCGCCGGGTGGGGCCGCTTCGTTCCCGCAGCCGGCGGAGGAACCGGTCAGCCCTGCTCCGGACCGCCCCCGGCACCCTCCGCCCCCGCTTCGTCCCCGTCCCCGTCCCCGGCCCCGGGCCACCCCGGGCGCAGCGGCAGCGGCCGGGCCGGCTCCAGCGCCGGATCGTCGATCCGGAAGGTCCGCACCCGGCCCGGCCCGCTCCACGGCGTCTCGAACCGGACCGTCACCCGCCCCACCCCGCTGCCCTGCACCCACCCCGGCCCGTGCTCGGCGTGCCGCACGTCCTGCCCGGGCAGCCAGCGGCGCACCGGCACCGCCTGCTCCTCGGCCGGCTCCGGCTCCTCCTCCACGACCGCCCCGGCTCCGGCCTCGGCCTCGGCCGCCGCCTCCTCCCGGACGGCCTGCGCGAACAGGTCCTCCTGGGTGTAGTCGGCCAGCTGCGCCACCCCGACACCCAGCAGCCGCACCCCGCCGGTGATGTCCACCTGGGAGGCCAGCCGTCGCGCCGTCTCGACGACCACCGCCTCGTCGTCCGTCGGCCCCCGCAGCGTCTCCGAACGGGTCAGCGTCGAGAAGTCGAACCGCCGTACCTTCAGCACCACCGTCCGCCCCGAGCGCCCGGCCCCGCGCAGTCTCCGCACACAGCGCAGCGCCAGTGCCTCCACCTCGCGCAGCACCCGGTCCCGGTCGGCCAGGTCGACCTCGAAGGTGTCCTCCACCGACACCGACTTGGCGTCCTGGTCCGCCACCACCGGCCGGTCGTCCAGCCCTATGGCCATGGCGTGGACACCGACGCCGTGCGCCTTGCCCAGCAACTGCACCAGCTCCGCCTCGCCCGCCTCGGCGAGCTCGGCGACCGTGTTCAGCCCCGCCCGGCGCAGCACCTGCTCGGTGGCCGGTCCGATCCCGGGCAGCGCCCGTACCGGCATCGGCCCGAGCACCGCGCGCTCCTGCCCCGGCTCGATCAGCACCAGGCCGTCCGGCTTGGCCTGCTCGGAGGCGATCTTGGCCATCAGCTTGGAGCCGGCCACCCCGACCGAGGCGGTCAGCCCGGTCCGCTCCACGATGTCCGCACGCAGGTCCTCGGCCAGGGCCAGCAGCAGCCGCTCCCCCGTCCCGTGCTCCGCCTCGGCCAGCACGGGACCGTACGGACCGGCCTCGAGGTCGACGAAGGCCTCGTCCAGGCTGAGCGGCTGCACCAGCGGCGACAGCTCCCGCAGCAGCCCCATCACCAGCCCGCTGGCCCGCCGGTAGGCCTCGAAACGGCCGGCCAGGAAGGCCGCGTTCGGACAGAGCCGGCGCGCCTGCGCCATCGGCATGGCCGAGTGGACCCCGAACTTCCGCGCCTCGTAGGACGCCGTCGACACCACCCCGCGCCCGCCGAGCCCGCCCACGATCACCGGCTTGCCGCGCAGGCTCGGCTTGGCCGCCTGCTCCACCGCCGCGAAGAAGGCGTCCATGTCGAGGTGGATGATGCTCGGCAGTGACCGCACCCGCCGATCATGCCGCAAGGGTCCGACAACGTGTCCGAACCCGGCCGCCGGAGGTCAGCGCACCCCTGCGCCGACCTGGCCGTCGCCACCACCGGCCGTGCCGTCTCCGGCGCCACCGCCCGGGCCGGCCGCGCCCGCGTCCGCCAGCGCCTCCGGTATGCCCGGCTCGCGCGGCCCCAGGAACAGCGGGTCCGGCCGCAGCCAGGCGTTCAGCAGCGCCTTCCCGGCCCCCGGGACCTCCCGGAAGCCGCCGTACAGCCAGGTGAGGTCCTTGACCTCCGGCACACCCACCGCGTACGAGTCGATCCCCGCCGCCTCGCAGAGCGCCAGCGCCCGGCGGACGTGGAAGTCCTGACTCACCAGCACCGCCCGGTCCACCCCGAAGATCCGGTGCGCCCGGGTGCAGGAGTCCCAGGTGTCGAAGCCCGCGTAGTCGCCGACCACCCGCACCTCCGGCACCCCGTGCTCGACCAGGTACCGGCGCATCGCGTCGGTCTCGTCGTAGCTGGTCCGGCCGTTGTCGCCGGTCACCAGGATCGCCCGCACCTTCTGCCGCTCGTACAGCTCCACCGCCGCGTCCAGACGGTGCGCCAGGTACGGCGAGGGCTTCCCGTCGAACAGCCCGGCGCCGAACACCACCGCCACCGGCGCCGAGGGCGCGCTCGCCACCGTCCCCACCCGGTCGCCGGCCGAGATCCAGAGCCAGGCGCTCGGCGCGAGCGCCAGTGAGCAGCCGAGCGTCACCAGCTGGAACAGCCGCCGCTGGGCCGGTCGCCGGCGCAGCCGCCGGCCGAACCCCGCCGCCCTTCGCAGCACCAGCCCGGGGATGCCGGAACCCAACCGCACGTGCCCTCCCTCGTCTCGGCTCACCGGGCACGACGACGCCGTGGGCCCGGACGGTTCCCCGTCCGGGCCCACGGCGTCGTTCCGGAGTCCCCGCGTCGCGCGAGGGAGAAGTCGGCCCAAGGGGTTGTCTGACAATTCGCGTCGCATCAGCGCGCGGCGTTGGGCGCCCGGCTGGGCGTGCCGCCGAAGCGTCCTCGTACTGGACGTACTTGGACGATTCGGCGGTGCGTCCAGCCGGGATGCCCGGCGTCGCGCGCGCGGCGGGAATTGTCAGACAACCCCTAGACCGCGCGGTTGCGCCGCTGCGCCAGCTCGTCCGCCGGATCGTGGCCGACCACCGTCTCGCCGGTGTCGGTCCGCTCGGCGTGCAGCCGGTCCAGGGTGAGCTCCAGCTCCCGCCAGACCGCGCCGACCGCGATGCCGAAGACCCCCTGGCCCCCCTTCATCAGGTCGACCACCTGCTGCGGCGTCGTGCACTCGTACACCGTCGCGCCGTCGCACATCAGGGTCGTCCCGGCCAGGTCCGCGACCTCGGCGACGGCCTGCAGATGGGCGACCGCCACCCGGATGTTCTGCAGCGAGACCCCGGCGTCCAGCAGCCGCTTGACGATCTTCAGCAGCAGGATGTCGCGGAAGCTGTAGAGCCGCTGGCTGCTCGCGGGGTACACCGAGCGCACGCTCGGCTCCAGCAGCCCGGTGCGGGCCCAGTAGTCCAGCTGCCGGTAGGTGATGCCGGCCGCCGCGCAGGCGGTCGGGCCGCGGTAGCCGATCAGCTCGGAGGTCGGCGAGAGCCGCTCGATCGCGGGCTGGCCGGGCTGCACGGCCGGGAACCGGCCCACCCGCGGCAGCTCCGTCCGGGGCAGTTCGGTCACGGTGCGGGCGGTGCGCGGCAGGTGCACGGTGCACAGGCCTCCCGTGGCCACTTCGTCGCCAGTGCCGGTCATGCCTACCTCCGTCCACTCGTGCTGCGGGCAAACCGGGCCGCGGGCGTCGGACACCCGGGCAGCCCCTCCTGACGGTAGGCAGTCCCCTATGGCCCGTCAACGATCGCCACGCCGGGCCGAACAGACCACATCACTCAGGAGGGTGGTTTTTCGTGCCCCCAGTGTGGGTAGGTGCGCGTTTTTTGGCAAAACGGCCGTCGCCCGCCGGCCCGAAGTCCGGCCGCGGGCACCGCCCGGGCCATCACCACCGAGCAACCACGATCAGCCCCCGGGCAGTCGGCGAGCCGCCCCGGGCCCACCCCGGGACCGGCACCGGGCGGCGGGACGACTACTGCGGGCCGCTGCCGCCGAAGTCCTCCGGCGAGACCTGGTCCAGGAACTCGCGGAACTTCTCGACCTCGTCCTCCTGCTCGTCCGGGATCGCGATGCCCGCCTCGGCGAGCACCTCCTCGCTCCCGTAGATCGGCGTCCCGGTGCGCAGCGCCAGCGCTATCGCGTCGGACGGCCGGGCGCTCACCTCCACCCCACCGGCGAAGACCAGCTCGGCGTAGAAGACGCCCTCACGGAGGTCGGTGATCCGGACCTCGGTGAGCTGCTGGCCGAGGGCCTCCAGGACGTCCTTGAAGAGGTCGTGCGTCAGCGGGCGCACCGGCGTCATGCCCTGCTGGGCGAAGGCGATCGCGGTCGCCTCGCCCGGGCCGATCCAGATGGGCAGGTACCGATCGCCCCCGACCTCGCGGAGCAGCACGATCGGCTGGTTGGAAGGCATCTCCACCCGGACACCCACGACGTCGAGCTCATTCACACACGCAACCCTATGGCTCCCGCCCCGGATATGAAAGCGCAGCGCCGACGGTGCTGGTCAGGGCCCCGGCGAGGGCGGTGCGCACGGTCCCGGCGCGACCCTCGCGGGCCGGGGCCCGGCGCCCTACGGACGGGCCCGCAGACCCGCCTGCACCATGGCCGCGTGCAGCCGTACGGAGAGTGTCGCCAGCTCCCGGGCGGTGGTCTCGGCATGCGCCCTGGTCTGCGGGTTCCGGTGCCGCCGCAGCGGGGCCACGACCTGCTCGACCAGCGCGATCTCCCGGTCCGCGGCGGCCTTCATGGCCCGCAGGTGCCGGGGCTCCAGTCCGTACCGGCCGAGCTCCGCGACCAGTCTGGCGACCTGCAGCGCCTCGCCGTCGTACCCGCCGTCCGGCCCCGGGGCGACCAGACCGTAGGCCTCCCACTCGGCCAGCGCGGTCTCGCCGGCCTCGGCGGCCGCCAGCAGTTCGGCCCGGCCCAGCCGTACCCCGGTGGCGGCCTCGGCCCCGGCGGTCAGCTCGCGGTCGGCCTCCTCCAGCGGGCCCGGCCGGGTGTCGGCGGCGGGCAGCGCGGGCGGGGCCTCGCCGCGCTCGATCGCGTCGAGGTGCTCGCGGATCACCCGCAGCGGGAGGTAGTGGTCGCGCTGCATCCGCAGCACGTAGGCCAGCCGCTCGACGTCGGCCGGGCTGAACTTGCGGTACCCCGAGGGTGTGCGCTGCGGCTCGACCAGTCCCTCCGCCTCCAGGAAGCGGATCTTCGAGATGGTGACCTCGGGGAAGTCGTCACGCAGGAAGGCCAGCACCGCGCCGATGCTCAGCAGCTCGTCGCCGCCGCGCCGCCGCCCGGCGGGCCGGTCCGGACGGACCGGCTGCCTGGGGGCCGCGACCACGCCCCGCGCGCCCTGGTCCGGCCTGGGACCGGACGACGCGGGGGTGGCCGCCCCGAGAGGAGAGGAAGGGGTGTTCGTACTCACTCGGGCTCCTGCCGACGTTGGTTTCAGTACCCCCGGTTGTGGCTGGCGAAGAAGACCAGCCGGTACTTCCCGATCTGGACCTCGTCACCGTTGTTCAGGGCGACCTCGTCGATCCGCTCCCGGTTGACGTAGGTGCCGTTGAGGCTGCCGACGTCGGCGACGGTGAAACCGCCGCCCGGCGTCCGGCGGAACTCCACGTGCTTGCGGGAGACCGTGACGTCGTCGAGGAAGATGTCGCCCTGCGGGTGGCGGCCGGCCGTGGTCTTGTCCGAGTCCAGCAGGAAGCGGCTGCCGGAGTTCGGGCCGCGCTGGACGATCAGCAGGGCCGAGCCCGGCGGCAGCGCGTCGATCGCCGCCAGCACCTCGGCCGAGAGCGCCGGCGTGCCGGTCCCGGTCGTGGTGTTGGGGTCGTACGACTCCAGGCCGGAGATCGAGATGGTCGAGGTGGTCTCGGCCGATCCCTCGGGCAGCAGCCCACCCCGCAGCGCCGTACCGCAGTTGGAACAGAACCGGGCCGAGGCCGGGTTCTGGTTGCCGCACCTGGGGCACGGAGTCGGGCCAGCCATGTTCACAGCCTCCTGGCGCGGCACACCCGACGGGTTGTGCCCGGCGTACGGGTCCGGAGCAAACCCTCCACCAGAGGTTGAGGGTGCTGACGGGAAACCTATGCGCGGCGCGCCGGAGGGGTCAACCGACGCGCCGTAGCCCGCCTGATTCCCCGTGTACTGGGCCCCGGCACCGTCCCGGTACATGGGGCGCTCGGCGTACTCCGCACCCTCCGGGGCCGAGCGCATGCCCGGCACACCGGGCTCGTCGTAGTTGCGGTGCAGCGCGGTCGGCGCCTCCGCGGCCGCGTCGCGGCCCTTGTTACGACCGAACAACTTCGAGAAGAAACTCACGGGCGAATCCCCTTGCGTGTGACAGACCCGCCCGTGGGGCAGGGTGAGAACCTCGGACAGACTGCGGGCCCGGTCGTGGATCGGGCCGGCGGGAGTGGCACTCCGAGTGTGCTGGTCACTTCGGAGCCGGCTTGGCGTACTGCGGCGTCTTCAAGTCGACGAGTGCGTCGACGACCACCTTCTGCTGCTGGGAGATCGTCGCACGCGCCTGGTGGCTCTCCAGAGTACGGACGACACCCCCCGGGATGTTCAGCGCGGGGGTCAGGTCCTGCGGATTCCCCACGACGGTGAAGCGGTAGGGAGCCGAGACCTTCTTGCCGTCGATCTGCACACCGCCGCCGGACACGTCCGTGAAGTAGGTGTTGACCACCACGCGCACATCGTTGATCTGAATCGCCTCCGCCCCCGCCGCTCGTAGTTCCTGCAGGGTGTCCAGCAGCATATCTGCCTTCACCTGCCCTTGGGGATCATCGACCGTCAGTACGATGCCCGGACCTGTGGCCTTGACGGTCCCGGCGAGCACGCCGAGTTCCGTCACCTTCTTCCTGGTCTGCTCCTGGGCCTCCTTGGCCTGGTTGGAGCTGTTCTCCAACTTGGCCAGGGACTGCTCCAACTCCGCCTTCTCCTGCTGGAGACGCTGCTGACGGCTGTCCAGTTCGTCGAGGATGCGAACCAGGTCCTCCTGGCGCGCGCCGCGCAGCTGGCTGTGGTGGTCGTTGGTCGAGCGGACCTGGATCGCGAGCCCCAGGCCGAGCGCGAACAGCAGCACGGCCACCACCAGCTGACCGCGCGACATCCTCGGCGGCCACAGCGCCGCCTTGAGCCGCCGGCGTCCGGCGTGGCGGTCCACGGCCTGCGCGGAGACCGACATCGGCGCGGGCTCGACCTCCTCCGGATCCTCCTCGAACCCGGGCTCCTCCTCGGCCCCGGACTCCTCCTCGGGCTCGGGCGCGGGCTTCGGAGCGGGCTCGGGCGCGGGCGCGGGCAGCGGCGAATGCTCCGGCGCGAGCACCGGCCGGAGCTCCGGCACGGGCTCGGGCTTCCGCTCGAGCCTCGGCTCCGGCGCGGGCTCGGGCCTCGACACGGGCTCAGGCGCGGGTTCGGGCGCACGCACGGGCACGGGAGTCGGCTTCGCCTCGGACGGTGCCACCGGTGCGTGTCCGGGCACGGGCGTCACGCCGGGGGCGCGCACGACCGCGGCCCCGGGGACCGGCCGCGTCACGGGCCCGGGCACCCGCTCGGGCTCCGGGACACGCTCGTGAACGCGCTCCGGGTCCGGCTCCGGCCCGGCCTCGGCCACGACCCCGGGGGTCCGCTCGACCCGCCCGGCCGGACGAACGGGCGCCGGCCCCTCTCGCTCCCCGGTGCTCTCCGCCACCGCCCCGTCCTCGACCCCGGCGGTCGCCGTCCCGTCCGAGGACCTTTCCCCCTGCTTCTCGTCCCGCACGACTTCTCCCACCGATCCGTCCACTTCCTCCTCCGCCGCCGCGCGCCCGCGGCCCGGCTCAGGCACGGAAGACATGGCGCCTGATCGCGGCCGCGTTGGAGAAGATGCGGATGCCGAGGACGACGACCACGCCGGTGGACAGCTGCGAGCCGACCCCCAGCTGGTCACCGAGGAAGACGATCAGCGCCGCCACCACCACGTTGGACAGGAACGACACGATGAACACCTTGTCGTTGAAGATGCCGTCCAGCATCGCCCGGACGCCGCCGAACACCGCGTCCAGCGCCGCCACCACCGCGATCGGCAGATAGGGCACCACGGCGTCGGGCACCTCGGGCTGGACGAAGAGTCCGACGACGACGCCGATCACGAGACCCAGTACGGCAATCACGGTGTAGCTGCTCCAGTCGCTGCGGAGGACGACCCGGTGGTCGTGGTGGACGGGCGGGAGCCCTTGGCGGGCGGGGAGGACGCCGAGGGAGGCGAGGTGGTGGTTCTGGCCGGCGAACTCGGTGAGCGCTTGGCGGGGGTCGACCCGCTCGGCTTCGCCGAGGGCGACGCCCCGGCGGACGAGCCGGAAGAGGCCGGAGCGGACGGCGACGGCGACGGGCCACCGGACGGCGAGCCGCTCGCACCGGCCGCCGGAGAGCCGCTCGGCGACGCCTCGGGCACCGCGGGCTGCGCGGTCCGCAGGCTCACCCCGACGGCCGCGGGCAGTGTCAGGCTCTTCTGCGCCGACAGGGTCGACTTGATGCCGTACTTCTCCTGCAGCAGCCGCAGGTACTGGCCGGCCATGGCACTCTCGAAGGCGCCCAGCAGCCGCGGCCCGTCCCCCAGCGCCTGCACCGTGTAGGGCGGCACCAGCGGCCGGTTGTCCACCAGAACGGCTTCGCCGGCCGCGCGGATCGCCGAGAGCGCGGTGAGCCGCTGCCCGTTGATGGAGACCGCCTCCGCACCCGAGGACCAGAGCCCGTTCACCACCAGCTGGAGGTCACGGTCGCGCAACCGCCCGCTGTTGGAGAAGCCCTGCCCGGCACGCGGGTCGACGTTCCCGCCGGCGCCCGTCCCGGCCGCGTCCTCCAGTACCAGCTTCACCCCGGGGCCGGTGACCTCGGCCAGACCGACCGCGCCGGCCAGGGCCGCCGGGTCGCCCTCACCCGGGGCGAGCGCCTGCCGCTGTGTGGTGTCGACCTTCCGGCGCAGGTCCTGGACCTGCTGCTGAAGACGGTCCGCCGAACCGTTGGCGTCGTTGATCCGGTGGATCAGGGCGTCCCGCTCCTTGGCCAGCGTGGGTTCCGCCTTGTGCGCGTTCACCGCCCCGACCGTGATGACCGCGCCGACCAGCGCCAGCCCGGCGCCCAGGGTGATCAGCCCGCGCACCGTCCCCGGTATCCGGTACGGCCCGGCCCCGCCCCGCGCGGCGGCCGCCTCGGCGTACCCCTCGTCGAGGCTGTGGTCCATCACATTGGTCAGCAGGGACATCGAGGCATCCGGACGGTTGTACCGTCCACTGCTGGCACCCTGCCCCGGCGTCGCTGACATGCCGACCATCGTCCCATGTCGCGCGAGGGCCCTGCGCACGCCCCCTGACCTGCAACTATTTCAAATACGCCAGAACGCGACCAACCGCCCGAAACGGACAGCGGGGCGGAGCGGCGACCGCCGCTCCGCCCCGCCGCGGGCTCACCGCCCGGCGCTGTCGACCACCGCCGCCCACTCGTCGAGCAGGGCCTCGGTCGCCGCGTCGTCCGGCCCCTCCGCCCACAGATGGGTCACCGCCTCGGCCGGATCGGGCAGCACCAGCGTCCACCGCCCGTCCGCCTCGACGACCCGTACGCCGTCCGTGGTGTCCAGTTGCCGGCTACCGGCCGCCTCGACCACCGAGCGCATCACCATGCCCTTCGCCGCCCACGGCGTCGCGATGTCCCTGCGACGGATGTGCGCCTGCGGGATCCGCGCGTCGATCTGGCTCAGGGTGAGCTGGGTCCTGGCCACCAGACCGACCAGCCGGACGAAGGCCGCCGCCCCGTCCAGCACTCCGCTGAACTCCGGCACCACGAAGCCGCCGCGGCCGTCGCCGCCGAACACCGTGCCCTCTGCGGCGGCCGCCTTGGCCAGATCGTCCGGTGTCGTCGTGGTCCAGATGACCTGCGTGCCGTGGTAGGCCGCGACCTGCTCGGCGATCCGGGTCGTGGTCACCGGGAGCGCGACCTGCCCGCTCCGCCGCTCGGCCGCCACCAGGTCCAGCAGGACCAGCAGCGCCCGGTCGTCGTCGATCACCCGGCCGAGCTCGTCCACGAAGGCCACCCGCTCGCCCACCGGGTCGAACCGCACGCCGAAGGCGGCGCGCGAGGAGGCGACCAGCTCGCCGAGCCGGGCCAGTCCGGCCCGCCGCTCCTCGGCGTCCTCGGTCGGCCGTGCCTCGTCCAGCCCGCCGGAGACCGTCAGCGCCTCCACCCCGAGCCGGCCGAGGATGCTCGGCAGAACGAGTCCCGCGCTGCCGTGCGCGGTGTCGACGACCACCTTCAGACCGGCCTCCCGCACGCCCGTGGTGTCCACGGCCCGCAGCAGGTTGCCCGCGTAGCCGTCGAAGACGCTCGACGGGAAGGTCAGGTCACCGATCTCCCCCGGGAACGCGCGCCGGTACTCCTGGCGTGCGTAGACCCGGTCGAGCTTGCGCTGTCCGGCCTGGGAGAGATCGGCGCCGCGCTCGTCGAAGAACAGGATGTCCAGCGAGTCCGGCACCCCGGGGGTGGTGCGCAGGAAGATCCCGCCGGCACTGCCCCGCGCGGTGTGCTGCCGGGCCACCGGCATCGGCACGTTCTCCAGGTCGCGGACGTCGATCGCGCTGGTCTGCAACGCCGAGATCATCGCCCGCTTGAGAGCCCGCGCACCGCGCGAGTGGTCACGCGCGATGGTGACGGTCGCGCCCTTCTTCAAGGTCGTCGCGTACGCCCCGGCCAGCCGGACGGCCAGCTCCGGGGTGATCTCGACATTGAGAATGCCGGAGACACCGCGCACCCCGAACAGGTGCTCCTGCCCCCGGGACTCCCAGATCACCGAGGTGTTGACGACCGCGCCGGCCTCGATGGTCTTGAACGGGTAGACCCGGACGTTGGCCGCGATGATCGACTCCTCGCCGACCAGGCACTCGTCCCCGATCACCGCGCCGTCCTCGATCCGCGCGGCCCGCATCACATCGGTGTTCTTGCCGACCACGCAGCCCCGCAGATTGCTCTGCGGCCCGATGTAGACGTTGTCGTGCACGACCGCCTTGTGGAGGAAGGCACCGCGTTTGACCACGACGTTGCTGCCGAGCACGGTGTGCTCGCGGATCTCGACGCCCGCCTCGACCTTGGCGTAGTCGCCGATGTACAGCGGGCCACGGAGAATCGCCTCCGGGTCCACCTCGGCCCCTTCGGCCACCCAGACACCCGGCGAGATCTCGAAGCCGTCGAGCTCGACCTCGACCTTGCCGTCCAGGACGTCCGCCTGGGCCTTGCCGTAGCTCTCGTGGGTGCCCACGTCCTCCCAGTAGCCCTCGGCAACATAGCCGTAGACCCGCTTGCCCTCCTTGAGCAACTGGGGGAAGACATCGCTCGACCAGTCCACCGACTCGCCGGCCGCGACGTAGTCGAAGACCTCGGGCTCCATCACGTAGATACCGGTGTTCACCGTGTCCGAGAAGACCTGCCCCCAGGTCGGTTTCTCCAGGAAGCGTTCGACCCGGCCCTCGTCGTCGGTGATCGTGATACCGAACTCCAGGGGGTTCGGCACCCTGGTGAGACAGACGGTGACCAATGCGTTCTTGCTGCGGTGGAACTCGATCAATTCCGAGAGATTGAAGTCGGTCAAAGCGTCGCCGGAGATCACCAGAAAGGAGTCGTCCTTGAGGGCGTCCTCGGCGTTCTTGACACTCCCCGCAGTGCCGAGTGGGGTCTCCTCGTTCGCATAGGTGAGATGCATGCCCAGCTCTTCGCCGTCACCGAAGTAGTTCTTCACCAGTGAGGCCAGGAACTGGACGGTCACGACGGTGTCGGAGAGACCGTGCCGCTTCAGCAGTCGAAGCACGTGCTCCATGATCGGCATATTGGCGACCGGGAGCAGGGGCTTCGGCATGCTGGAGGTCATCGGGCGAAGTCGAGTGCCTTCGCCCCCTGCCATAACAACGGCTTTCATTACGGGTGCGTCCTCCTTCGCGGTGGTGGACCGTTCGGGTCCATCAAACCGTTCCAGAGGAGGTCTACCCGGAAGGTATCGTCCGACGCACCGTGGCGACGTGGGACTTCTCTCAGATCACGTCTCAGACCGTGGACGGCGAGGAGGCCGCGCGGCCGCGGACGATCTGTCGCACCTGGACCGCGTAAAGAATGGCGGCCCACCAGTACAGCGTGGCACCCCACCAGATGAACGCCCAGCTCACGATCTCGGCCGGCCGGGCGATCCAACTGTCCCCGGCGCCGAGCAGCAGAAGCGGAAACGCGTACATCAGATTGAATGTCGCGGCCTTGCCCAGGAAACTCACCTGCAGCGGCCCGTAGCCGTGCCGGTTGAGAATCGGCAGCAGCGCCGCGATAAACACCTCGCGCGCCAGCAGGATCGCCGTCAGCCACCACGGCAGGATCTCACGCCAGGTCAGGCCGACCAGGGTGGAAAGCACATAGAGCCGGTCCGCCAGCGGGTCGAGCAACTGCCCCACCCGGCTGATCTGCCCCCACCTGCGCGCGAGTTTCCCGTCCAGGTAATCACTGATGCCACTGAGCATCAGGATCAGCAACGCCCACCCGTCGTTGTTCGGACCGTCGAACACCGGCCAGAGGATCAGCCAGAGGAACAGCGGAACACCGACCAGCCGGCCCATGCTCAGCAGGTTGGGGATGGTGAGGACGCGATCGGTCTGGACCCGCGTCTCCTGGACCTCCACCCGGGGGCCTCCTGTCACGTATGGCAACTTTTCACGTCGACCTTACAACAGAAAAGCCCCCGACCGATTACCCGGCGGGGGCTCTTCCAGAAAATTTGTTCGGCGGCGTCCTACTCTCCCACAGGGTCCCCCCTGCAGTACCATCGGCGCTGTGAGGCTTAGCTTCCGGGTTCGGAATGTAACCGGGCGTTTCCCTCACGCTATGACCACCGAAACACTATGAAACTGTCGACCGCACCCGGTTCCTGGCCAGGAACCGGGGGTCGTTGTTTCAGAACAACACAGTGGACGCGAGCAACTGAGGACAAGCCCTCGGCCTATTAGTACCGGTCAACTCCACCCCTCACAGGGCTTCCATATCCGGCCTATCAACCCAGTCGTCTACTGGGAGCCTTACCCTCTCAAGGAGGTGGGAGTGCTCATCTCGAAGCAGGCTTCCCGCTTAGATGCTTTCAGCGGTTATCCCTCCCGAACGTAGCCAACCAGCCATGCCCTTGGCAGGACAACTGGCACACCAGAGGTTCGTCCGTCCCGGTCCTCTCGTACTAGGGACAGCCCTTCTCAACACTCCTACGCGCACAGCGGATAGGGACCGAACTGTCTCACGACGTTCTAAACCCAGCTCGCGTACCGCTTTAATGGGCGAACAGCCCAACCCTTGGGACCTACTCCAGCCCCAGGATGCGACGAGCCGACATCGAGGTGCCAAACCATCCCGTCGATATGGACTCTTGGGGAAGATCAGCCTGTTATCCCCGGGGTACCTTTTATCCGTTGAGCGACGGCGCTTCCACAAGCCACCGCCGGATCACTAGTCCCGACTTTCGTCCCTGCTCGACCCGTCAGTCTCACAGTCAAGCTCCCTTGTGCACTTACACTCAACACCTGATTGCCAACCAGGCTGAGGGAACCTTTGGGCGCCTCCGTTACTCTTTAGGAGGCAACCGCCCCAGTTAAACTACCCACCAGACACTGTCCCTGATCCGGATCACGGACCCAGGTTAGACATCCAGCACGACCAGAGTGGTATTTCAACGACGACTCCACCATGACTGGCGTCACGGCTTCAAAGTCTCCCACCTATCCTACACAAGCCGAACCGAACACCAATATCAAGCTATAGTAAAGGTCCCGGGGTCTTTCCGTCCTGCTGCGCGAAACGAGCATCTTTACTCGTAATGCAATTTCACCGGGCCTATGGTTGAGACAGTCGAGAAGTCGTTACGCCATTCGTGCAGGTCGGAACTTACCCGACAAGGAATTTCGCTACCTTAGGATGGTTATAGTTACCACCGCCGTTTACTGGCGCTTAAGTTCTCAGCTTCGCCCCGACGAATCAGAGCTAACCGGTCCCCTTAACGTTCCAGCACCGGGCAGGCGTCAGTCCGTATACATCGCCTTACAGCTTCGCACGGACCTGTGTTTTTAGTAAACAGTCGCTTCTCGCTGGTCTCTGCGGCCACCCCCAGCTCTGGCAGCAAGTGCCGTCACCAGGAATGGCCCCCCTTCTCCCGAAGTTACGGGGGCATTTTGCCGAGTTCCTTAACCATAGTTCACCCGAACGCCTCGGTATTCTCTACCTGACCACCTGAGTCGGTTTGGGGTACGGGCCGCCATGAAACTCGCTAGAGGCTTTTCTCGACAGCATAGGATCATCCACTTCACCACAATCGGCTCGGCATCAGGTCTCAGCCTCAATGAGTGACGGATTTGCCTATCACTCGGCCTACACCCTTACCCCGGGACAACCACCGCCCGGGCTGGACTACCTTCCTGCGTCACCCCATCGCTCACCTAGTACAGACTTGGTTCAGCGGCTCCACCACGTCCCATTGTCCGAAGACTCCGGGCCGGCTTCACGGCTTTAGCATCACCTGGTTCAGCGTTGGCGCTTCAAAGCGGGTACGGGAATATCAACCCGTTGTCCATCGACTACGCCTGTCGGCCTCGCCTTAGGTCCCGACTTACCCTGGGCAGATCAGCTTGACCCAGGAACCCTTGGTCAATCGGCGCAAGAGTTTCCCACTCTTGTATCGCTACTCATGCCTGCATTCTCACTCGTATACCGTCCACGACTGGTTTCCACCGCCGCTTCACCCGGCACACGACGCTCCCCTACCCATCACAGCAGGCGTTGGCCCTATATGCTGCAATGACACGACTTCGGTGATGTGCTTGAGCCCCGCTACATTGTCGGCGCGGAATCACTTGACCAGTGAGCTATTACGCACTCTTTCAAGGGTGGCTGCTTCTAAGCCAACCTCCTGGTTGTCTCTGCGACTCCACATCCTTTCCCACTTAGCACACGCTTAGGGACCTTAGTCGGTGTTCTGGGCTGTTTCCCTCTCGACCATGGAGCTTATCCCCCACAGTCTCACTGCCACGCTCTCACTTACCGGCATTCGGAGTTTGGCTAAGGTCAGTAACCCGGTGAGGCCCATCGCCTATCCAGTGCTCTACCTCCGGCAAGAAACACGTGACGCTGCACCTAAATGCATTTCGGGGAGAACCAGCTATCACGGAGTTTGATTGGCCTTTCACCCCTAACCACAGGTCATCCCCCAGGTTTTCAACCCTGGTGGGTTCGGTCCTCCACGAAGTCTTACCTCCGCTTCAACCTGCCCATGGCTAGATCACTCCGCTTCGGGTCTTGGGCATGCAACTCAGACGCCCTGTTCGGACTCGCTTTCGCTACGGCTACCCCACACGGGTTAACCTCGCTACACACCGCAAACTCGCAGGCTCATTCTTCAAAAGGCACGCAGTCACGAGACACACAGCAAGCTGCATGTCCGACGCTCCCACGGCTTGTAGGCACACGGTTTCAGGTACTATTTCACTCCGCTCCCGCGGTACTTTTCACCATTCCCTCACGGTACTATCCGCTATCGGTCACCAGGGAATATTTAGGCTTAGCGGGTGGTCCCGCCAGATTCACACGGGATTTCTCGGGCCCCGTGCTACTTGGGAGTTTCTCAAACGAGCCGTACAGATTTCGCCTACGGGGGTCTTACCCTCTACGCCGGACCTTTCGCATGTCCTTCGACTATCCATACGGTTTCTGACTCGCCGACCGGCCGGCAGACCGGTCAAGAAAAATCCCACGACCCCGTGACGGCAACCCCTGCCGGGTCTCACACCATCACGGTTTAGCCTCATCCGGTTTCGCTCGCCACTACTCCCGGAATCACGGTTGTTTTCTCTTCCTGCGGGTACTGAGATGTTTCACTTCCCCGCGTTCCCTCCACATACCCTATGTGTTCAGGTATGGGTGACAGCCCATGACGACTGCCGGGTTT